>JBHJJF010000011.1:0-62682 GCA_050042885.1 Candidatus Phaeomarinibacter sp.
CTGCGGGTCCAATAAACCTGTTTTATAACCACTTTTTCGCTTTCTTTCTCTCAACGACTCGGGATAAATTCATCGCCCATGGCGCGGTACATTTTCATTACCGGCGGCGTGGTGTCCTCCCTCGGAAAGGGTCTCGCATCAGCGGCGTTGGGCGCATTGCTCCAGGCGCGCGGTTACTCCGTGCGCCTTCGCAAGCTCGACCCGTATCTGAATGTTGATCCAGGCACCATGAGCCCCATTCAGCACGGCGAAGTGTTCGTTACCGATGACGGTGCGGAGACCGACCTGGAACTGGGCCACTATGAGCGGGTTACGGGCGTCCACGCGTCGCGCTTCGACAATGTGACCGCAGGCAAGATCTACCAGACGATCCTGCAGAAGGAGCGCAGGGGGGATTACCTCGGCGGCACCGTGCAGGTGATCCCGCATGTCACGGATGCCATCAAGGCCTTCGTGCTGCACGGCAATGACGATGTGGACTTCGTGCTCTGCGAAATCGGCGGCACGGTGGGCGACATCGAAGGCCTGCCCTTCTTTGAAGCCATCCGTCAGCTCGGCAATGAACTGCCTATCAATGACGCTGTATTCATTCACCTGACCCTGATGCCGTGGATTGCCTCAGCAGGCGAAATGAAAACCAAGCCGACCCAGCACTCCGTGCGCGAGCTGCGGGCAATCGGCATTCAGCCGGATATTCTGCTATGCCGCGCCGACCGGCCGATCCCGACGGACCAGCGCCGCAAGCTTGGCCTGTTCTGCAATGTCCGCCCGTCCAGCGTCATTGAGGCGCGGGACGTGGACACGATCTACGACGTGCCCGCGGCCTATCATGCGGAAGGGTTGGACACGGAAGTACTGGCGCATTTCGGCATCACGGATGCGCCCGAGCCGGGACTGGAGACCTGGAAAGAGATCACCAACCGCGTGCGCCAGCCAGACGGCGAGGTGAAAATCGCTGTTGTCGGCAAATATACGGGCCTCAAGGACGCTTATAAGTCACTCACCGAAGCGCTGACCCATGGTGGGATTGCCAACAAGGTGCGCGTCAATGTCGAGTGGATCGACTCGGAAATCTTCGAGAAGGAAGATCCCGCGCCCTATCTGGAAGGTGTCAATGCCATCCTCGTGCCTGGCGCCTTTGGGGAACGCGGCGCAGAAGGAAAAATTGCCGCTGCCAAATTTGCCCGCGAGCGCGAAGTGCCCTATTTCGGCATCTGTTTCGGGATGCAGATGGCGGTGGTGGAAGCGGCTCGCAATCTTGCCGGTATGGAAGCCGCGTCATCGTCCGAGTTTGGCCCCTGCAACGAGCCTGTGGTCGGTCTGATGACCGAATGGCTCAAGGAAGGCCAGCTGCAGCAGCGCGAGGAAGACGGCAATCTTGGCGGCACCATGCGGCTGGGCGCCTATGACGCGAAGCTCAAGGCGGGCACGCGCATTGCCGACATCTATGGCACCACAGATATCGCGGAACGCCACCGACACCGATACGAGGTCAATATGACCTACAAGGACCCGCTGGAAGTGGCCGGAATGACGTTCTCGGGGGCATCTCCGGATGGCCTTTTACCGGAAACCATCGAAATTCCGTCACATCCGTGGTTCATTGGTGTCCAGTACCACCCGGAACTGAAGTCCAAGCCGTTTGACCCGCACCCGCTGTTCGCCAGCTTTGTGGGCGCGGCCCTGGAACGCAGCCGGCTGGTTTAGTTTTCTCGCGGGCACCTCGTCCGCCTATGGAGCGTCTCCATGAATTCTGCAGCCAACACCACCGTGTCCATTGGCAAGACGGTTTTCGGCAACGACAAACCCCTGTCGATCATCGCCGGCCCCTGCGCCATGGAGAGCCGCGACCACGCTTTGGAAATGGCAACAGCGCTGAAAGAGATCACGACCAAACTTGGCATCGGGCTGGTCTACAAATCCTCTTTCGACAAGGCGAACCGCACCTCCGCCAATAGCCCGCGCGGGCTGGGGCTGGATCTGGCACTGCCGATCTTTGCCGAGGTGAAGGAAACGCTCGGCATTCCCGTGCTGACCGATGTGCACACCGCGGAGCAATGTGCGCCCGTGGCGGAAGTGGTCGCCGTGCTGCAGCTCCCAGCTTATCTGTGCCGCCAGCCGGACATGCTGCTAGCGGCGGCGGAACCCGGCGCAGAAGTAAACGTCAAGAAGGGGCAGTTCCTGGCCCCCTGGGACATGAAGAATGTGGTGGAGAAGGTACGCGGCGCGGGCAACCCGAATGTGATGGTGACTGAGCGCGGCGCAAGCTTCGGCTACAACACGCTGGTCTCCGACATGCGCGCCCTGCCGGAACTCGCCAAGACCGGCGCTCCGGTCATCTTTGCTGCCACCCACTCGGTGCAGCAGCCCGGCGGGCAGGGCACGACATCTGGCGGCCAGCGCGAGTTTGTGCCGGTACTGGCCCGCGCGGCGGTGGCCGTCGGCGTGGCCGGCGTCTTCATGGAAACCCATCAGGACCCGGACTCGGCGCCTTCTGATGGGCCCAACATGGTGCATCTCAAGGACATGCCGGCACTGCTCAAGCGCCTGCAGGGTTTTGACGCACTCGCGAAAGCCGCAGCTTAGCGCTGCAAAGACATTCGCGGCATGGCTGATAGACCAACGGGCGCAATTCGCCAGCAAACCACACCTTCAATGTCGTCCGGCCTTATCGGGCCGATGACCTCGCTGGAAGTCGAGAGAGGGCTGTCGCCGAACACAATTAGAGCGCCATTTTCATCTCTGCTCAAAACGCGCTTGACGATCCTGCCAAGACTTGGATGGTCAATCAGGACGACATCGCCTGGTGAGGCGGTGGCCATTCGGGACACAACATAGTCACCATGGCATAAACCAGGTTCCATGCTGTGCCCTTCGACTCGCGTGATGCGCCAACCAAACATGGATAGTCCTTATAGGTCTGGGTAAACGGCTGGCAGGGCGGGAGGATAAGGCGCGGTCTTGCGCGTGGTCTTGATCTCCTTGGTTGCCCAAAATACTTCCGCAAACTGATTAACAAGCTCCAGCAACTCTTCACCGTTGCTGCGCTTGGCTGTTTGCTTGCAAGCACTGGCCTTCATCATGATCTGATGAACAATGTCGTGTACTTTCGGGTGCGCTTCGATCTGTGGTGCCTTGAAGTAGTCGCCCCATATGATGCGCACCTCGTGCTTTACCTTTTCAGCTTCCTCTTCCTTGCGCAGTACACAGCGCGCAATGGTGTTTGTCCGCTCAAGACTCTCTTCCTTCGCAGCGTTCTCTTCCATGATGTCAATCAGGCGAATAACTGACAGCGCTGCAATCAGTGCAGGCGCCGGATCATAGATCTTGCAGGGGATGTCGCAATGGGCACGGGCGGCTAGCAGCGGCGTGACGCTGTCAATACGGGCAAGCAGTTTATGCAGCATTCAGATTTCCTTTAGTGGAAGTGTTTCGATTTGAGATTGGCTATGCAGTCAAACGCCACCTGCTTGGCGGCTTTGAATTCTTCCTCCATGGCCTGCGACTCCGCACCTGCCCTGCGCATGTGTGCCAGGACCTCATTGATGGCCGGGTTCATGTTCCGCACGCATGTCATGCGCAGTTCGACGGGCGCTGTTTCGTCTTTGATGCTCGCTCTAAGCAGAGCGGTTGCGCACTGAAGAGTTTCCTGGGCCTTGCGGTGATTGCCCCGGTCCATGTGAACGTTGCCGGCGTTAGATGCTGCAATGACCAGCATCTCCGCAGGGTCTACGCCCGTGCGGCCTGCCTCGCAGGCGGCCATGCGCAAAAGCCTTTCAGCTTCAACAAACCCATCCAGGTAAAAGGCAAGAGCCTCATCCATATGGCCGGCCCTGAACGACACATTGCCCTGGGCAATAAGTGATCTCCAGCGCGAGTCGGGTTCATGAGCGGCGATTGACACTTCTAAGGCTGCTGCTCTAGGCAGGGATGGTTTCATGACCGTGCTCTTGCCCTGCGTGCTTCTATGGATCGGTATGCAATATGGGTGGCCCGCCAAGCACCAAGAGCCAGCGCGGCGCCGGCTAGTCCGGTTTCAAGACCAAAGAGAGCGCTTCCGTGAGATGCATGGCTTGCCCCCTGGGCAAAAATGTAAGCCATCAAAGCGATGTTCCCGATCATGATCGCCCACACGCGTCGAACAAGCATGATGATGCCGGCGATCATGCCGATGAAAAGAAATCCCTCTATGTGCTCAGGTGATGTGAGGACGTGAGCCATACCAATCTCATGCTCATGGCCGGGATGGGCCAAGGCTTGGGATGCGATTGCCGTCGCCGTCAGGGCAATGCCAGTCTTTAGAATTAACTTCATGGGATGCCTTTCTCATGCCGCCTCATCGCGCGGCTTTAGTGGTGCAAGTGCGAGTCATTCGCATATAACACATTGAAGGGGCTCTTCTAGAAAAAAATCGGTTTGGCCTTCAACACAACCCGCATTGCCGTCTGACAACGTCATGCGGATGGAAATTCAAATGACAGACAATCAGAAATGATAGGG
Source organism: Candidatus Phaeomarinibacter sp. (assembly GCA_050042885.1). Classification (GTDB taxonomy): domain Bacteria; phylum Pseudomonadota; class Alphaproteobacteria; order CGMCC-115125; family CGMCC-115125; genus Pyruvatibacter. Next base: position 4,501 of record JBHJJF010000011.1, read on the forward strand.
CGCTTCACCGCGATGAACATTGCACCTGGTGCGTATTGCCTCGACTCGGCAAATCGCTAATTCTGCGCACAGGGGAGCAGCGACGATCCGACGAATCGGGCGCGCAAGTCAGGGATGCCGGTTTCATGAACATGAACCCGCGATTGGGTCAGGACATCGTCGCGCAACACGCACAAAGCAGCGCCCTGCCAGACCCCACATTTTCATATGCATCGCCGGATGATCCGCGGATCAAACAGATTGTCATCAAGCTTATCGAGCGGATGACGGGTCAGCCACGTCTCAAGCGCATGTATCTCGACAATCGTGCCAATCCGGTTGAAGGCGAAACCTTCTTCGCCGCAGCCATCCGGTATCTGAGACTGCAACTCGACTTTGACATGGCCCGGCTTCATGAAATTCCCAAAGAGGGGCCACTGGTATTGGTGGCCAATCACCCTTTTGGGGTGATCGATGGGCTGGTGATAAGCCATCTTGCGTCCATGGTCCGCGGCGAATTCAAGGTGCTCACCAATGCTGTGCTGACCCAGGCGCCCGAAATCGAAGACTATCTGCTGCCTGTCGATTTTGATGAGACGCCGGAAGCGCTCGCGACAAACATCCGAACACGGAAGATATCGCGCGAACTGCTGAGAGCTGGCGGTACCATCATCGTGTTCCCCGGCGGCACAGTCTCAACTGCGCCGCGCCCCTTCGGTCGCGCCGTTGACCCCGTGTGGCAACCTTTCACAGCACAACTTGTGCAGCGCTCCAAAGCGACGGTCGTGCCCATTTTCTTTGAGGGACAAAATGGACGGCTCTTTCAGATAGCCAGTCACTTCAGCCGGACGCTGCGCCTGTCGCTGCTGTTTCGCGAGGTACGTGAAAGCATCGGCAGCCGGGTTCCCATTCGTATTGGTCGTCCCATTCGCTACGACGAGCTTGCACATCTGAAAGACCGGACAGCTTTTGCAGATGAGTTGCGCCGGCGCACCTATGCACTGGGAACGCTACGCGTGCCCAGCGGAACCTATAGCGGGCAGACGATTGGTGAGAAGCTCAAAGCCAAACGGGTTGCGCGGCGTCGTTAAGCCAGATCAGCTATCTGCATCCAGCAATTGGCGCTTCAGAGTTGGCCATCGGTGGTGACCGGACGCAATATTCGCCGGCCGCGAGGCTTCCCATCTTCGTTGCACGCCGGGCGACCAGTTGAGGTAAAGCTTGCCTCGCACAATGGCATAGGACGTAGGGCGTGCCGGTTGTAGATAGCCATGGCCAACCGCCCAGGCACACCACCCGCCAAACTGAGGCGCGTAGGACTCCGGTGCCATCAGGAACCGGTCGCGGTCTTCCGGGCTGGCAAACTGCCAGGTCACACCGGCCCAGTCAGCGGCAATGTCGGGAGAGCCCTGCTGAGGCGCTGGCGCCACGAAGTAGCTCACCGGGTCGTAGCCGTCCATGGCCAGCCCCTTGGGGCTTGCATCAAAGGCGCTGAGCGCATGGGCCGGGGTTGCCAGCAACAGGAGAAAAACAAGAACACGCATGCCAAAAGCCTAACGCGGATCGGCGATCACGCGGGCTCAAAGCTTTGTCAGATGGTGTTTCAGCCGCGGCCGCGATAGGGGGGCACACCCTGGTCCGGCAGCCAGACGCCTGCCGGCACGTCGCCGGTCTGCCAGAAGACATCAATGGGAATGCCGCCGCGCGGATACCAGTAGCCGCCGATGCGCAGCCATGTGGGGCCCAGCAATTCCACCAGCCGTTTGGCGATGGCGATGGTGCAGTCCTCGTGAAAGGCCCCGTGATTGCGAAAGCTGCCCAGATACAGCTTCAGCGATTTGCTTTCCACCAGCCAGTCGCCGGGGACATAGTCGATGACGATATGCGCGAAGTCCGGCTGGCCGGTGACAGGGCACAGGGACGTGAATTCAGGCGCGGTGAACCGCGCCACATAATCCGTACCCGGCTGCGGGTTCGGCACCCGCTCAAGCTCTGCTTCCTCGGGGGAAGCGGGCAGGGCTGTCTGGGCGCCAAGCTGGGAAACGTCAGGTCCATCCGTCATGACTTTGCCTTTCCGTGGCGGGAGCCTTCATAGATGCAGGCCTCACCGCAGCTGTCGCGGTGGATTTCGATGCGCGCCAGTTCCGGCAGCCGGGCAGCCAACTGTGTCCATAGCCACAGGGTAATATTTTCCAATGTCGGCGCTTCAAGCCCTTCGATCTCGTTGAGGAAGCGATGGTCCAGCTCGTCGCGAACTGAGGTCAGCTCGGCCTGCACATCGCCAAAGTCCCGGATCAGGCCGGTCGCCTCATCCGGCATGCCGTCGAGGCACACGATCACCCGGAACGAGTGCCCATGCAGGCGCCGGTTGGGGTGGCCTTCTTCCGCATGCGGCAGGTAATGGGCCGCGTCGAAGGTGAATTGCTTGGTAATGCGCATGGCTAAAGAAATCTGACGCCTAGGGAATGCCGATATATTTATGTGACTGCAGGGACAAACGCCATTTGGGGTGGGAAAGGCAATAGGAAACCGCCAATTGCGTGTTTTTATCGCGGGCGGGGCCATCCATGGGCTGCAGGTAGAACTGCTCGAAATCGAGCGTTTCAAAGCGTTCCGGCTGGGCTTCCGCCTCGGTTTGCGGATAGACGAGCTTGAGTTCCTGGCCCGCGGTGAGCATCAGCGGTGCATCGGCCTTGGGGCTGACACAGATCCAGTCGATGCCGCCGGTCGTGCCTTCCGGTGCCGCCAACGTGCCGTTTGTTTCAACGGCAATCTCAAAGCCGGCAGTGTGAAGAGCATCAATCAGTGGTCCGTCGAGCTGCAACAGCGGCTCGCCGCCGGTGCATATGACGAGGCGTCCCGCAGGGCCACCCTGCCACTTGGATGTGACAGCCCGGGCGAGGTTCTCGGCGGTGGTGAACTTGCCGCCGCCGTCACCATCGGTCCCGACAAATTCCGTATCGCAGAATGTGCACACGGCATCTGCGCGATCTTCTTCCCGGCCCGTCCACAGATTGCAGCCTGCGAAGCGCAGGAAGACGGCAGCACGGCCCGCCTGTCCTCCTTCACCCTGCAAGGTCGGGAACATCTCTTTGACGGAATAGGTCACAGCCCACCCGCTCCTGAGATGCGTGCTTTCCACGTGTCCCAGCCGGCGGCACGCAACTCGCAGGCCGGGCAGGTGCCGCAGCCCTTGCCCCAGGGTTGGGTGGTTTCCCGGTCGCCCAGATAGCAGGTGTGGGAGTCGTCACGGATGATCTGTATCAGCGTGTCGCCGCCAAGCGCGTGCGCCATGGCCCATGTCTGCGCCTTGTCGATCCACATCAGCGGCGTTTCGATGACAAAGGCGCGGTCCATACCAAGGTTGAGTGACGCCTGAAGCGACTTGAGCGTTGTGTCGCGACAATCCGGATAGCCGGAATAGTCTGTCTCGCACATGCCGCCCACCAGCACCGTCAGGCCGCGCCGAAACGCGATGGCAGCAGCATAGGTGAAGAACAGCAGATTGCGGCCAGGGACAAAGGTCGATGGGAGGCCTTCATCCGTGAATGCAATTTCGGCGTCTCGGGTCAGCGAGGTTTCTGAGATGCGGCCAAGGTCCTTGAGGTCCAGCATGTGGTCATCGCCAAGCTTCGTCGCCCAGTCCGGGTAGGCAGCGCGCATCTTGTCGAGAACGACATCGCGCTGCTCAAGCTCAATCACATGGCGCTGCCCATAGTCGAAACCGATCGTCTCAACCTGCGCATAGCGGTCCAGCGCCCAGGCGAGCGTGGTGGTGGAGTCCTGTCCACCGGAAAAGAGGACAAGCGCGCCGGTTTTGTCGGGCGAAGACGAAGCGTTGGTCATGGGCAGGTTGAAGCGCGGCAGGGCGTGGCCGTCAAGAGCCAGGAAACAAGGCCGATATGCTCAAAATCGTGAGGAAACCTAGATCGGCACGTTGATCCACAGATAGCCGCCATAGGCATCAAAGCCCGAGACGCCCAAGCCCTCATATTTGCCTGAAATGGCAAAGTTGATGCCGCTTTCGGTCTTGAGGATCGTCCCTGCCTCGACAACCGCCCGAAAATCATCATTGCCGTAGCGCACAGTGCCAAGCGTCACGTCGTCTGGCGGATTGAAGTCCCAGACGGCTGCAACCGCAACACGCGGTTCAAGCGTCGCGCCATCCCCAATATCAAAAATCCGCGCAACTTCAGGACCGGCCCGCAGCCGGCCGATGCTGACGGTCTGGGCGGCAATCTGTGCGCCGGACGAGACGGTGTAGGCATCGAGTTTTTCCTGGATGTACTCAATGGAGGCTTCCGGCGTGATGCGGTAGGGCCCGGCGTGGAAATTGCCGGACAGCTGGCCAGTGACCAGCCAGCGCTCTGTTGCAACATTGCCGGTGACCCCGGCGGCATTCACGTCCGTGTCCGACCGCCCCCATGCCGCGCGAACATCAAAGAACAGCTCCGGCGTCAGGCGCATTGCTGCGTACGGTCCCCCCATCCAGCCGAAGCCTTCGACCCGCGTATCCGCGCTGCCGCTGACATCCACCATCCAGTCGACCTGACCCATCAGCCCGGCAATGACCCATGGGGTGAGATGAATGTCGGCCCCTGCATAGACAACGGCGAAATGACCGTCTCTGTCGCCACGACCAGTAAAGCGAGTGTAATGCCCTTCGGTCCAGACATCGACGCAGCTCAGGCGCGAGGCACCGGCATCGTCGGCGCCGCACCCTTCCGTGACGTCATCTGAGCGATAGGACGAGGCCCTAAGCGTGGCGTCGCGAGCGGCCATGCCTGTAAGGGGCGGTCTGTCACTGGCGGAGGCAATTTGGAATGGGTGTTGCGTGCCAATGCGTGCTGGCACCGCAGCCGAAGCGCGCGGCCGATTGGCGGCCTGGGTCAACGTATCGGCGGTCTCAGTCGTGTCGGCATCGTCTCCCCAAAGGGCCTTGAGGCGCTTGCGAATATACCGGGGCCTGTCCGGGCGGTCCTCAAGAATGCGTCGCGCGCGTTCAATGGCAAATGTCGTTGTTGCGGCCGCAGCTGCGGGCGCGCTGGACGCAGCCCCCGTTACACAGGACACGGTAAAGCGCACGCTGCCCTCGGGCGAACTGAAGGGAAGGGTGGTAAAGACCAGCGGCACATCCGTGCCGTTACCGGGCGGATCATAGCTAGTGTTTCGGGTGTAAGTCCCAAAGGCCACACCCGTAGCACCGCCGTAGGTGATGGTCTCGGAGAAGATCGTAACGCCGTCAAATGCGATGGTGCCGGTGACTGTGCCGTTGGCGCCGGAGTTGTAGCGAATCTCGATGGAGATCGCGTCACCATCGTTCAACGTCGTGATGATGTTGTTTTCCGAGATGATGGCAGAGTTATGCTGGCGCGAGAAGATATGCCCATCAAGTTCGGCACAGTTGGCGAAGGTTGTGTTCGCGTAAGCCGGGCGAGTGGACCCAAGCACCAGAAGCCCAGCCGCGGCAACCGCCACGGCTGCAATTACGCGCAGCACAGACGTCAATTTTGTCAAAATCGCCCCCACGGCCCCGTCCCCAAATTCAGTGGGGCCAAGCAGGACACCATTGGACCGCGCCGGTGCCGCGTTGTCATCGGCGAGATTTATTTTTGGTTAACCAACGCGCAGGTGGGTTGAGATCAAATTATCTCAGCCCTTCATCTCGCTCTTCCATTGGCCAGCGTGTGGCCACCAGGCAGGGCCGGGTGCGACAGGTCTGCATCCAGCGCTGCAATCCGGGCATTTCCGCCAGCATCGCCTTGCCCTCCGGCGTCAAAGAGACCGCAACCATGGTGCAGTACATGAAGATATCGGCGAGTGAGAAGGTGCTACCCGCCAGATACGGGGCCTCCTGCAGCCGGTCTTCCACCACCTGAAGGTAATACTGAATGGCGGGAAGGGCATCGCGGATCAAATCCTCGCGGGGCTCGCGGCCCATCATCGGCACCACGATACGCGGCAGTACCAGACGTTCTTCGGTGAGCGGAAACACATAGTGATCCGTCACTGCCATCCACTGGCGCATGCGGGCGCGCTCCAGCGGGTCCGACGGCTGCAGGCCGCCATCATTGTAGACATCATCGATATACGGGCAGATCGCGGCGCTCTCATACATGGCGATGGTTTGCCCGTTGTCGGTAATCTCGACGGCAGGCGTCTTCATGAAGGGATGCCGGGCGCGATGCTCGGGCGCTTTTGAATCCGTGGGGATCGTTTCGTGCGCGATGCCGGCGGCTTCGGCCACAGTCGAGACGATGCGGCCATAGGTTGAAATCTGCGCAACGTAGATTTTGAGCATCAGTCTGCGGCCACGGCGGGCCCGATGGACGCAGCGCTTGCGACCAGCTTCATGTCGTCTTCGCTCATGCGGTCGATGCCCTTGGCATAGTTGAGCGCATTTTGATGATAGAACCGGGCGTTGAACAGATTGGCCTCGCCATTGTCGCGCGTCCCCACTTGCTTGGCGGGGACACCGGCGATGATCGAGTTGTCCGGAAACTCCTGCCCCTCGCGCACGATGGTATGACCAGCGACGATGGAGTTGGCGCCGATCTTCGCCCCATCCATGATCGTGGCGTTGATGCCGATCAGACATTTGTCGCCGATCTCGCAGCCATGCAGCGTGGCGTGGTGGGTGATGGAGCAGTCCTCGCCCACAATGGTCGGCGTGCCATTGCCCACATGCACCATGACGAAATCCTGAATGTTTGTGCGCGCGCCAATGTGGATTTCAAACATCTCTGCCCGCATCACCACCTGCGGCCAGATGCTGGCGCCAGGGCCGACATACACCTTGCCATACAGGGTCACGGTGTCATGGACATAGGCGGGGCCATCAAGCGTAACGCTGGAACCGATATGCGGCATGCGGAGTATCTCTATTCAGGCTGATTGGGGGCCAAGCCGCCTGGCAGCCCAGACCGCGAGTGCGGCGGGAACAATGACGCCAGCAAAGTCGGAAGCGAAGATGATGTCAAACGGCAGACCGCGATTGATCCATATGCCCACATGAAAAATGGCGTGCAGAGCCAGCCACAGGCTGCCTGCCAATGCCAGCCGCGGATCATGGCGCAGAGCCCCCCAGATCAGAATGATGCCGCCGGAGAGGAAGGCGAGGGAGACATCGCGCATGAAGTGCAGCGACAACGGGCCCATCATCGCAACACCCGGGGTGTTGTCATAAAATGCCTGGGGCATGAACCAGATGTAGCCGGCAGTGAGAATGGCGTATCCGGCGACACTGAATAGAAGAATGCGAGCCATGGGAGTTATTCCTTCTGCTGCTGCGAGACATCATGACAGATCATCCGGTTTGGGCGCGCGCAGTGCTGGTGCCAATGCAGGTCAAACGGGCAGGGCCAAAGATGCACAGCCCCGCAACATGACGTGTCAGGTAAGGCTGGCGTGACAGGTGGCCGCTCAGAGGTCTGCGATTTTCAGCAGTTCATCGACGAAGGCATCATTGCTGCGCGGTTCAAGGGCGCGGTTGAGATGCAGCGATACGCCGCCATGCAGCAGCATCCACACGCGCATGACGGCCCGGCGGGTGTCGTCATCGGATGCGGCGTCTTTGCCGAACATCGCCAGCGACAGGCTGATCATCCGCTGCACAGCGGCGCCCAGAGCCTTGTCCGAAAACATCGACTCGTTCCGCTGCACCATCATCACCTCGTAGAGATGCGGGTGGGCGAGGGCGAAGGCGGCATAGGCACGGACAAAGCTTCTGGGGGTTTTGGGCGTGGCGACCGCGTCGGAAAGCTCATTGAACCCATATGCCCCGACAGCCATCAACAGAGCGCCGCGATCTTCAAAATGATTGTAGAGCGAGCGGTGTGCAATGCCGACGTCACCGGCGACCTGGCGCAGGCTGAGCTTCGCCACGCCGCCATCCTCAACCCGCCGCACCGCCGCCGCCAGCGCTTCCGCCGCTACATTGCCGTGGCGGTAGGTCTTGCGCTTGGCCGTTTTTGGCGCGGGTTTGGTGGCCGTCCTGGTAGATGTGGGCATGGCTCCCCGTGTCTTACGTCTTTTTAACGTGCCAGGCGACCGTCATATTGGCGACCGCATCCCCGTCCAGATTGATGAGGTCCACGGCCACGTCGAACGCCACCTTGCCGTCAGCGTTGAGCTTTTCCAGAAGCGTCGCACTTGGGTCCACCGTGCGCGCTTTCGCCGTGATCGTCCCCTTGGCAACCTTGGTGTAGGCGATTTCGGCTTTCCCGGCGATGGGCCGGACCTCGAGGATCACCGGCGCAAAGGCACCGGCCATGGCCGCGCCGGAAGCCGCTTCGCCCAGGGTGAACAGGGCGCCTGCATGCTGGCTGCCGATGTGGTTGATGCTGGTGTCGGTCTGCGGCATCTCGGCGGTGCCCTGCCCATCGGCAACCTGCGTTATCTCAACACCGGTATGGGTCGCGAAGGGAACATTGAACTGCTCCTTGATGACCTGAAACATGTCCATGGCTCTATCTCCTATAAAACATCCAGTGGATGCATATGGAAAGCATGATGTCTGGTTCAAGTGAATAATACTTAGGCAGTTTACTAATTGATCTTGCACTCCGTCGCTGGCATCACTAACTTAGGCATATGCCTAACCAACAGATACATACTGATCCGTCGCTGGATGGCGTGTTTCACGCGCTGTCTGATTCAACCCGCCGTGCCGTGCTGGCCCGCCTGAGCACAGGTCCCGCCAGTGTCAGTGAGCTGGCCCGGCCGTTTGAGATGGCGCTGCCGTCGTTCATGCAGCACCTCAAGGTGCTGGAGGGGTCCGGCCTGGTGAGCACACAAAAAGAGGGCCGGGTGCGCACCTGCGAGATGGAACCCGCAGCCCTGTCGAGCGCACAGGACTGGATCACGGAGCAGAAGGCCCTGTGGGAGGGCCGCCTTGACAGGCTCGAAGCCTATCTCGGCGATCTAAAAACATCTGCCAACAAGGAGGAGTGACCATGCAACCGAACATTGTGTCGCGGGAAGAATGGCTCGATGCCCGCAAAGCGCTGCTGGCGAAGGAGCGTGAGGTAACGCATCTACGCGACGAAGTTGCCGCCCAGCGGCGTGCCCTGCCATGGGTCAGGTTGGAGACGCCTTACATTTTTCAGTCCGTATCTGGCCCGGTACCTTTGACAGACCTGTTTCAAGGGCGCAGCCAGTTGTTGGTGCAGCATTTCATGCTGACACCCGGCAAGGACCACATATGCCCCGGCTGCTCGTTGATGGCAGACCATGTGCCGGGTGCCAGTATGCACTTCAAGAACGCTGATCTGAGTTTTGCCGCCGTCTCGCGCGCGCCGATTGAGCAAATTGAGTCTGTCCGTAAACGCATGGGTTGGAGCTTCCCCTGGGTTTCGTCGGGTGGGACCAGCTTCAACTACGACTACGGCGTCTCCTACACGCCGGAGCAGATTGCCGAAGGCAGGCCACTCTACAATTTCGGCACCACCGGCTATCTCGACGAAGATGTGCACGGCACCAGCGTCTTCGCCAAGGACGCCGCCGGCGACGTGTTTCACACTTACTCCACTTATGCCCGTGGCGATGAAGCGTTCATCGGCGCGTTCTCCTTCCTCGACCTGGTGCCCAAGGGTCGTAACGAGGAAGGCGCCATGAGCTGGGTGCGCCTGCACGATGAGTATGACGACGCAGGCTCAAAGGGTGACGACTGCTGCGGCTAGCACCTATGTCTGTGCGGTCTGGCCCGATCCTGCCGACGGGGGTAAAACCGGCCTGCAGGGAGGCCGTCATGAAAGACTTTGGGCCGGAGACATTTGGTGAGTTGAACGCCGAGGGATATGACATGTTTCATGATCCCGGCACGACGGAGATTTCCGTTGAGCGGATCGCCGAAGTCGCAGGCTCCGGCAGGATCCTGGAACTCGCGATCGGCACAGGGCGCATCGCGTTACCATTGCTCCACAAGGGCTTTGACGTCGCCGGCATCGAAGGTTCGCCACTTATGGTCGACAAGCTGCGCGAGAAGCCCGGCGGCGATCAGATTGATGTGGTGATAGGTGACTTTGCAGATGTCGACATTGACGGCACCTACGATCACGCCTGCCTTGTCTTCAACACCCTTTTCAACCTGCCGTCTCAGGACGCGCAGACCCGTTGCTTTGCGAACACTGCCAAACGGATGAAGCCAGGCGGTACGTTTCTGGTGGAAACCTATGTTCCCGACGTGAGCGCTTTCAAGAACCATCAGCGCGTTTCAACACGCAACCTTGGCAAGGGCTTCGTTGTCATCGAAGCCGTGCTCCACGACCCTGTGCGCCAGACATTCGAGTTCCAGCGCATCCATTTTTCGGAAAAAGGCACACGGCTGGTCCCCCTGCCCATGCGCTACGCTTATCCACCGGAGATGGACCTGATGGCGCAACTCGCCGGGCTGCAGTTACGCGACCGTTGGAGCGGCTGGAACAAAGAGCCGTTTACGGCAGACAGCAAGATGCACGTTTCGGTATATGAGAAACAAGCGTCCTAACCGCCACGGCGCAGGGCCTCTGCCCTGTCATTGGCGCCGCCCACAAACAGACCGAACGCCGTTCGTGCGATGCTGTTGAGGCGGTTCCATGGGTCTTTGGCGGTGGCGTAGAAATCACCAACATCCTCGAACATCCCAAATGTCCGTGTACTGATCGGACGTTGATCCAGCATGTTGAACTGGGAGAAGCTGGGTGCAATGCCATCCCAGGTGTTGGAGCCCGTGACGTGTACCCCATAGCCCATAAGGCGATTTTCCTTCATCAGACGCGGCTGTGCGGCGGTAAAGAGCGCCGGGTCAGCGATGTAGGCGTCGGTCGCCCGCCACGCATCGTCAAGAAACACCTCGCAGTAGGAGTGATCCACATAGGGTGTGCCAGGCGAGAGGATGCCGTCGAGGACACTTGCGTGAATGTCCACGAAGACCTGCCGGGCCGGAATACCTTTGGCCCGCATCAGCGCCACGAACAATGTCGACTTGGTGTTGCAATAGCCAAGCTTGTCCGTGAGGACCTCGGCTGCCGTGTTGTTCCAGAAGCCGCCGGCAAACCCGAACTTGATTTCGTCGCGGACAAACGCAACCTCGGCACGGGCGGTGTCAGCTGCTGTTGTCCCGGTCGGGCGTATCGACGCTGCGGCGTCCTGGACGCGCGGATGCCTGAAATTGAGATACCGGGTGGCGTGCAGGTAATCCGCTGGGTCATCTGACATAGACGGTGCACCCTTGGCTGCGGCAGGAAGCAGCGGCAGGGCTGCCTGTGCCAATGCGGCCATCGCAAAATTTCGCCTGCTCATCATTCCACCTCTCCTTGCGCTGCCAGGTTGGCAAGGGTGGCCATGGTGGGCGGGAGTGCCGCGCGAAACTCCGCGCCCAGCAGCATCGCCCATGCCCAGCCCATGGGACCGGTGAATGTCACATCATGGCGAAAGCGCGTCGGCGCTTCCCCGGTGATCCGCCGCTCGACGGTGAGGGTTGCCAACGGCAGGTCCGTCGCAAAGGCATAAGCGCGTTCGGCAATGAATTCGGTAACGACAAAGCCGGACACCTGGCCGTTCAGCGCGGTGATCGTACCAGCGGTGCCGAGGGCAAGCGGGGAATCCGCCGCCGCATCCGCTAGCCCCTTATCCCAGTCCTTCCAGCCATCAACATCCATCCACAGGTCCCAGACGGATGCCGGAGAGGCGGCGGTGGTGACTTCATGATGAAACGCGCTGTTGCTGCCATCAGCCAGCGGCTGGCCCGGATCGGCACCCGAACAGCCAGCAAGACCAAGACCGACCGCCAGAGCCAGCATCACAGAGAAACGTCTTCCAGGTGTCATGTCTCATGCCTCAGTATGAATATTATTCATTCCAAAGAAGAAGTTAGATGACTGGCGTTGGAAGGCAAGAGTGAATATCATTCATTCATGAAAGATCGGCGCCGGAAGATGGATCCTGAAGGAAAGCGTGCTGCCGTAATGGCGGCCGGTGAGCGCCTGTTTGCAACCCAGGGCTATACAGGCACCACCATGGCGGAGATCGCGCACGCCGCTGATGTCGCCGTCGGGTCGTTGTACCGTCTATTTCCGGACAAGCCGGCGCTATTGGCGGAGCTTCATCGCACGATGGAGCAGCGGTTCATCGAGGCAATGAGCCAGGGCTGGCGGTCGGTGGATGCCTATGAAGACCGGTTTGACCCGATGATTGATGCGTTGATGAAGGAAGCGGAGGCGGCGCAAGAGATCATGCCGCTCTATGCCATGACGCGCGAGCTGGTCGAGTCCGCAGACTTCGTCCCGGGACACGCCATGATCGAAGCGATAAAGGCGCAATACCGCGAAGGCCGTGCAAAGGGCGCTTATCTGGATCAGGACCCGGCCGTTGTTGCACCCATCGCCCACGGCATGGTGGAAGGCGCCATGCGGGCGTGGATGATGAATCCGACGGCACACCGCCGCAGAGCAGTGGCCGCTGATCTCAAAGAACTGTTCCGCAGGGCGTTCGTGGTCGCTGCCTAGGCGGCGATGGATTTACCGGCTGACTGGAGGTCTGCAAACGCTTCATCCAGGCGCTTGACCATGCTGGTCTCGGCTTCGCGCAGCCAGGTGCGCGGGTCGTACTTTTTCTTGTATGGCGTGCCGTCATCCGGATCGATCTGGTATTTGAACGCGCGGGCGTTGGCTTCCACATAGGCGCCGACGGCCTCTGATTGCGCGAACTGGGTGTCCGTGTCGATGTTCATCTTGAACACGCCATATTCCAGCGCTTCGGCGATCTTGGATTTTTCAGAGCCCGACCCGCCATGGAACACCAGGTCCAGCGGGTTATCGCCGGTCTGGTAGCGCTCTTTCACCAGCGCCTGGGAGTTCTTCAGGATTTCGGGGCGCAGCTGCACATTGCCCGGCTTGTAGACGCCGTGGACATTGCCGAAGGAGGCCGCCAGCGAATAGTGCCCGATGGGCGACAGGATGTTGTGGGCGTACAGCACGTCTTCGGGCTGGGTGTAGAGCTTGTCGTTGTCGATCTCGTCCGAGCCGACACCGTCTTCTTCACCGCCGGTCACACCGAGCTCAATCTCGATGCTCATGTCCAGCGGCACCATACGCTTGAGGATGCGGGCACTCTCGGAGATGTTTTTTTCGATGGGCTCTTCAGACAGGTCCAGCATGTGGGACGTGTAAAGCGGTTTGCCCGTTTCCTTGTAGAAGGCTTCACCGTGATCCAGCAGCTTTTCAACCCAGGGAACCAGCTTCTTGTTGGCATGGTCCGTGTGCAGCACGACACAGACGCCGTAATGCTCTGCCAAAAGGTGGACATGCTTGGCGAGAGCAACGGCACCCAGCACCTTGCCTTCGTCGCCGTCCGGGAAGCCCTTGCCCGCATAGAACTGCGCGCCGCCGTTTGACGCCTGGATAATGACGTCCGACTTGTTTTTGGCGGCGGCCTCGAGAACGGCGTTGGCGGTGTTGGAATTCACCACATTGACGGCGGGAAGGGCATACTTGCCGTCTTTGCAGGCCTTGAGGAGCGTTTTGTAGTCTTCGCCGCTGACGACGCCGGGCTTCACAGACATCTGGAATATCTACCTATGTTCTGGGTGTGTGTTCTGGTGGTTAAAACCACGATTGCCGCTTTGATACTGGCTTCCGCGCCTATCTGCAATGACTCTAAAGTGTCATGTGGCTCGCCGGGAACGGCTCAGGTAAGTGGCAGATCTACCGGTTTGAATGCTTTGCGAGCCCGCAGAGCGTCGAACCAGCTCTCAATATGCTCATGGCGCTTGTGGTCAACCGGCAGTTTGAGCCAGCGCGCGACCGTGAGCGCCACCGGGATGTCTGCCATCGAAAAGCGTTTGCCGGCCACAAAGGCAGTTTTCTCAAGCTGGCTGTTGAGGATGCTGAGTTTTGATTCCGTTGCGTCAGCGGCAGCAGCCACGATGTCATCGGTCACGCCGGGGGCCTGGCGGATCAGCCCATGAAAGACCGGACGCATGGCCGGCCAGAAGTCTGTCGCCTGCCAATCCATCCATTGCTCTTCAATGGCGCGCACACGCGCATCCGTTGGATAATGCAGGCCGGTGCCGCTTTCAGGCGCGTAGGACGCGAAGAGATAGCGGAGAATCGCGTTCGATTCCCAGATGGTCGTTTCGCCGTCGCGGACAACCGGAACCAGCCGGTTGGGGTTCAGGTCTGCGTAATCCGGCGTATCCGTAACCCCGTGGGGACCCCCAGCCTCGATACGCTCATACGCAACTCCAAGCTCCTCAAGGCACCAGATGACTTTCTGGACATTGATCGAATTGTTGCGGCCCCATAGGCGGATCGGTTTTTTTGGCATCGGCATGGCGGGCTCTCCGGACGGGCTTTGCAGATGGGCAGGCGGACAAATTGGGGTGGCATCTTCCAAGCCAGGATGGCTTCGGCTATGTAGTCGCCACCTTATGCCTTACGAGGCTCTCTCTAGATAGACCCCCGACAGACACTACAGACCGCAAGGAGCGCCAAAATGGCCGCCATCATCGACATCACTGCCCGCGAAATTCTTGATAGCCGCGGCAACCCCACCGTTGAAGTGGATGTGGTGCTGGAAGATGGCGCGACCGGCCGGGCTGCCGTGCCGTCCGGTGCATCGACCGGCGCTCATGAAGCGGCCGAACTGCGCGACGGCGAAGCAAACCGGTATGGCGGCAAAGGCGTGCTGAAGGCTGTTGAAAACGTCAACACAGAGATTTTCGACGCCATTGCCGGCATGGACTCTGAAGAGCAGATTCTGCTCGACCGGATGATGTGTGATCTCGACGGCACCCCCAACAAGGGCCGCCTGGGCGCCAATGCTATTCTCGGCGTCTCCCTCGCATTGGCCAAAGCATCGGCTCAGTCCTGCGGCCTGCCGCTCTACAAATATGTCGGTGGCCCGGCGGCCCGCATCCTGCCGGTGCCGATGATGAACATCGTCAATGGCGGCGAGCACGCCGACAACCCCATCGACATCCAGGAATTCATGCTCATGCCGGTGTCCGCGCCGACGATCGCAGACGCGGTGCGCATGGGCTCGGAAGTGTTCCATCAGCTCAAGAAGGGCCTGAAGGATGCAGGCCACAACACCAATGTGGGCGACGAAGGCGGCTTCGCACCGAACCTCGCATCTACTGAAGATGCCCTGAGCTTCGTGATGAAGGCCGTTGAGGCGGCGGGTTACAAGCCCGGCGATGACATTCACCTGGCCATCGATGCGGCGTCGACCGAGTTCTTCAAAGACGACAAATACGTGCTCGCTGGCGAAGGCAAGACACTGGATGCGGGCGGCATGGTCGACTACTGGGCGGACCTTGTCGGCCGCTTCCCGATCATCTCCATCGAAGACGCCATGGCTGAAGACGACTGGGACGGCTGGAAGGCCCTGACGGACCGCAGCGGCGACAAGGGGCAACTGGTGGGCGATGACCTGTTCGTCACCAACTCCAAGCGCCTGAAGGACGGCATCGACAAGGGCGTTGGCAACTCGATCCTCGTCAAGGTCAACCAGATCGGTTCCCTGACGGAAACGCTTGAAGCCGTCGAGATGGCCCACAAGGCGAGCTACACCGCCGTCATGTCCCACCGCTCCGGCGAAACGGAAGACGCAACTATTGCCGACCTTGCTGTGGCAACAAATTGCGGCCAGATCAAAACCGGCTCGCTCGCCCGCTCGGACCGCACGGCTAAGTACAATCAGCTCATCCGCATCGAGCAGGAGCTTGGGCCAGCAGCTGAGTATGCCGGAACGTCGATCCTCAAGGGCTGATCTGACTATTCGCGCTGCATGGAGTGTCCGGTTAACCCGGGCAATGGCGCTTGTAGGTTTAAAGCTCTGCAGCCTTGCCACACACACCATCCTCCGGCTTGACCGGGGGATCCAGAGCAGCGCACTACGGCTTAAGCTCCCACGGCTCCACCTGGCCAGCGACCGTAACGGTCTCGTCCGACGACAAAGCCTCAATCGTGCCCGCGCATATCTCCGCATGGGTCAGCCAGCGCGACTGCCCGTCGTCATAGACGAAGCCCAGCAGAACCTGACGGTAGCGGATATGCGGCGAGGCTTGCATCTGGCGCACGCGTATGTCGCCGAAGGCTCCGGGGCGTGAGGCCGCGGAGCCAAGCACTTCCACCAGCACACTGTCGTCTGCCATGTGATGGGCAATATGCGCACGTAACGGATCATCGCGCCCATGCATCCACACGAGCGCCTGGGTGAACGGGCCGTGGTTACTGGCGATTGCATCAAGTGTAGCGAGAAAGGCTGCCTGGTCCTGCCAGTCGACGGGGTGAGACGTCGTGCGGTCGTCGAGGTCCGCATCGCCAAAACTGAATGTGTCTGCACGTCTGGAGACAACCGAAATGGTACCGGGCGCCGCCTGCACCATGTGCTTGGCGGCCTCTGACAACATGCCTGTTGTGCCGATCAGCAGTGTGGTCATGGCGTGTTTCCCTGACTTACTCAGTCGCCAACATGCAAGCGCTCATGGACCCTCCGGTCAAGCCGAAGGGAAGTCGGATTTATGTTGTCAAAAGCGATGCTCCGCTGTCCCTCCGGCTTGACCGGAGGGCCCATGGAAGATCGCTCCAAAGCCTAAAGCAGCACTTTCGTCATAAACGCCTTTGCATCCGCGAACGCTTTTTCACGCATGGACGGGTTGCCGCCCACATGGGCGCCGCGCTTGGCCATGGTGGAGAACCCTTCAAGGCGCGCCTCGCGGGTGGACAGGTCCACGCCGTTGTCAGAGATCATGCGGCCGTCCGTGGTGACGGTGACGTTGCGCACCGGCGGCAGGGCGATGACATCGGGCAAGTGGATGAGCTCATCCGTGCTGGCGAAGGAATGAGAACTGTCCGGGTACAGAAGTATGGCGGCGTTGCCGCCATGGGCATTGACATCATCCACCAGCTCAACGGCCGGGGCCGCCGGTGTGTAGTCCTCGGCTTCGCCCATCAGGATGCACATGGGCGAATCCGACCAGCGGTTGTCTTCTGTCTTGATGTGGCAGGCCGGATAGACCGGCATGTGCGCTGCGAATTTCAGCCCGGCAGGGGCGAGCTTTTCGCGGATCGGGTTCCACGCGGTGTAGACGGCTGTGCCGCCGCCAAGGCTCCACCCGGCAATGCCGATCTTGAGGGCGTTGATGCGGTCATCATCCACCAGCTTCGACATGGCGCGATAGGCATCACAGATCATCATTGCCATGGTGACGTCGATCTGCGTGGTGGACACTTCCTTGGTGCCGCGCGCCTCGAAGGTATGGGGTCTGAACGTGGCAATGCCCATCTCGTGGAACATGTCCGCATAGTCGAGGTGGTGCGACCGCCAGCCATAGGAGCCATGGCACATCACAACGCAGGGATAGGGGCCGTCGCCATGCTGCGCGCTGTCGGGCAGTTCGAGATCGCCATAGATGTCCTGCGGCTGCGCAGACCCGTCAAGAATCTGCGTGAACTCGAAGGCATCCGTGCTTTTGTAGGTGATGCGCTCGCCCCGATCGGTGCGCGGGTCGCGTGACAGGTCAACCATGGTTCTCTTTCCCTCTGTGCCCGCACGGCTGCCGTGCGGCAGAGGCGGTGTTCTTGTTGCACGCACAATGGGATGATCCAGAAGGCTTCGGCAAGGGGCATTGGGCAAGAGTGCGTTCGCAAGGGGAGAAGCACGCCATGACTGCGAAGACTGTTGAATTTTATTATGGCCTGTCGAGCCGCTACTCCTATCTGGCGCATACGCAGTTGGCGGGGATAGCGGAGCGCACCGGGGCAAACTTCGTCTGGAAGCCTTGTTTCATACCGGAACTGATGAATACGCGGGGGCAGAACCCGTTCGCCTCTGCGCCGCCGTCAGGGGCGTATGATGTAGCCTACCGCCTGCGCGATGTAGGCCGCTGGGCGGATCACTACCGCATTCCCTACATCGAGATTGATGGCCGCCTTGAGGGCGATCGCAGGCTGTTTTCGCTGGCGGCAGTCGCCGCGACGGCCCTTGGCGAGGCGGAAGCTATGTCGCGGGCGATCTTCAAGGCAATGTTTCAGAGCGACCGCCGCTCGCTCACGGACCTTGAACTCGTGGAGCTGGCTGTGGCGACAGGGCTGGACAGCAGAGCCTATGCGCAAGCACTGACATCGCCGGACACGGAAGCCCTGCACACCAAACACATCAACGACGCAATCGCCGCCGGTGTGTTTGGCGCACCGACATTTGTCTGTGAGGGGCATCTGTGGTTCGGCAATGACAGGCTGGTGTTGCTTGAGGAGTGGCTCGTCGCACAAGGGTGATACAACAGGAGCCTAGAGTTGCTCACGTCAATCGACTTTCCTCCGCCAGACATCAGTCCCACTCATAATTGAACTCGCCGAAATTCTCCCCGGGCCGCCATTTTCCATCCCCATCCTTATCGTTAAACAGGCCGTGGAGAATGAACAACTCTTCGACATCGTCAGTCAAAGGATCGTTATCATAGTCCCGAGTGCTGCGCGTGCCGAACTCTTTGTCGAGCGACCAGTAGAGGCCTCGGGCACTGCGCACCCTGCCTTTGCTGAGTATCGACCAGAGCTCATTTGGGCTGAGCGAAAAATCGTCGCCAGGTTCGTTGGTCGTGTCAGTCAAATCCCACAAAAGGCTGGCAACTTTGAGCTCCGTAACTGGCCCGTCTCCCCAGCCGTCATAAAAATCACTGATGGAAAAACCATTCGTTTCCAGATTGGCTTCGCCACTCTGCCAACGATAGACGGGATTGTTATTCACTATCGCTGCAAAGTAGATCGCAAAACCCTCATAGAATGCCGGTCCCGGCGGCAGGACATAATTGAAGAAGGTGGCGGCGGAGGGTATGGCCCCTGTCGGCAGACTGTATCGATATCTCAAACCTGATTGGTAATTTAAGTGGTGCCCGAAGAGGTGAAATTCCCGATTGAGCGGCGCGTCTTTGCTCAAATAGCTGCTGAAACCCTCAAAATCAGCTATACGAACGACGTTGCTTTCAGGCTCGTAGGTAAATTCCGTAGTCTCCTCATGAAGCTGGAAGCGCAAAGGCTCATAGAGATAAAGATCCTCAAGCTCCTCATCCGCAAAAGCCGCCGCTTTCTCGAGCTGAACATAGCTGTACGCTGCATCCCGCAACACGTCGCGTTGCGCCTGCGACATGCGGTTCTTGTCGAGATTATATTCGTCGGGCAGAAGCTCGAAATTGGTGACCGACTCCGTGCCTTCAACACTGATGCGCCGGGAAATCAGTTCCACCACATCGCCACCATATCCCTTGGCGCTGCGCACTTCGAAGTGAAACCTGTGTCGCAGTTCGAGCCGTAGCGTGTAGCTCTCTGGCGCAGGCGCGAGGGTTGCTTCGATACGGCCACTCTCCCCAGAGTGAATTTCCTGGGTCTCACCCTCGCTGGGCTCAATGAACACTTTGGCAAATCTCAACTTGTCCTGTGAGTCTCCAGGACCATGGGCGGTGAAGTGGGCGCGCACGGTGACCTCAGTCGGGTCAAGCTCGACACTCACCTCGCGCGTCTCTTCGCGTTCCAGCAGGTCAATGCGCACAAGCGCCTTGTCCTGATCCACCGGCAGCTCCTGCTCGCCAATGCGTACTGTATAGCTGCCCGGCTCAAGATCGCGGAAGGTGAACCCGCCCAGATCGCCACCGCGCATGGGATGTTGGGCGATGATTTTCGAATTGCCGATGCGCCGCAAATAGAGCGTATAGCCGATGACCGGTTCGCCGGTTTTGCTGAATGTCGCCTGCACCTGGATATGGCCGCCTTTTGGTTTCTCCGGCGGTGGCGGCGGCGGAGCGATTTCAGGCGCGTCCTCGGCAGGCGGTTCCAGGTCTCCGCTCGCAGTGAGGCTCTTCGGGGCCGCGCGCTCTTCCGGCTTCATCTCGGCCTTGGGATCAATACGGCGATAAGTAGATAGCCGGGTGTTGGGAAAGAGGTCATTGCGTCCCATCACAATGATCTCTACAGGCACCTGATAGAGTGGCTTCTTAGAGCTATCCGCGACAGTCGCTTCCCCGAGAATGAGCTGCCCATCCTCTTGTAACGTGCCGGACCACCGCACCGTGCCGGGCGGCATACAACCAGCACCGACATGGACAGCCGTGATGGTGTTGCCTTCTGCCTTGATCTCGACGGTATAGGTGGTTGGCTCCCGGTTAGGGCACGGGTCCCAGTACGTGCCGGCCCACAGGCCCTCCAGATCCTCCGGCGTGGCGAGGTATCTCAAATTGCCGTTCGGATCGACGGCCTGGGTCGGCTCTGTTACCCAAATTGGGCCGTCTTGCGCGAGCGCCGAGACGGGTGCGCAAAGAAGAATAAGCAGGAAAACGATCTGCCGCATGGCTTGCTCCGATCAAAACAAGAGTGGCGCAAGTGTGCGGAATTTGCCCTCAGCCCACAAGGCAGGTCGTGTGCCGCCGGCAACTGACTTTCGCCGAATTTCTCAGCCCGCGCGCCACAGGAGCGGTCATGTGACCGCAGTTTGCCACAAGGAATCCCGCACCTTGCTGGTTGGCTATCAGGCAGTAAGTCCTATGCAATAGCCCGTCGTCTTCGACAACAAATGTTTGTCGTTGTGGAGACAACTAATGGGCCAGCGCGTCCTCCCGCGTCATGTCCCGGGGCAGAGGATTGGTCTCGCCGGCGCGAATGGCTGGCTCCAGCATGGCCCACAGCGCTTCAGCGTCGGCATTTGTAGCAGGACGTATAGTCAGCATGGTGGATCACAGTTCTCACGGTGTCAGTAATCAAGGTTGCATCTGACCACGGGGCCTTCTCATGGCACCGGTATGGCCGGATTTAAGGCTACAGCAACCTAGTATAAGTCTCTGACTCATAAGGCCTTGCCATGAGAATCACTTCTGTGATTCCTTGGGGGCATGAAGATGCACAGTACGATTCGCACAGCCCAATATGGCAGCCGCTATTCAGTTGAGCGCGACGGTTTGCGGGCGCGTCTTGGGCGCGCCATCGTGCCGGTCGCCTGCCTGTGCATCATGGGCTACTTCGCCTATCACGCCATCCATGGCGACAATGGGCTGCTGCGCCTGGCGGAGATTCGCGACAGCCGGATGACACTCGAGCAGAAGGTGGCGTCGGCGCGCGAAATCCGCCGTGATCTCGAACGCGATGTGGCGCTGCTGCGGCCAGAGAGCCTCGACCCTGATCTGCTGGACGAGCGCGCCCGCGCCGCCCTTGGTTTTGCCCACCCTGATGAGTTGACCATTTTTGTTGACGAGTAGTCAGTTTTGGCTGGTTTCCAGTCGGAATGGACCTGATTTCATAAACTGAATGCCAGCGAGCTGGTTCTCACAATTTTGTAACCCGCAGGCTCATGCATTCGACGGTTTTGTGCGCGTGATTGCATCGCGCCTTAAGCTTTGGCGCGGTAAAGTCGGACCAAATCACGTCATCCGCTGATGGTGGCCTCAATGTACGGGGCGAACGGTCGGCACAAGGGAGACCCGAATGGCTGCGCGCAGCACGTCGTCGAAAACAACATCCAAAACGACCGCCAAAAGAAAATCCGCCTCAAAGTCGGTTCTTGAAGCTGAGGCTGAGCGGCAAGACACGTCACAGGCCGCGTGGGACAAGATCAAACGTGCCAAGCCGGACATGTCGAAGGACGAGACCCTTCAGGCCTATCGCGACATGCTGCTGATCCGCCGCTTCGAGGAGCGCGCCGGACAGATGTACGGCATGGGCCTCATCGGCGGTTTCTGCCACCTGTATATCGGCCAGGAAGCCGTGGTGACCGGTGTCGAGATGGCACTTAAGGATGGCGATCAGGTCATCACCTCCTATCGCGACCACGGCCACATGCTGGCCAAGAAGATGGACCCCAAGGGCGTGATGGCCGAGCTGACCGGCCGCGAAGGCGGCTATTCGCGCGGCAAGGGCGGCTCCCTGCACATGTTCTCGACCGCAAAGGCGTTCTATGGCGGTCACGGCATTGTCGGCGCGCAGGTGCCCATCGGCACCGGGCTCGCCTTCGCCAACGCCTATCGCGATGACGGCAAGGTGTCGGCGACATTCTTCGGGGAAGGCGCCTCAAACCAGGGGCAGGTCTATGAAGCCTTCAATATGGCAGAGCTGTGGAAGCTGCCGGTTATCTATGTGATTGAAAACAACGGCTACGCCATGGGCACGTCCTTGAAGCGGGCCGCCGCTGAAACCCATCTCTACAAGCGCGGCCGCTCGTTCAACATTCCCGGTGAGGAAGTGGACGGCATGGACGTGGCGCAGGTGCGCGAAGCCTCCGCCCGCGCCGCCCGGTGGTGCCGCGACGGCAACGGGCCGGTGATCCTTGAAATGAAGACCTACCGCTATCGCGGCCACTCGATGTCGGACCCGGCCAAGTATCGCTCCAAGGACGAAGTGCAGAAGATGCGCGCCGAGCATGACCCCATCGACATGGTGCGGGCGCGCATTCTCGACGGCAAATGGGCCAGCGAGGACGACCTCAAGAAGATCGACCGCGAGATCAAGGATGTTGTCTCGGCAGCCGCTGAATTCGCGCAGGAAAGCCCGGAGCCTGACACCAGCGAGCTGTGGACCGATATCTACGCCGAAGGGGGAGCTGTCTGATGCCGACAAACATCACCATGCCCGCCCTTTCCCCGACCATGGAAGAAGGCACGCTGGCCAAGTGGCTGGTCAAGGAAGGCGACACCGTGGAAGCCGGCGCCGTCATTGCCGAGATTGAAACCGACAAGGCCACCATGGAAGTGGAAGCCGTTGATGAAGGCGTCATCGGAAAGATCGTCGTGGCGGAAGGTACGGAAGAAGTGCCGGTCAATGACGTCATCGCCGTGCTTGTGGAAGAGGGTGAAGATGCAAGCGCGGTGGATGCAGCGCCCTCCGCCGCTCCGAGACCGGCTCCCGAGGTTTCGCAACCCGCTTCAGAACCTGTCGCCGCACCCGTTGCGCCGCAGATGGCGGAACCCGATGTGCCCCAAGGCGTCGAACTGAAATCCATCACCGTGCGCGAGGCCCTGCGCGACGCCATGGCGGAAGAGATGCGCGCCGATGACCGCGTCTTCGTCATGGGTGAGGAAGTGGCTGAGTATCAGGGCGCCTACAAGGTGACCCAGGGCCTGCTGGAAGAATTTGGCGCCCGCCGGGTGATTGATACGCCGATCACCGAGCATGGCTTTGCGGGTATTGGCGTCGGTGCGGCCTTTGCAGACCTGCGGCCTGTGGTTGAATTCATGACCTTCAACTTCGCCATGCAGGCAATCGACCAGATCATCAACTCCGCCGCCAAGACGCGCTACATGGCCGGCGGCCAGATCGGTTGCCCGATCGTGTTCCGTGGACCCAACGGCGCCGCCGCGCGTGTGGCCGCCCAGCACAGCCAGGATTATGCAGCGTGGTACGCGCACATTCCGGGCCTGGTCGTCATCGCGCCTTACTCCGCAGCCGATGCCAAGGGCCTGCTGAAGGCAGCGATCCGCGACCCCAACCCTGTCATCTTCCTTGAAAACGAAGTCATGTACGGCAAGTCCTTCGATGTGCCGGATACCGACGACTGGATCGTGCCCATCGGCAAGGCGAAGGTGCTGAAGGAAGGGACGGACGTCACCATTGTCTCCCATTCCCACAGCCTCACCTATGTGATGGATGCACTGCCCGAGCTTGAAGCCGCCGGCATCAGTGCGGAAGTCATCGACCTGCGCACTATCCGTCCGCTGGACAAACAGGCGATCATCGACAGCGTCAAGAAGACCAACCGTTGCGTGACCGTTGAAGAAGGCTGGAGCATCTGCGGCATCGGCTCTGAGATTTCCGCGATCCTGATGCAGGATGCGTTCGACTATCTTGATGCGCCGGTCATGCGGGTAGCAGGCAAGGACGTGCCCATGCCCTATGCCGCGAATCTGGAAAAACTGGCGCTGCCAAGCGCTGCCGACGTGGTCGAGGCGGTCAAGACCGTCACGTATAAATAAGAGCGCCCCATGCCCATACCCATCCTCATGCCCGCGCTGTCGCCCACCATGGAAGAGGGCACCCTCGCCAAATGGCTGGTGAAAGAAGGTGATGCGGTGGCCTCCGGCGACGTGATTGCCGAGATTGAAACCGACAAGGCCACCATGGAAGTGGAGGCAGTGGACGAAGGCACCGTCGGTAAAATTCTGGTGGGGGAAGGCACGGAAGGCGTGGCCATCAACACACCGGTCGCGGGCATTCTCGAAGACGGCGAGGACGCTGCTGACCTTGAAGGCTTTGATCCCGGTGATGCCGCACCGTCCACCCCCTCACCCCAACCCTCTCCCGCGAGGGGAGAGGGAGGTGCGGATGAGAGTATCGCGCAAAACAACTCCTCTCCCCTCGCGGGAGAGGACGGGGCCCACCGCGCAAGCGATGGGAAGGTGAGGGGGGCTGACGCCGCTACACCCCCAGCCCCCAAGGATGACCGTATCTTGGCAAGTCCACTCGCCCGGCGCATTGCTGCCGCCAAGGGCCTCGATCTGACCGCTGTTCAGGGCTCCGGTCCCCATGGCCGGATCGTCAAGGCGGATGTGGAAAGCGCAGCCCCGGGAGCCAAGGCAGCGCCGAAAAAGGCAGTCGCATCGTCTGGTGGCGGCATGGTCGGCTCGTTGCCGGACCCGCGTCTCTACTACGAAGACGGCAGCTACGAGGAAGTGCCGCTGGATTCAATGCGCAAGTCCATTGCCAAGCGCCTGACCCAGTCCAAACAGGAGCTGCCGCACTACTATCTCACCATCGATTGCGAGCTGGATGAGCTGCTGCGTGTCCGCAAGGAACTGAACGCCCGTGGCGAAAAGGACGGCATCAAGGTGTCGGTCAACGACTTCATCATCCGCGCGTCCGCGTTGGCGCTGATGAAAGTGCCAGACTGCAATGTGTCCTATGCGGGCGACGCCCTATTGAAGCACAAGCATGCGGACATCGGTGTCGCTGTGGCGCTGGACGGCGGGCTCATTACCCCCATCGTCAAGGCGGCGGACACCAAGGGCCTGGCGCAGATCTCAGCCGAGGTGAAAGATCTGGCGGCCCGCGCAAAAGAGAAGAAGCTCAAGCCGTCGGACTATGAAGGCGGGGCGTTCTCAGTCTCCAATCTCGGCATGTTCGGCAGCAAGAATTTCACCGCCGTCATCAACCCGCCTCAAGCTGCCATCATGGCCGTCGGCGCAGGGGAGGAACGCCCGGTTGTGAATAACGGCACGCTTGGGTCCGCCACCATGATGACCGTGACGCTGTCGTGTGATCACCGAGCCATCGACGGCGCGCTCGGCGCACAGCTTCTGCAGGCCTTCAAAGTCCTGATCGAAGATCCGCTCACCATGTTGCTGTAGGGGCGGCACCCATGAAGACAGTCAACCTCGCTCAGAAGCACACCCTGTTTGATGAGGCCTGGTCGCCGAAGATCGTGGGTGACCTCAACGGGTCACAGGTCAAGCTGGCCAAGTTCCACGGCGCGTTCACCTGGCATGCCCATGAAAACGAGGACGAGTTGTTTCTCATGACCAAGGGCACCTTGCGCATGAAGCTGCGCGACGGCGATCAGATCGTCGGTGAGGGAGAGTTCATCATTGTGCCGCGCGGTGTGGAGCACTGCCCGGTCGCCGAAAGCGACGAAGTGCATGTGATGATGGTGGAGCCGGCCTCAACCGTGAACACGGGCAATGCAGACGACTCGCGCACCGTGACGGACCTCGAACGTATCTGACGGAGACGACCCTAATGGCCACTTCATATGATCTTGTTGTCGTCGGCACCGGCCCGGGCGGATATGTGGCCGCCATTCGCGCCAGTCAGCTGGGGATGAAGACGGCGGTCGTCGAGCGTGCTGAGCTGGGCGGCATCTGCCTCAACTGGGGCTGCATCCCGACCAAGGCACTGCTGCGCACGTCCGAGATTTATGACCATTTGCAACACCTCGATGACTTTGGTCTGTCGGCGGACAATGTGTCGTTTGACATCAGCAAGGTCGTGAAACGCTCGCGCAAGGTGGCGGGACAGCTGTCTTCCGGCATTTCGTTCCTGATGAAGAAGAACAAGATTGACGTGATTGTCGGGACAGCAAAGCTGGCCGGAAAGGGCAAGCTCTCCGTCGAAAATGACGGCAAGACTCGGGATGTTGCGGCGAAGCACATCATTCTGGCGACAGGCGCCCGCGCGCGGTCGCTGCCAGGGCTCGAGCCGGACGGCGAAACCGTGTGGACCTATCGCGAGGCGATGGTGCCCAAAGAGATGCCGAAAAAGCTTCTGGTCATCGGCTCCGGTGCCATCGGCATCGAGTTTGCGAGCTTCTACAAAACCATGGGTGCCGAGGTGACCGTGGTCGAGGTGATGGACCGCATTCTGCCGGTGGAAGACGAAGATGTTTCGGCCTTCGCCGCGAAGGCGTTCAAGAAGCAGGGCATGAAGCTCGTCACCAAAGCTAAGGTGGCGGCGCTCGATGTGAAGGGCGGCACGGCGACAGCGACTATCGAGGCCGGTGGCAAGTCCTCCAAGGAAACCTTCGACAAGGTCATTCTCGCCGTCGGCATCACCGGCAATGCGGAGGATTTGGGCCTTGAAGAAGCTGGCGTGAAAGTCGATCGCGGCCACGTCGTTGTTGATGGCTATGGCCGCACCGGTGTCGACGGCATTTATGCCATTGGTGACCTTACCGGGCCGCCCTGGCTGGCGCACAAGGCGAGCCATGAAGGCATCTCATGTGTGGAGCAGATCGCGGGGCTCAAGGACGTGCATCCCCTGGATACATCCAACATTCCCGGCTGCACTTACTGTCGCCCGCAGGTCGCTTCCGTCGGCATGACCGAAGCCAGGGCCAAGGAAGCGGGGCACGAGGTCCGTGTTGGCACCTTCCCGTTCCAGGGCAACGGCAAGGCCATCGCGCTCGGCGAGCCGGATGGGTTCATCAAGACCGTCTTCGACAAGAAGACCGGCGAGTTGCTGGGCGCCCACATGATCGGCCCTGAAGTCACCGAGCTAATTCAGGGTTACACGGTGGCCCGTCAGCTCGAAACCACCGAGGCGGAACTCATGCAATCGGTTTTCCCGCACCCGACTCTCTCTGAAGCGATGCATGAAAGTGTGCTGGACGCCTTTGGGCGTGTCTTGCACATCTGATTTGCATCTTCGTGCGACGCTCAATTTTCAGAGATTTGCTCGGCTGATTTGGCCAAACTGACAGGGCGTCATTTTGGCGCACTTACAATTTTGTGAACCGCAAGGCAGATAAGGCGCCTTCGTATTAACCCTGCTGGGAGGGGGGTAAATCGATTTGAAATCAAGGCGCTAGTATTTTTATGAGTAAAACGACACATACCGTCGACATCAGCTGGGATGTCCGCGAAGTCAGCACCATTAGTCACCCGAGAAACCTCAGTTTGCTCGCCCATTATGAGGCGGCGCGTCCTGCTGAAGGGCTGCCCAACCGCAGCGATTTTGACCTCATCAAAATGAAAGACATTGCGTCCGGGCTTATCGTTGTCCAGCAGGTGCCCGAGGACGAAGGCCTGGTAAAATACCGCCTGATCGGCAGCGACATTGAAGAGCGCACCGGGATTGTCGCGACCGGTCGGAGTATCGATCTGTTCGGTGGCAAGATGTCGGATGACCTGCGCGCAATTTATCGGCGCGTTTTTGAGGGCCATGAGGTCATCAAGCTGCGCGGTCACCTGACCGGACTGAGCATCGAACATGTCGATTATGAGATGATTTCCCTACCCATCATGTCGCGAGACGGCAGCCGGGTAGACGCTATCGGCGGCATGTTCTCCTTCAATTAGCCGTCTAGCGTGCCGCTCTGGACCCCGCGGTCAAGCCGCGGGGCAGCAAAGGAATAGGAATGGAAATCTTGCCTCCCCGCGGCTTGCCCGCGGGATCCAGGGGCTAACGGTTTCAGTAATACTTACTTGTTCAGATCATGCCACCGATCCCGCCATTGCGGATTGAATTTCTCAATCAACTCCAGCTTCCACTGACGTTTCCATTCCTTCAGCCGCCGTTCTCGTTGCAAGGCATCGCGGACATCTGTGAAGGTTTCGATATGCACCAGCTGATGGAGATCGTGCTGCCTTGTAAACCCGTCCGCAGCACCAGTGCGGTGTTCGTGGGCGCGGCGGGCAATGTCGTTTGTCATGCCGACATACAGCGTGCCGTTCCGGCCGCTTGCCAGGATATAGACGTAGTAGGTTTTCTCCATTCCTCTAGCGTGCCGCTCTGGACCCCGCGGTCAAGCCGCAGGGCAGCAAAGGAATAGGAATGGAAGTCTTGCCTCCCCGAGGCTTGACCGCGGGGTCCAGGGGCTAAGGGCCTGTGCGTTTGCGGTTCACACACGGGCGTTCTGAAAAAAATTCAAAAATCTATCCCCGGTCTCTTGGGCGCCCTCATACTGGTGGCACCTTCCGCTGAGGGCATCCGGGGCCGGCCCGGCTCTGGCGGTAAGGGCGGTGCCTGGATGGGCGTGGGACTAAGCCCCCACGCGCGTGGATGAGAAGCAACGGGTCTCATCTGGAAAGGCGGCGGACTGCTCGGGGTTCCGGGTGCGGGTGGACTGAAGTGTATCCATGCCGCAAGTGCGGAACTATGGCCGGTGACGTGGGTAACGCCCGTCATCTGTCTCAGGACGAGGCGTGGTGCAGTCTGCTGGAAGACGCTGTGCGGTGAGCGCTGGAAAGCGGCACTATATTCTTTGACGTCGGAACCGCTGCAACCCAGCGCTCCCGCCCCCTCATCCCTCTGCACGGCAATGCCGGGTGGAGCCGGATCTGGTTGAAAAGCAGCGCACCTGCGATACGCTATCGGCCAATAGTCATCTGCGTTTGGGAGGACGTACCATGACCGTGACCCCGCTCACATCATCTGACCGCCGCTTTACAGATGGCGACATCGCTACCTGGAATCGCGATGGAGGTGTGCTGATCAAGAACTTTTTCACAGCCGACGAACTGGCGCCCGTGGTGAAGGACTTCGAGACGCTCTACGGCGACAAGGCGCCGGGTGCGCAGAGCACAGCACAGGACAACAAGAAGGACGGCGCAATCGGCCAGTTCGAGACGGCGCAGTTCGCGCATTTCGATGACATGCCGTTCAACTGCTCCCCGGCGCTCAATCTGCTGGGCATGCACCCAGCGCTTGCACAGCTCGCGCGGGCTGCATTGCAGGTGGACGACGTGCATCTTTACCAGAGCCATGCCTGGGCGAAATACACCGGTGGCGCTGACTACGACCAGACGTTCCACTGCGACTTCAAGAACCACACGCTGATCGCACCGTCTGATGATGTGCGAGAGCGGACCATCAACATCATGATCTACATGACCGATGTGACGGATGCACATGGTGCCATCCACTACGTGACGCAGCCCGACGGCGACACGGTCATGAAGGGGCGCCGGCCGCAGTTTCCGGGTGATGCGGATCAGGCAAAGCTGAAGCCCTTAGAGAAATCCGGAGCTGCCCCGGCAGGATCCGTCTTCGCCTATGGCATCGATGTTTTTCACAGAGGCACAAATCTGACGGCACCTGGCGGGCACCGCTTCACGTTGACTGCGAGCTTCAAGCGTGCAGGGAACGAAAAAATCGGTTGGTCCGCCTGGCCCTACTATTTCATGAAGCCGTGGGAAACGGTTTTCGACAATGCGACACCAGAGCAACTGGCGCTGATCGGAATTCCGCGTCCAGGAGACCCCTATTGGACCCAGCGGACAATTGAAAGAACCCAGGAACGCTATCCGGGCTGGCAGGCCGACGCCTACGCCCGGGCGCTCAAGGCCGCAGAATAGCCCCACATCGCACTTGGGCATTTGCCAATTGGTAACGCAAATACCCTAATAAATACGGGATGTTACAGAAAAAGCCTGAAACACTGGGGTATTCCTCAGGGCCTGTTGACCACCCATCGCACCCAAGCAATCAGGCGTTGCTTGCGTATTGGGAGGAAAAACGGCTCCAAGGGCAGCCTTTGATGCGGTCTGACTTTGATCCGCTGCAGCTGCCCAAGCTGCTACCATGCCTTTTTTTGGCCGAACCTCTGGATGACGACTTCAGGTTTCGCTTGGTTGGCAGGCAGGTGGAGGAGCGCATTCACCGCGTACTGACAAACCGGACGCTGATCGAGGTTTATGGATCAGAGTTGGGGCCCAAGACTATCGAGAAGTATCGTCATGTTGCGACAACCTGCGCGCCACTGACCTTGAGAGGCAACTATGTGGGCGACAATCTGGAGCACATCGATTTTGAAGTGCTCCATCTTGCCATTCAGTTTGAAGATGGTTCGCGCGGCGTTTTAGGTGGCCAGTTCGCGTTCGACTAGTGTGAACCATTGAGACGGTCCGCCGGGACGGGCTGTGCTGCTATGCAGCAGGTGAAATCCCCGTTTTGGGCGCTATATGATAAGCTGAGGCTCCTTTACCGCCCGGCATTTGGAATCGGTCAGCCGTCCCATGGTTACAGTTCTCGATACAACGTCCACACCGCGCCCGCGCCATCCCGAAAAGGAAAACCGGCCCGAGACGCCTATCCTGCGCAAGCCGGAGTGGATCCGCGTCAAGGCACCGGTCTCCAAGGGGTATGCGGCCACCCGCGCCATCGTGAAGGAGCACAAGCTCAACACGGTCTGCGAAGAGGCGGCGTGCCCCAATATCGGCGAGTGCTGGGAACAGCGCCACGCCACCATGATGATCATGGGCGACACCTGCACGCGGGCCTGTGCTTTCTGCAATGTGAAGACAGGCCTGCCGTCAGCACTTGATGCAGATGAACCAGAAAATGTCGGCGCCGCTGTGGCGAAGCTGGACCTGGCCCATGTGGTTATCACAAGCGTTGACCGTGACGACCTGGCGGATGGCGGCGCGGATCACTTTGCCAAGGTCATCCGCTCCATTCAGCGCCAGGCGCCCACGACAACCATCGAAATTCTGACGCCAGACTTTCTTCGCAAGGACGGCGCACTTGAAACCGTGATCGACGCCAGGCCCGATGTGTTCAACCACAATCTTGAGACGGTGCCGTCGCTGTATCTGCGCGTGCGCCCCGGCGCGCGCTACTACCATTCCATGCGCCTGCTGGAACGCGCCAAGGAGCTGGACCCGAAGGTGTTCACCAAGTCAGGTATCATGGTGGGCCTCGGAGAGGAGCGCGATGAAGTGCTTCAGCTCATGGATGATCTGCGCTCTGCCGGTGTCGATTTCCTGACAATCGGCCAGTACCTGCAGCCGACCCGCAAGCACCACCCAGTGGAGCGGTTTGTCCCGCCGGACGAATTTGCAGCATATGAGCGTGTCGCCCGTGCCAAGGGATTTTTGCTGGTCTCCGCGACACCACTGACCCGCTCGAGCTATCACGCCGACAAGGACTTTGCAGCGCTGAAGGAAGCAAGGTCGCGGCAGGTAGGTGCGCCCAAGGTGAGTGGCTAATGCCGGTCCATGACGAACAGCGCTTTGTTCCGTTCTCGCCGGAACAGATGTTTGCCATGGTCGCAGACGTAGCGCGATATCCGGAGTTTCTGCCGTGGTGCGCCGGGGCCCGCATCCGCACCCGTGAACGCATCGACGGGGTGGACCGTATGACGGCGGACCTGATTGTGGCCTACAAAGTCTTCAGGGAGCGCTTTGCCAGTAGGGTGACGCTGGATGAAGTGGGCGGACGCATCGAGGTTGAATATCTCGACGGGCCGTTCACGCATCTCGTCAACAGGTGGTCATTTCATCCGTATACGGATGAAATGGGCGTGGCCGGAAGCAAGGTCGGATTCTTCGTGGACTTCGCCTTCAAGAGCAAGACGCTTCAAAAGATCATCGAAAGCCGGTTTGCTGAAGCTGTGATCAAGATGGGGGATGCGTTTGAAGCGCGCGCCCATGAAATCTACACGCCGGTGCAAGTAATGCCCACGCCGGAGCCGGTTGCAGGCAGCTGACCGCTATTCGTTGATCCGGTCCAGCAGCATGGTGAGCGCCACGTCCATGGATGCGATGCGCACCTCCGTCCGGCCGATATCCCCGAACCTATGGCTGTCATGTAGAATACGGCCATCCCGGCGCGCGCTGGCAAAGTGCACAAGGCCAACAGGCTTCATCGGTGTGCCGCCACCGGGGCCGGCGACACCGGTAATGGACACGGAGACATCCGCCCGCGAATGAGCAATCGCGCCTTCTGCCATCGCCCGCGCCACGGGCGCGCTGACCGCGCCGAAGTCCGCGATCATATCGCCGGGGACCCCGAGCAACTGGCGCTTGGCTTCGTTGGAATAGGTCACGAAGCCCGCATCCACGACTGCCGACGACCCGGCAATGTCCGTCAGGCAGGCGGCGACAAGACCGCCGGTGCACGATTCAGCCGTAGCAACCTTGCGGCCGTAGGCACGCGCATCCGAAAGGACGAGCTGCGCCAGCTTGCTGATCGGTCCGGGAAAAATGTCACTCATCCTTGTGGTTCAAAGGAAAATTCAAACAGTGAAGTACGCAATGCCCACCACCCAGGTGGCAATGATGGCATAGATCGCCGCCACCATGTCATCCACCATCACACCCATCTCTCCGCCCACGCGTTTTTCAAGCTGGCGGATCGGAAAGGGCTTCCAGATGTCGAACAGACGGAAGAACGCAAAACCGAGGAGATAGGACACGGGTGTGGGTGGAATGGCCGCCATCACCAGCCACATGGCAGCAACTTCATCAATCACCACTTCACTGGGGTCCTGATTGCCCGACGCGGCGATGTATTTTTCAGTTGCCCACAATCCGCCGAGAAAGGCGATGACTGCCGCGATGGACAGAACAACAGGTCCGCCAATCACCCCCAGTGGCCAGGCGGCAAAGACGGCTGCCGCCGTGCCCCAGGTGCCAGGCGCCGGGCGCAGCAGACCGCTGCCACCGAAGGTAGCGATGGCGACAACCGGGTCAGCGAAATGCAGGCCCTGCGGCAATGGGGTGATGAAGCGGCTCATAGACCGGCTGTCAGTGGCAGGCGAACGGTCGCAA
Organism: Candidatus Phaeomarinibacter sp.; assembly: GCA_050042885.1. Classification (GTDB taxonomy): domain Bacteria; phylum Pseudomonadota; class Alphaproteobacteria; order CGMCC-115125; family CGMCC-115125; genus Pyruvatibacter. The sequence continues at coordinate 37,418 of JBHJJF010000011.1, forward strand.
CCGACTGCGCAGCAATGCCTTCACGCCGTCCGGTGAACCCCAATGCTTCGGTTGTCGTGGCTTTAACCGACACCCTATCCTCCGCGATGCCCAGAATTTCCGCCACCCGTGTACGCATGGCCGGCCTGTGCGGCCCGACCTTGGGCCGTTCGCAGATGATGGTGATGTCTGCGCTCGCAATAACGCCCCCGCGCTCGGCAACGAGCTTCGCGGCATGGTCCAGGAACTTCCAGGAGGGCGCACCCTTCCATTGCGAATCGCTGGGCGGGAAGTGCTCCCCGATGTCGCCGGCGCCGATCGCTCCGAGGATCGCATCGGGCAGGGCATGCAGGCCAACATCCGCGTCGGAGTGGCCCACCGTGTCGCAATCATGGGGGACTGCAAGGCCACACAGCATGATTTCGGTGGCTGTGCCCGGCGCATCGAACTTGTGGACGTCGAAACCGGAGCCCGTACGGACGTCGCCCAGCCGGGCTGCCAGGAGTCCGTCGGCGCGGACAAGATCGTCCTGTGTCGTGATTTTCAAATTGTCCTCCGCCCCGTCCACGAGGCCAATTGTCATTTTGGCCTGTTCGGCAACCGCCGCATCATCCGTCAGCGCTTCGCCCGCAACCGCGCGATGGGCTGCAAGAATGTCCGCGTATCTAAAGCCCTGTGGTGTCTGCGCTCTGGCAAGGCCCGTCCGGTCAACCGTGTCGCCGACGATGCCATCGGCCACACGCTTCAGCGTATCAGTAACCGCGACGCAGGGCAGGGCGGCCGGGTGCGTATCAAGACCATCCACCACACGGGTGATCAGGCCGGGTGTTACCAGGGGACGTGCGCCATCCTGGATCAGGACCTTTGTGGGGGACAGCGCCTCAAGCGCCTCCAGGCCGAAACGTACTGAATCTTGCCGTTCCGCGCCGCCATGGACCGGCGGCAGCAGCTTATCGCTCTCGCCAATGACTTCAATCGCCGCGTCATACAGGTCGCGGTCATCCGGATGGATTGCGGTGACCACATGGCTGACTGCCGGGTGGGCGAGAAAGGCACGCAAAGTATGGCTCAGAACGGTGACACCCCGCAGCTGGGCATATTGTTTGGGCAGTTCACCGCCAAAGCGGTGGCCCCGGCCGGCGGCAACAATGAGCACGGCTGTGGAAGCAGGATGGGTCATGGCGTAGGAAGCTGCCGGACAAATTGGTGAATCGGCACAGATGCGCCGGAAATTGTGGCTGCAAACTACCCTTCCACGCCCTCAGCTGCCAAGCGCTAGAAGAGTAAGGCGATGCCTCATGCCGAGTAAATAAGCTGTGAGATGCCCTTGTCGCCACAGGGCGTTAGATGTAGATTGACTAACAAATAGGCATAGAATTCATGTGCACATCAACTAAGCAGCAAAAACCATCCGGGCCCCGGGATGTGAGCCACCCTGTTCGGGAGGCTGCGCACATCGTGCGCGGCTCAACGGATGTTAACGTTGAGCCGGTATTCCTGGCGCCGATGTCCGGCATCACGGATTTACCCTTTCGCCGGATTGTGCGGGCGCAAGGCGCCGGGCTGGTCGTCTCCGAGATGATTGCCTGCGAAGACCTGGTGAACGAAAAAGAAGACGTGATGCTGCGCGCCCGGCGGGAAGCCGCTGAGGAACCCATGGCGGTACAGCTTGCAGGCCGTGAGTCGCGCTGGATGACAGAAGCCGCCAAGATCGCGGAAGGGTCCGGGGCTCGCATCATCGACATCAATATGGGCTGTCCGGCCAAAAAGGTCGTGGGTGGCCTCTCTGGCTCTGCATTGATGCGCGACCTCGACCATGCCTTAAGGCTGATCGACGCAACAATTGAGGCCGTCGACGTGCCTGTGACCCTCAAGATGCGCACCGGCTGGGACATGGACTGCCGCAATGCACCGGAGCTTGCGGCGCGGGCGGAAGATGCCGGCGTGTCACTCATCACCGTACATGGTCGCACGCGCAATCAGTTTTATTCGGGTCATGCCGACTGGGCCTTTGTCCGCAAGGTCAAGGACGCCGTCGGCGTGCCGGTAGTCGTCAATGGCGACATCTGCGCCATTGAAGATGCGCATACGGCGCTGAGACAGTCCGGCGCGGATGGCGTGATGGTGGGTCGCGGCGCCCAGGGTGCGCCGTGGCGACTGGCGCAAATCAAAGCATCACTGGCGGGACAACCGGTTCCTGAAGATCCTGACACGGAACAACGCCTGGACATCATTCTCACCCACTATGACGCCATGCTTGAACACTATGGGGAAGCGCTGGGTGTGCGCTGCGCGCGAAAGCACCTTGCCTGGTATGTGGAAGACTTCGAGCGCTGCAACGGCATCAGCCTGCGCGCTGCAAAGTCTGACATGTGCCGCCTGTCAGACGCGGCCGACGTGCGTGCCGCACTTAAGTCGATTTTCAAAGACGGTCCGGCGGCCTCCCATACACAGGAGCAGGTGGCCTGATGGCAAGGCAAGCAGCGCGTGAGCGTGAAACAAGTCTAGATCTTGGCGGAACCGGAGCGTTTGTTCTGGATGCTCTGCCCCACCCGGTCATGAAGATTGGGCCTGATGGCATGGTTGCCTTTGTGAATGCGGTTGCCGAACAGTTTTTTGCTGCCGGCGCCAGCATTATTGTCGGCAAGTCACCAAGCGATCTTGTCGCTTTTGGCAGTCCGCTCGTCGCACTCATCACTCAGGTCCAGGCCACCGGTGCGTCAGTGACCGAGTATGGCGTTGGCATTGGGGGCCCGCGCATGGGTGAGCGCGATGTGGACATTCAGGTCGCGCCCATAGTGGAAGAGCCTGGTGCGGTTGTCGTGATGCTGCAGGAGCGGACCATTGCGCACAAAATGGACCGCCAGTTGACCCATCGTGGTGCTGCGCGTTCCGTCATGGGGATGGCAGCGGTACTTGCCCATGAAATCAAAAACCCGCTCTCAGGCATTCGCGGATCTGCACAATTGCTGGAGATGGGTGCGCAGCCCGAAGACCGGCATCTGACGCGGCTGATTACTGAAGAAGTGGACCGCATCTGCAAGCTTGTGGACAGCATGGAAGTCTTCTCTGACAAGCGGCCGCTTGAAGCAGAGCCTGTGAACATCCACGAAGTGCTGGATCATGTGCGGCGTCTGGCAGGAACCGGCGTCGCCAAAGATATCAAGCTGATGGAAGAATATGATCCGTCACTGCCGCCGGTGCCGGGCTCTCGCGATCAGCTCGTACAGGTGTTCTTGAACCTTGTGAAAAATGCGGCGGAAGCCGTGGACCCTGATGACGGCGAGATCGTCGTCTCTACCGCTTATAGGCCCGGCGTGCGGCTCTCCATTCCCGGCAGCAGCGAGCGTGTCAGCCTGCCACTAGAGGTCTGCGTGCGAGACAACGGCCCGGGTGTCCCAGCCGACTTGCTGCCGCATCTGTTTGATCCGTTCGTCACCACCAAGCCGACCGGAACAGGTCTGGGCCTGGCGCTTGTGGCGAAGATCGTTGGCGACCACGGGGGTGTCATTGAATGTGACAGCATTCCCCGTCGCACTGTGTTTCGCGTGCTCCTCCCCATTAAGCGCGCCCCCATGAAAGACCCGTCACTGGGTGCCAACAGCACTGTGACAGAATTGGACGGGCAAGGAGACCCTGATGCCAAGTGAAACCATTCTCGTTGCCGATGACGACGGGGCGATCCGCACGGTTTTGAACCAGGCGCTGGGCCGCGCCGGCTTTGATGTCCGGTCCACCGGCAATGCCTCAACGCTCTGGCGCTGGGTCAGCCAGGGAGAGGGCGACCTCATCATTTCCGGCGTCGTCATGCCGGATGAGAATGCATTTGCTCTGATTCCACGCATCAAGAAGTTGCGTCCGGAATTGCCGATCATCGTTATGAGCGCGCAGAACACGCTGATGACCGCCATCACAGCCGCTGAACGTGGCGCTTACGAATATCTACCAAAGCCGTTTGATCTGAATGAACTCACGGGCATCGTTCGCCGGGCGCTATCCCAGCCAAAGAGCGCCGCACCCAAGCGGGCTGCAGAGGACGACGAAGAACGAATCCCGCTAATCGGTCGCTCCGCTGCCATGCAGGAAATCTATCGCGTGATGGCACGGCTGGTGGGCACTGACCTGACCGTGATGATTATCGGCGAAAGCGGCACCGGCAAAGAGCTGGTGGCCAAGGCACTACACGATTACGGCAAGCGGCGTAACGGACCGTTCGTGGCAATCAACATGGCAGCGATCCCGCGCGAGCTGATCGAGTCAGAATTGTTTGGGCACGAAAAAGGGTCGTTTACAGGCGCCAGCGGCAAGGGCATTGGCCGGTTTGAGCAGGCTGAAGGCGGCACATTGTTCCTGGACGAAATCGGCGACATGCCGATGGATGCCCAGACACGCTTGTTGCGGGTGCTTCAGGAAGGCGAGTACACCACGGTCGGCGGGCGCTCGCCGATCAAGACAGATGTGCGGATTGTCGCTGCCACAAACCGCGATTTGCGCCAGCTGATCAATCAGGGTCTGTTCCGCGAGGACCTGTTTTATCGCCTCAATGTTGTGCCCATCAGATTGCCGCCACTGCGCGAGCGGTCTGAAGACATTCCCGATCTGGTGCGTCACTTCCTCACCCTGTGTGAAGAAGAAGGGTTGCCTTCCAAGAGCGTGGATACATCCGCGCTTGATCTCATGCGGCGGCACCGATGGCCGGGCAATGTCCGCGAGCTGGAAAACATGGTGAGGCGGCTGGCGGCGCTTTACACGGAAGATACGATTACCGCGGAAGTCATTCACGCAGAGCTCGCTGAGCCATCTGTTTCCACAGAACTGACCGAGGCTGGAGAAGACGAGAATCTTGGCGGCGCCATTGAGCGGCATTTGCAACGCTATTTTGCGGAGCATGGCGACGCCCTACCACCGCCGGGGCTCTATGACCGCATTCTCAAAGAGCTGGAAAGGCCGATGCTCTCGATCTCGCTTGGTGCGACACGCGGCAACCAGATCAAGGCGGCAAGCTTACTGGGCCTAAACCGCAACACCCTACGCAAGAAGATCCGGGACCTGGATATTCAGGTCGTACGCGGAATTCGATAGTAAAAACAGCACCTTAAGCCTAGATCAGCCCTGTCGCTTTCAGGCAACAATGTGGTTGATTTGCACCTGTTGCACGTCCACAATACCACGGTGTTGCTGATTGCTTGTCTGTGGCCATGCGGCCTCAGTTCATCAGCATCATTGTAACGGCACCTTGTATCGGCACCTACAGCACCCGACCGCAGCAATTTGAGGCGTACACGGACCATGACGTCCATAGGCTCGATGACGCAGCTTAAAGGCAGTTACAAAACCCTGTCCGCCCGGATTGGCTGGTGGTTCAAGCGGATCCAATGGCCAACCATCCTAGGTGTTGGGCTCGCAATTGCAGCGGTTGTCAGCGGTACCGCCACCTATGTTGGCCTCACCGGCGCAACAGATTTTGAACCAACGCGCGTGCAGGCGATTGGCCTGCTGTTGGCCAATCTTGCCATTGTGCTGACCCTGTTTGCCCTAATTGCTTACCGCCTTGTGCGGCTTTGGATCGCCCGGCGGGCCGGGAGCGCCGGTGCACGGCTGCATGTGCGTCTGGTAGCCATGTTCAGTTTTGTGGCTGTAATGCCGGCCATCATTGTGGCGGTTTTCGCAGCTACAACCCTCGACAGAAGTCTCGACTCTTGGTTTTCCGAGCGCACCCGTACCATTATCGCCAATGCCTCGACGGTGGCGGAAGCCTATCTCGACGAACACCGACAGAAGCTGCGCGATGCCGCCCTGCTGATGGCCAAGGATCTGGACCGGTCCGCAGGCCTGTATCAGCAACACCGGCCAGAGTTTCAAAAGCTGATGGTGCAGCAGGCGGCCTTCCGCTCTCTTGCCGGTGCCTTTATTGCGGATGGTGACGGCATACTGATGACCTATGCACCGGGGTCAGCGCCAACACAAATTGCGCCGCCTTCAGCCGAGACGCTCGGAGCGCTTGGCGCGGACGAAGCGCATCTGACCGCCAGTGATGAAGGGGATCAGGTTCAGGCGCTTGTCCGGCTGACCAGCTTCGACAATGCCTTTTTGTTGGTCACAAGGTTGGTTGACGCCAAGGTATTGGAGCACCTGGCCCGCACGCGTCTGGCTGCTGCCGAATACGCCAATCTTGAAAGCCGTCGCTACACAGTGCAGCTGACATTTGCCCTGATCTACGTGATCGTCGCTCTGCTGGTGTTGCTCGCTGCCGTCTGGCTGGGCCTGTGGGCGGCCAATCGCATGGTGGCACCTATTGGGGAGCTCGTTGGTGCTGCCGAGCGCGTATCGGACGGCGATCTCACAACACGCGTTGATGTCGCCAATGATGCCGATGAAATCACAGCACTCGGCCGGACTTTCAACCGCATGACCGGCCAGTTGCAAAGTCAGCGCAACGAACTGATGGAAGCCAATCATCAGCTTGATCGACGCCGTCGGTTTACCGAGACCGTTCTGTCGGGTGTAAGCGCCGGTGTTATCGGCCTTGATGCCAAGGGGCGAATTGATCTTGTAAACCGCAGTTGCTTGCGACTGCTCGGCCGCACACGCGATGAACTGGTTGGCCAGCCCCTCGTCGCATGTGTACCCGAGACTGCGATCTATGTCCGCCAGGCCATGGCCCGCAATGACCGTCCGGCTGAAGGCCAGATCACCCTTGAACAGGATGATGGCATCGAGTGCACGTTGACGGTGCGCGTCGCGGCAGAAACATCTGGCGACGGATCACACGGATATGTCGTCACGCTGGACGACATATCCGAACTTGTCTCAGCCCAACGCGCGTCAGCTTGGGCGGATATCGCGCGCCGCATTGCACACGAAATCAAGAACCCTTTGACGCCAATTCAACTGTCGGCGGAGCGGCTCAAACGCAAATACGGCGCTCAGATCGAAAATGATCCGCAGGTGTTAGAACAATGCACCAACACCATCATCCGCCAGGTTGGAGACCTTGGCCGGATGGTGGATGAGTTCTCGTCCTTTGCCAGAATGCCGACAGCCGTGATGGCCCCGGAAGATCTGTGTGAGATTGCCCGCGAAGCAGCCTTCCTTCAGCGCGTCGCCTCGCCAAACGTACAGTTTGAAATTGAAGGTATGGACGAAGGGGTGGTGGTCGAGTGCGACCGGCGTCTCATTGGTCAGGCCCTGACAAACCTGATTAAGAACGCAACGGAAGCAATTGAGTCCCGCCATGAAGCAATGGACATATCGGCCATTGAGGCGGACGACCGCATCGTTGTGTCAATTGATGACACCACCGAGATGGTGTCACTTAGCGTCTCCGATACCGGTATCGGCCTGCCGCGCGGCGAACGTTACCGGCTTCTTGCGCCTTATGTGACCCGCCGCGACAAAGGCACCGGTCTGGGCCTGGCGATTGTCAAAAAGATCATGGAAGACCACTCCGGCAATCTTTTGCTGGAAGATGCGCCATGGGTGGCCACGGGCGGGCACGGTGCGAGCATTCGCCTTGTTCTGCCGCGTACCCAGTCACTTCATATTGATGCGTCTACTGAATTTACCGAGACAGATGAAACCGATTTGGATGTGGATGCTGCTGTGCCTTTTGGGCAAAGCGCGGCCGGGTCTGACTGATACGTTAGGGAGTAGGGGAAATGGCGTCAGATATTCTCATAGTCGACGACGAGCTCGACATTAGGGAACTCATGGCCGGTATTCTGGATGATGAGGGATACGAAACCCGTCTGGCCGGAAACAGCGATGAAACGCTGAAGGCCATTCAAGCGCGTGTGCCGCGGCTGGTGGTGCTGGACGTCTGGCTTCAGGGCAGCCGCATGGATGGACTGGATCTGCTCGACGCGATCAAGGAAAAGCACCCTGAACTCCCAGTGGTCGTGATTTCGGGTCATGGCAATGTTGAAACAGCTGTAACGGCCATCAAGAAAGGCGCCTACGACTACATCGAAAAGCCATTCAAAGCGGACCGCCTGGTACTCATCGTTCAACGGGCCATTGAGGCGTCGAAGCTGAAACGCGAGAATGAACAGCTGCGCCAGCGCACCGGAGATGAAGCGGAACTCGTCGGTGTCTCGTCGGGTGTCAATCAGCTGCGCCAGATGGTTGACCGGATCGCGCCTACCAATAGCCGAGTGCTCATCTGCGGGCCGTCTGGCTCCGGGAAGGAAGTTGTGGCGCGGATGCTTCACGCGCGCTCGTTGCGGGCCAGCAGCAGCTTTGTCGTGATCAATGCAGCCACGATGGCGCCAGACCGGATGGAAGAGGAACTGTTCGGCACGGAAGCCGACGCGGGCCGTCCGGCCAAAGTCGGTGTCTTCGAGCAGGCCCACAAAGGCACACTTTTCCTGGACGAAGTGGCGGACATGCCATTGGAGACTCAGGGCAAGATTTTGCGAGTGCTCGTAGACCAGACATTTGAACGCGTAGGTGGCGGGCCAAAAGTGCAGGTCGACGTGCGCGTCGTGTCATCTTCCAGCCGCGATCTGACAACAGAAATCGCGGCCGGCCGATTCCGGGAAGATCTGTATCACCGCCTGAATGTGGTGCCGATCACTGTGCCGGCTTTGTCTGAGCGGCGCGAGGACATTCCATTGCTCGCGGAACACTTCATGGGACACATTGCAAATTCGACCGGCCTCTCGATTCGCAAGATCGGCGAAGATGCGCTGGCTGCCTTGCAGGCCCATGATTGGCCGGGCAATGTCCGTCAGCTGCGCAACAACATCGAGCGTTTGCTGATCCTGGCATCCGGCGAAAAGGAAGGCGCAATTACGGCCGACATGCTGCCGTCCGAAGTGGCTCGGACGACACCTCAGGTCGGCGAGGGTGAAGCCGGACAGAACATCATGGCTCTGCCGCTGCGCGAGGCACGCGAGAGCTTTGAACGGCAGTATCTGCTTGCGCAGATCAGGCGCTTTGGCGGAAACATATCTCGAACCGCAGCGTTCATTGGCATGGAACGCTCGGCCCTTCACCGCAAACTCAAATCCCTTGGCGTGACGACATCCAACCGGTCAGAACTGAGTGCCTGATTTTCATCAGCATGCTGATTTTATATCCAGAACATAAAGCCCAGCTAAAGGCTACCCCATGAAGGTTATTGTATGCGGCGCAGGTCAGGTCGGTACCGGCATCGCGCGGCAGCTCTCCAACGAGCACAATGATGTGACCGTAATCGACAGTTCCGCTGACCTCATTCAGCAGATGGCGGACAATCTCGATGTGCGCACGGTAGTCGGGTATGCATCGCACCCAGACGTGTTGGAACGTGCGGGCGCGCGCGAAGCTGACATGGTGATCGCGGTAACATTCGCGGATGAAGTCAACATGGTCGCCTGTCAGGTGGCACACTCGATCTTCAATGTACCAACAAAAATTGCACGCATACGGGCGCAGAGTTATTTGCGCCCCGTGTGGCAGGATCTGTTTACCCGCGACCATATGCCGATTGATGTGATCATTTCACCGGAGCTCGAAGTGGGGCGTGATGTGATGCGCCGCCTCGAAATGCCCGGTGCTCTTGAGGCCATTCCGTTTGGGGACAGTCATGTCACGTTTCTTGGTATCGCGCTCGAAGACGATTGCCCGGTCGTCAATACACCCCTTCGGCAATTGACCGACCTGTTCCCGGATCTTAAAGCGGTTGTGACCGGCATCCAGCGCGGTGACCGCCTGTTCGTGCCGGACTCACAGGACCAGATGATGGTGGGCGACAGCGCTTATGTCGTTACTGAAGCCAGCCAGGCCGCGCGCGTGCTCTCGCTGTTTGGGCATGAGGAACAAGCCGCACGACGGGTAGTAATTGTAGGCGCGGGCAATATTGGCCGGCATGTGGCGGGAGAGCTGGAAAGCAGCCATGCGCGCGTCAAGGTGAAGATTATCGAAGCAGACAAGCAAAAGGCGGTTTTGGCTGCAGACGAACTTGCTCGCACTGTTGTCCTCAATGGCGATGCGCTGGATGAAGAGGTGCTGCGCGAAGCCGGCGCCGGCCAGGCGGAGACCATTGTCGCGCTCACCAATGACGACAAGGTCAATATACTGAGTTGCGTCATGGCAAAAGAACTTGGCTGCACGCGCTCAGTGTCCTTGATCAACAACCGGGGGTACTCCGGCCTCATGGGCCCGATGGGTGTGGCTGCGTTCGTCAATCCCCGCGCGACCACTGTGTCTACGGTGCTGCGCCATGTGAGGCGGGGTCGTATTCGCGGTGTCTCCTCGGTGCAGGATGGCAAGGCGGAAGTCATCGAGGCGGAAGCCCTCGCAACCTCAACCCTGGTCGGCCGCCCCTTACGCGACGCAGAACTACCTGATGGAATTCGCTTGGGCGCCGTTTTGCGGGGAAGTGAAGTCATCGTCCCGCGCGGAGACACGGAAATTCAGGCCGGTGACCGCGTGATCATCTTTGCCATGGCAGATGAAGTGCGCCGCGTGGAACGTATGTTCCGCGTTAGCATCGAGTTTTTCTAGGTCAGTCTAGCGGGACCCTCATCCATGTTTGCCATCATCGGCATTGTTCTCGCAGCATCCCTGTCCGTTATCGCGGTTGCGCATGTGCTGCCGATGCTCGTCGCCTTCTCGATAGGCAGCAATGAGCAGGCTATCGTTTTTGGCATGACCGGTGTGCTGACGGCATTCCTCTCCGGTGCGCTCGGATTTGCATCCGCGGGGCAGTCGCACAGGCCTGTTGTGGCTGAAAGACTTACAGCTCTTTCGGTTGTCTGGCTGCTTGTGCCCGGGTTTGGAGCCATTGCTTTCGTTGGCGTTGATCCTGAAGTTCTGTACGTGGATGCCTATTTCGATGCTGTCGCCGCGCTGACAACGACCGGATCCATTTCGCTGATCAATGAGATGTCCTCCGCACCTGCAGTCACGATATGGCGGGCAACCCTTCAATGGATTGGCGGATATGCCACACTGCTGATGTCCATGCTTGTACTGGCGCAGTTGGGTTTGGCGGGTTTGTCGCTGCGCCGGGCGCCAATCCCGCCAGGCGACACCTCTGGTCCTTTCGGCCGCTATTGGCCAGCGATGCTTGCCCTTGGCCTGGTCTATGGCAGTGTCACCCTGGCTGGCATTGTAGGGCTGCTCATTGGCGGAATGCCCCTGGTGCCGGCGATCGCCCTGGCATTTTCCGCCACGTCCACGGGTGGTGTGATGCCGCAAGGCGGAACACTGATGACTTCGCTGGGCGTTTTCTCTGGCATCATAGTGTCCGCACTGCTTCTTCTGGGCGCTACGAACTATCTGCGCCACGCCGGGCTTGTCAGGCGAACACCTGCAACATACTGGGACGATCCGGAGTTTCGCTACATGGTGCTTGGTGTCACTGTCGGCGGCATCGTGCTTGCGGGCATCATCGCACTGACGTCCGGCACGACCCTTCCTGTGGTCAATGCCATCCTATGGATGCTGTCACTGCTCTCAACATCGGTGTTCCCGGTGGATGAGGCAGGCTTTAGCAGCATCCCGCTGCTGGTGGCACTGGCCGTGGTGTTTGTTGGCGGCAGCACCATGTCGACAGCAGGCGGCATCAAGCTGATGCGTATTTCTATTTTGATGAAGCAGGGCGGGCGAGAGATCGCGCGGCTATCTCACCCCCATGGCATTGTGCATACAGATTTTGGTGGCCGGTCTTTCACGATGCCATTGATGCGCGGTGTCTGGACCATGTTTGTGTTGATGCTCATGCTCTCGCTGATAACGACCCTATTGCTAACCGCGCTTGGAGTGCCGTTCGAGCAGGCCGTTACTTCCGCCATCGGAGCGCTTGCCAATGCCGGGCCGCTGCTCGGCTTTGCTGCTGGAGCGGACGGCGTGCCCATTGGGATCGGGACCGCTGAGGTTTACGCCGCGATGCCAGCCAGTGCAAAACTGGTGTTGAGCCTGGCTATGGTTGCGGGACGCGTTGAGCTCCTTGCCTTCGTCGGAATAGTCACCGCCGTGACGACACAGGATAGCTAGGAGGCACCTCTCATGAGCCGGATTGCCTTTGTCAAAGATGCAGCCAGCCCGGGGGCTTATGTGCCTCGCCGCGAGGCCCGGGGTATCGGTTGAAGACCGTGGCTTCCTGTTTGCGGATGGCATTTATGAGGTCTGTGAGATTCGCGGTGGTGGCCTGGTGGATGAGAAACGCCATCTCGACCGCTATGAAAGCTCACTTGCATCATTGCAGCTGGCTCGTCCCATGTCGTTGCGCAGTCTGCAACTTGTGCTGCGGGAAACCATCCGCCGCAATCAGGTGCGGGACGGCATTCTGTATTTTCAGGTCACGCGTGGTGCATCCCGCCGCGATCATGCATTTCCAAAACGCGATGTGCCGGCAACATTAGTGGTTTTTGTCACTTCCATTGATGTTGCCGCTCGTGAGAAAAAAGCCGAAACGGGCGTGACTGTGATTACCCGGCCGGATCAAAGATGGGCCCGCCGGGACATCAAGACTGTCAGCCTATTGCCGAATGTGCTCGCCAAGCAGACGGCGCGCGATGCAGGTGCGTATGAAGCCTGGCTCGTGGACGATGCCGGAGCGGTAACCGAAGGTGCATCTACGAATGCATGGATTGTCAGCCGCAACGGCACGATCGTGACGCGACCATTGAGTCATGACATTCTGCCGGGCATAAGTCGAAGCATCATCCTTGATGCTGCGCGAGGCCTTCAGATGAAAGTCGAAGAACGCGCGTTCACGGTACAAGAAGCCAAAGCCGCACCGGAGGCATTTCTCTCCAGCTCATCCGCAATCCTTTTGCCGGTTGTGGGTATAGACGGAACTATGATCGGTGAGGGAAAGCCCGGTCCTGTGACACTTCGCCTGCGTGCTTTTTCGCGCGGCATTTCGCAAGTTTCTGGCGCGCACTTGCCCAGCATTTAGGCAAATCGGCCAATTGCCACGAATTAGCCCTTGTTCCGCAAGAAAACTGTATCAAATGTTGGGTAAGAGACTGCGTTGAGTGAGTCTAGGTTCAGGGAACGGCCATGCGGGCCCGTTTCTGGTGCCAAACAAAAACAATAGAAAGGCCAAATACATGTCCTCAGACAAACCGCAGAACCTCCAGGATACCTTCCTAAATTACATCCGTAAGCAGAAGATGCCGGTCACGGTGTTCCTTGTGAACGGTGTGAAGCTGCAAGGTGTAGTAACCTGGTTCGATAGCTTCTGCGTGCTGCTTCGCCGAGACGGCCATTCGCAGCTTGTGTACAAACATGCAATTTCGACGATTATGCCGTCGGCGCCGGTCCAGCTGTTCGATGATGAAGGCGAGGGATCCGGCGACTAATCAGCGCCGGGACCGCCCTACATTTTGACGACACCAAAAAAGACCCACAACAAACAGCAACTATCTGCCGCTTCGGCGCCGGATGCCCATGTGGATATGACCCCCGTGGACGACCGTGTTGCTGCGACTGAAAGCGGTCGCGCCATCGTCCTTCATCCGTGGATCAAGTCCGGACCGGTTGCAGCGGCCGTGCGGCATACACAGCGCGCGCCTGAAGACCGGCTTGAAGAAGCGGTCGGCCTGGCCGCGGCTATTCACCTCGACATCGCCAAGTCGATGGTTGTGCCGGTTGCCGACCCCAAGCCGGGCACGCTGTTTGGCCAGGGCAAGGTTGAAGAGATCAGGCATCTGGTTCAGCTGGAAGAGGCCGGCCTCGTCATTATTGACGGCCCGGTAACGCCCATTCAGCAGCGCAATCTGGAACGTGCATGGAAGGCCAAGGTTCTGGACCGCACAGGCTTGATCCTCGAGATCTTCGGCGAGCGCGCCGCGACCCGCGAAGGCACCCTGCAGGTAGAGCTTGCCCACTTGGTGTACCAGAAGCGCCGTCTTGTCCGGTCATGGCCCCACCTTGAACGTCAGCGTGGTGGACTGGGCTTTGTGGGCGGTCACGGTGAGACGCAGATTGAGGCCGACAGGCGGCATATTCAGGACCGCATTACCAAGCTGGAGAGTCAGCTAGAGCGTGTGACCCGCACGCGCGAGCTACACCGCAAGACGCGCCGTCGTGTGCCGTACCCGGTCGTGGCCTTGGTGGGCTATACCAACGCAGGTAAGTCGACCCTGTTCAACCGTCTCACCACATCGGGCGTGCTGGCAGAAGACATGCTGTTCGCCACGTTGGACCCGACCATGCGGGCGCTTGATATGCCCGGCGGCCAGCGTGTCATCCTGTCCGACACAGTGGGGTTCATCTCTGATCTGCCTACCTCCCTCGTGGCGGCATTCAGGGCGACGCTTGAAGAAGTTCTGGAAGCAGAACTCATCCTGCATGTGCGCGATATCTCACACCCGGATACGGCGGCCCAGCGGCAGGACGTTCATGACGTGTTGCGCGAACTCGGCGTCGACCCGCAGGACACGACCCGGGTGGTGGAAGTTGCCAACAAGATTGACCAACTCGACGACAAGTCACTCGATGTGCTGAACGCCACCGTCATGGATGACCCGAACCAGATTGCCGTTTCGGCTATAACAGGGGAGGGGATCGACCCGCTCAACACTCTGATCGAGAGCCGGGTGACGGCGCATCTGACCGAGATCAATGTGGTGCTCGGGCCCTCCGACGGAGCAGCCCGCGCCTGGTTGCACGAATACTGCACCGTCACAGGTGAAGACACCCCGGACGAAAACGGTAACGTCCGTATCATGATCAAGGTGTCAGCGGCTGACACGGGCCGGATCAACAAACGGTTTCCTGGCCTACTTCCAGAAGCGCTGGATCTTTAGGCCTTACTCCGCAGGCCCGCCAGTGCAACCACCCTCATCATTGGCGCAGGTGACGGATGCGACATCCTTGCCCGTCGCAATGTCCCGCACCCAATCAACAGCCCGAATGCCCTCCGCCTCAAAAGCATACATCTCGTCGAAGCGAAGCAGGGTGTGGAACGTGCCGGATGCCGTGAAGCTGCGGAAGGTACCGATTTCCGTTGCCAAATCATCAAGGTTGGCCTTGAGCAACGGATAGACTTCGCTGTCTGATCCAAGCAGTGTCAGAAACTGCTTCTGCACGCTGTCATAGGCCGTGTTGAACTGGCGGAACTTGATCTGCGGAAACTGAGTGGCTGTCGCGACGTAGAAATCGTCAAAGCTCGAGGTGTCAGCCGACAGCGCCTGCATAGAGGACCAGTCCGGCAGGTCCGTATAGATGCCCAGATTTTCACTCAGCTCTGGATTGGCACCGACGCGGTATCCACCCGCGCCCCCGGCAAACTGAATGACTTCTGCTTCAGGGTAGGCCTCCTGAACAACCCCGGCATAAACAGGGGAGGAGACGGCACCGGCAGAGCCGCCGGAAACGAAAACCGTTTCAGGTGCCTTCACATTGTCAAACAGCCATCCCAGCGCTGACATGGTGTTGGCCTTACCGCGATGATGAACTGTGATCTTGCTACCGTCCGGCTTGGCGTAGGTCTTGTCATTGGCGCCCATATGTACGTCGCCGGTGCAGTAGGACACAAAGACCTGTGTCCAGGCGCTGAAGGGGTTTTCCGGATAGTCCTGAGCAAACGCCCCGCCGCGAGAACGCGGATCATTGTGCGGAAGCTCCGCGAGTGGAACATAGGTGGTTGGTTCCACACTGGCATCGCAGGTTTGCCCAGCCCCGCAGGCACCGCCGCCATTGAGGAACACCATCGCCTTCTCCCGCGCGCCCGGCTTTACATGAAACGAGTAGGGCGTCCCCATGGCGCACAGCGTGTCACCACCTGGCGCAATGGTGTTCCAGCCCTCCGACATGTCGTCGATCGGTGTCAGCGTTTCAGCGAGGGCCGCACCGCTGAGTGCCAGCGAAGCTGCAGCGGCCACAAGTGTTGCCTTGATCATGTGGTGTCCTCCGGTCATTTGGTCGCGGTCAGGGACCGCTCTTCGTTCTTGGCTCTGGTCCACAGAGCGTCCATTTCCTCAAGGGTAGACTGATCAGGTGTCCGCCCGTCTTCCGCCAACCAGTTTTCGATCTGGCGGAAGCGTCGTTCGAACTTGGCATTTGTGCCGCTTAGCGCTTGCTCCGGATCCACATCAAGATGACGCGCCAGATTGGCATAGACAAACAGGATGTCACCCAGTTCATCCATGACACGGTCTGCTGGTGCACCCTTGTCGACTTCGGCCTTGAGCTCTGCTGTTTCCTCGGCGAGCTTGTCCAGCACATGTGAGGTCTGAGGCCAGTCAAAACCGACCCGCGCTGCGCGCTTTTGCAGTTTTACCGCTCGCACCAGGGCCGGCAGAGCCTTGGGGATGCCGTCGAGCGTGCCGGGCCGGGCGTCATCAGACTTGGCCGCACGCTCTTCCGCCTTGATCTTTTCCCAGCTGCCTTTGACGGCTGTAGGGGTGTCCGCATCACCCTCGCCAAACACATGCGGGTGCCGGCGGATCATCTTGGAGGAGATTGCCTCGACCACATCATCGAACACGAAGCTGCCTTCGTCCTCGGCAATGCGCGAGTGAAAGACCACTTGGAGCAGCAGGTCGCCCAGCTCATCCTTGAGATCATCCCGGTCGCCGCGCTGGATGGCATCCGCCACCTCATAGGCTTCCTCGATCGTGTAACGTGCGATCGTCTCAAAACTCTGCTCCAAATCCCACGGGCACCCACCGTCCGGGTCCCGTAGTCGCGCCATGATGGCGAGCAGGGTCTCGATGCGGCGTTTGTCGGAAGGGAGGAGGGCGGCCATAGGCTAATCCGGCGTTCGGTCATGCACGCCGGTCGCTACAGCGGCGACAGCGGCCGCAGCATCGGCAGGACCTTCATGTTCATGGTGCCGTTCGGCAAGTTTCGCACGCAGTTCGGCCTGCGCTTCCTTGGTCAGCGGATAGCGCCACATCACGAACCCGGCGATCGCCATGAAGAGAGCCGGCAGGCTGACATAGAGTGCCATAAGCTGGTTCAGCGTCTCCGGGCTGTTTGCGCCGGGCTCCGGCACGAACCCGATCACGTCGAGCATGATGTAGGTAATGCCTACGGCAACAGCGAAACCAATCTTGTTGGTCATGGTGAGCAGTGAGTAGTACAGCCCGGTGCGCTGCTGACCGGACTCGATCAGGTCACGGTCACATACGTCCGCCATGATCGCGCGCAGCAGGAACGAGCCCGCGCCATAGGCAAGACCGTAGAGCGTGTTCCCGAAGAACAGCCACCAGAATTCTTCTCGCGGCATTAAAGCCACCAGCGGAAGCGCCAGGGCACCGTAATACATGGCGATAGCCAGTGTCTTGTGCTTGCCCATCTTGTGGGCGATGCGCAGCCAGATCGGTACACCTATGAAACCAGCCACGAAGTAAACCAGCAGCAACAGGCTGGCCGTATCCGGAAGGCCCATCACATAGGAGGCAAAGAAGATGTACAGCGAGCCGGTGATGCCCGGCGCAATGCCAACGAGCAGGTCTGCCAGAAGGACCCGGCGCAACAGCGTGTTCTTGAAGATGAGGCGGCCGGACTCTTTCCAGTTGATGCTGGCCTGCGGCACGCTCTTGAATTCAGGCACCACCGTAACGGCTAGGGCGATGGTGATCGGCAACAGGATGATCACAAACCAGCCCATGGCGGCGACACCATCGGCAAGACCGTCGCTGTTGCCCGTCACATCAAGGATGGCGGGCAACGCCAGGACGGTGAACGACCCGAAGATGAGCGCAAACTCGCGCCACCCCTGAATTGACGAGCGCTCATCGTAGTCAGTTGAGAGTTCCGCGCCCCAGGACATGTGCGAAATAGTGATCAGTGTCCAACCGATATAGAGGATCACCATCCAGAACATCAGATAAGTGCCACTGACAGGTGCCGTCGGCATGAACAGCATGTAGGAGGACAGCATGAGAAGCGGCGCCGAGATTACCAGCCAGTGACGCCGGCGCCCCCAGCGTGAATGGATACGGTCGGACAGTGTCCCAAGAACCGGATCCGTGAACACGTCCCAGAAGCGGGCAATCATGAAGATGGTGCCGACCAGTGTCAGCGACAGACCCATGTCTTCTGCATAGAAGGGGGGCAGATACACAACGATGGGTAGGCCGAGGGCTGCAATGGGAATAGCGGGCAATGCAAAGGAGCCAAGCTGCCACTTGGATATACGGCCATTAGCCATGGTGAGCGTCATCCACAAATTACTGAATTGCGCGCGACACTAATGCGGCGCGCGGTTCGAAACAATCTTGCAGCCGGACCAAAAATCGCGGGTGGAAATGACTAAAGCGTGATGCCGAAGCGCGATGCGACGAGCACAACGACCGCATAGAGCATCACCGTCATGGCGACCGAAAGGCCCAGCGCCGGCCAGAAAGCATAGTCCGCCCGCAGCAGCGCTGGCATGACCAAAAACATCGGCAGGGACGGCAGCACATAAAAGAACATTGCTTCCAGATGATCCGCCACACGCACCGTGTCACCGGTATCGTTCCACAGCCAGATAACAGCGAGAATGGAAATCAGGGGCAGGGAAGCGACCAGTGCGCCAAAAGCCGGACTGCGTTTCGATGTCTCGGCGATCACCATGACCAGCAGCCCGGAGATCGCAGCCTTGATGATCGTCTGAAGCATGGTCTGTCTCCTGCCGGGTGAGTGGACGGTGCTAGTAGTGGGTCATGTATCGGCCATCGACCGCAAGCGTATGGCCGGTGATGTAGCTGGCGGCGTCTGAAGCCAGGAAAACCGCGGCCCCGCCGATCTCGTCTGGCCGGCCCCAGCGACCCAGGGATGAGCGATCGCGTGGCATCTGTGTGATCTCTTCCACGTCTACCAACGGCGCATTGAACTCCGTCGCAAAGAAGCCGGGGCTGATGGCGTTGACAGTAATTCCGCTGGGGCCCAGCTCAGCGGCAAGTGCACGGGTCGCTGCTGCCAGCCCGCCTTTGGCCATGCCATAGACCGGGTCGCCCTTGAGCGAAATCTGCGCGGCAATGGACGTGACATTGATAATCCGCCCACGGCCCTTACCGCCCATGTGTTTGGCCACCGTCCGGGACAGTTCGAATGGCGCGACCAGGTCCACATGCAGGAGGTCGGTGACCGCATCCCGCTCAAACTCGAACAGGTCGCGCCTGTCGCGCGCTGCTGCGTTGTTGACGAGGATGTCGATGCCGCCGGTGTCCTGGATGACCTGGTCAACTGCGGTCGTGGCAGCATCGAGATCGGCTACATCAAAGGGCAGGGGCGTCGCGTTGATGGTCTCGGTCACGAGCGTCTCAACAGCGGCACCAACGGTCGTCGGATCACGGCCCCCGACATACACATGTGCCCCGGCGGCACCCAGCGCCCGCGCCATCTCCAGACCAAGCCCGCGGGCCGCGCCAGTGACGAGAGCAATTCGGCCGGTGAGGTCAAACGGATGCGTGCTCACGCGAGCCCCAACACCTGGTCTGAGACATACGGGTTGGTCTGCCGCTCATATTCGAAGGTCGAAAGGGGGCCGTGCCCCGGTACAAATCCCGTTTTGCCGCCCAACGTGAACAGTCGATCCCGAATGGAGTCGATGAGTTGCTGATGATTGCCGCGCGGAAAATCCGTGCGGCCCACAGACCCCTGAAAGATGACGTCACCCACCAGCGCGATGCGCGACGGGGCGTGATGAAAGACGATGTGCCCCGGCGTGTGCCCCGGGCAGTGGAGGACATCCAGCGTTAGCCCCCCGACAGTGACGGTGTCGCCCTGATCAAGCCAGCGTGTCGGCTCGAACAGATCGTATTTGGGCATGCCATAGCGTTCCGCCTGTTCGGGCAACGTCTCCAACAAAAACAGGTCGTCCTTGTGCGGCCCTTCAATGGGCACGCCGTGGGTTCTCGCCAGCTCGCCTGCGGCGCCGGCATGGTCAAGGTGCCCATGGGTCAGAAGCACTTTTTCAAGTTTGAAGCCCGCTTCGGCAATCGCATCACCGAGCCGGCCGAGATCACCGCCGGGATCGCAGATCGCGCCCACCATTGTTTCGTCATCCCATAGGAGCGAACAGTTCTGCTGAAGCGGCGTGACAGGTACGATGGCGATTTTAAGAGGCATGAGATGCAGTCCGGCTGATATCTGGGTCAGCTCTTCATAAACGCTTCAAACGCATCCGCAAAATCCGGGTGCCAGCGAGAAAGGGCGGGCCGGTTCTCGATCAGGTCACCCACAGTCCATGCGGCGCGTTTTTCGTCCATCGGGCGATCCACATCATTGTCGGGGCACAGAATATAAAAGTCACCGTGTGCCAGGCTTTCAAACATGAAGTCGACCACTTGCTCGGACGTCCACGCGCCCGGCGGTTTCTCCGGCAGGATGCGCTGGACCATGCCGGTGTAGGTAAACCCGGGGATCAATAGATGCGCTGAAATCCGGCAGCCTTCCAGATTGCGCAACTCATGCGCCAGAGCTTCGGTGAACGCCTTCACCCCAGCCTTGGAAACATTATAGGCGCTGTTGCCAGGCGGCAGGGTAATGCCTTGCTTGGACCCCGTGTTGATCACCACGCCCGGCCCACCAGCCTCGATCATCCCCGGCACAAAGGCTTGTACACCATTGATGATGCCGCCCAGATTGATCCCAAGCAGTTGCTGCCACCCGTCACCATTCTCCCAGGGCTTGCCCGGGTTCATGCCTGCGCCTGCATTGTTCATCAACACCGAAACCGGGCCGAGCTCTGACGTGATTGCGCGCGCCGCCGCCGTCACTGCTGCTGCGTCGCTGACATCGCATTGATGGGTCACGACCTTGCTGCCGGAAACGGAATCCGCTGCGGCCGCCAAGGCGTCCCCATCACGATCAATCAAAGCTACATTCAGTCCTGCAGCGGCAAACTGTTGTGCTGACGCGAGGCCAATACCACTCGCGCCGCCGGTAATGGCGACAGTGTTACCGGACGAAAAGGCAGGAAGGTCGGGGAGGGGCATCGGTCATCTCGCAAGGCTGTCTCAAAGGAATGCGCCGCCGGAAATCGACCGCGGGTCACTTTCGCTAGGATGACCCGTCTGCGAGCCGCCCACAAGGGGGCCCTCCTGCAAGCAGGGCTGCTAGTAGAGATTGTCCTTGGCGTCCTGATCCAGTGCCTGATCAATCAGCTCAGCTTCGATGTCTAGTGACAACTGGTCCCGCATGACCTGTCCAAGACTTGGAAAATCCTTGCGCTCGATCTGCGCATCCTGGTCCCACAGTCCCGCGCGCTTCACGGCCTTGGCACAGTGCAGATAGGCCTCTTTGACCTCGACCACGAGGACCGACAGAGGAGGGCGCCCGTTTGCCAGAAACCGTTCCATCAACTCCGGGTCTTTGCTGATGGACGCCGTGCCGTTCACCCGCAACATCTCGTTCACACCGGGCAGAAAGAACAACAGCCCGATGGCCGGGTTGTGCGCCACATTGGTAAGTGAATCGAGCCGGTTATTGCCCGGCCGGTCCGGCATCGCCAGATGCGTCTTGTCGAGCACATGCACAAAGCCCGGTTCCCCGCCGCGAGGGGAGACGTCGCCCAGACCATCGGCGCGCGAGGTGCCCAGCACGCAAAACGGCGACAGCTCGATGAAGCGCGCGCAGTGCGCATCAATATGCCGGATATCCTTCGCCAGCACCGCATCATTCGGAAGGGCATAGCTGTCGCGAAGGTCGGCTTCTGACGTGAGGATCGTATCGGACATGGAGATGGTCAGCCTTGATATGGAGGGGAAAACAGCGCAGATCAAATCGCGAGTGCCTCACAATAGCAGCTATCATTGGACGCGATAGCGGCAGGTCGGCCTCTGCTGACATCATGAGTCAGATGTCCATTTATCGCATAATATGTACTTTGGTGACTTCCCCGGTTACTCCGTCCGGGTGCGGATCATTCCGCCGCTACACTTGGTCTTGTGTCACCCCGAACTTGATCCTCCAACATCTTGAGCGCGCGTTTATATGTTGTGCGTGCCCCGCCTTCTGTACGCCAGATGTTGAGGTGTATGAGGCCCAGTTCAGGCTTAATCGCAGCCAGTTCACAGAGCTTAATTACATAGTCCTCAGAGGGCAGGCCCTTGCCTGACCGCCAATAACTGATGTTCCCAATGCTGCGAAGGTTGATTCGCTGCGCTAGTGCACGGTCGCTGCTGACGCGCGCGCAAAAGCGCGCAAGGTCAAGTAATTGTTGAATATTCAAGGCTCGCCTTCTCACAAAGATGAGTAGCATTCCTGCAACAGTCTGCATCTTAACATTAAAAACGGCGGGGTTGTGTTCTGCCCGTGTTCCCGATCCATCCTCAGGGCGCTCGACGCAATGTTGCATAGAGCGGCTTTCGCACAGCCGGGCATGTGTTGCCGGGGTGGACCCAATCTGGCCCCGGTAACACGCCCAACGTGCGGATTAACCATGACTGTGCGAGGGCATCGTGAAATCAGATCAGTGTACGGACATTATCACCCCCAAGTGGTGGCAACCTCCGATCCGGCCATGTGGCATTCCATACCCACATGAGGGCAGGTCCCGGTTGGTCTATTACGAGCAACTACCGGCATTCGAGCCGGTGCTCACGGTGGACATAACCGGCCTGTGTGGCCCCTGTGTTGAGGAAACCATGCGGGAGAAGTGGCCCGGCAACGCCAGCGTTTGCGAACACTGGATGGACCACAAAGACGGCACGAAGGAAATCATCTCACGCGACACGGCGTCGATCTGCGCAGTGGACAATTTCAATCCGCGCGTGCTGGCCGGAGGGCGTGAGTTTTGAACCCTCGTACATCCAATGCCGCTCGCCCCATCAAGTGCGCGACCTGCTTCTTCTTCGCGCCGGAGCCCCCTACGGCGTATGGTCGTTGCCATCGCAATGCGCCCTCTCCGAATTCTCAGATCATGTGGGCTTGGCCGCAGGTTGAGGTTGGAGAGTTCTGTGGCCAATGGCGAGACCGTCAGCGTTCGGAGCAAAAAGGATGATGCGTTTCAATCCGTTCATTTCGATGCTTCGCGCGCGTACAGAGCTGACCCAGTTGTTGATTGAGTTCGACAAGGCAGAGTTTGTCAGACTGGCCGACATCGAACGCCGCAGGGCCATTGGCAAGCTCAAGAGCATCCGCTCCGCTCACTACACGGGCACCGATGGTCGGAAGGTCAGGGCGTCATGATGTGTCGCGAATGCCGCCACTGGGCGAATGCTGTCGATATCAAGCACGACGAATACACGATTTTCGTCGGCACATGCTCGCACCCCTACCACACGTCCTGCCCCGGCTCGAAGCCGGTTGTCGTCGTGCCTGAATGGGACGGCTGCGAGCTGGCTGAAGCGCGAAAAGAGGCCCCTCGAAAGTGACCTTGATAGACCCGCAAACAGAGTTGCCGCCAGAGAGCCGCGACACCGCCCGCCAAGAGCGTCACGCCCTTCGAGACAGGGCCGGAGACCTGCTTGGATGGGAACGCCTGATTGAGTGTGGACGCGGACGCACACAGCCCGGTGTAGAGCTTTGGCGAGGCGAGGGCGGTGGCGTCCATTTTCGCGGCCTAGCCACCTGTGGGAGCATCTGGACGTGCCCAGTGTGCTCTACAAAGATCGCCACGCGCCGCGCTGATGAAGTCAGTGAGCTTGCAACGGCCCAAGAAGCGGCAGGCGGCGCGATTTACATGGCCACGCTGACCATCCGGCACAAATCGAGCGACAAATGCGCGGACCTTCGCAAGCTGGTAGCAACGGCATGGAAGCGTTTACAGAACCGGCGCGCATGGCGTGCCATGAAGGAAGCGCGCGGCATTGTCGGGACCGTCCGGGCGTTGGAAATCACCCACGGCCAAAGTGGCTGGCATCCGCATGTGCATGTGCTCCTGTTCACGGACAAGCCTGTAGCCATGGACCTAGAGATGGGCACACAGCTGCAATGGCTGTGGCTCGACGTGGTGCACTCTCTGGATGGCAGCGCCACCATGGACGGGCAGCATTTCAGACGCGCCAGCGCAGGCACGGTTGCCGCTGAGTACGTCGCCAAGTGGGGTGCCGGTCACGAGATCGCAAAGGGTGCCCACAAGGATGCCGCCGGTCGATCTGTCTGGGACTTGCTTAAGGCCAGTGAGCACGATGCGCGCGCCGGTCGCCTGTTCATCGAATATGGCGAAGCCTTCAAGGGCGCACGCCACCTGACCTATTCACGCGGTCTGCGGGAGCAATACGGCCTGCGGGATGCGGCAACGGATCAAGAGCTTGCCGAAAGCGATGAGCAAGAGCCGTTGCACGATGCAGAAACCGGCGAGGTATTCGACGATGCGCAGCCGGAAATGCTGGCCTACTTCGATCACGGCACATGGGCGCAGATCGTGGGGCAGGGATGGACCGGCGTCATTCTGGATATCGCCAAGGCCGATGGGCGCGAAGGCGTTGAGGCATGGCTGAGTGCGCACGGTCTGGGCAGCTACTACCAGCCGGAAGAGGCGGGCGGCGATTGGTCGCCAATGTACCACCATCCCCCAAACAAGCCTCAACGCCGTGCATTCGATCCGGCATCGGGCAAATCAGCAAACGAGGTGTTGAAGTGACCAGACCAGCAAACCGGGCTGTCAAAGGCGAGTGGGCCTGCGACGGCTGCGGCTCCCGCGTAGCGGTGAAGCAGCAAAAGGATATGCGGCTTTACTACCGATGCAATGGCGACCTTGAGGGCATGGGCTGCGGGCACGCCGCCACCTTCGGCCCGCAACCGTCACGGGACATGCTCAAGAAGTTTCAGGCGGAGACCACCATAGGCACAGAGGAGGCCAAACCCGATGCCACCAGAGAAAAAACCGAACCCGTCACCAACGGAAACCCCGGAGGCGACCCCGCAGGACAGCCAGCCGGAGACCCTGCACCAAAGCCCGCCAGAAAGCGGAGACGGGGTATCTGACGCGCCGGACTTCGAGGTTCCAGAGTTCGAGGCGGAAGCCCTGCCGGACGATCCCGACGCCCCGCAGGCCGACGCCGGGCACCTGATAGATGCCGATGGGTTTATTGAGATGTTCCGGGGGCTGTGCGCGGCCCCGAATATCGCGCTGGCCATGATGCGAGAGCAACCTTTGGAAGCGCTCAAGGTCGAGGCTGACGATCCATCGGCCCGCGCCGCGTCCGATGCCCTTTTTGAGATCGTCGAGGAAACCCCGGCGCTGCATTTTCTGCTGGACCCTTCAAGTGTCTGGCTCAAGCGGACCATCGTCATCGGTACATTTGTGGTGCCGCGTGCTCTGGCTGCGCGCGGTGAATGGGTAGCCTGCTTGGTAGCCCGGCAGCGCGAGGCCATGGCCCCGGAGGATGCTCCTCAGGCGGACGATCCAATGAACAAGGCCCCGTCCGCACCTGCTGGGAATGTTGTGGTTGCTTTCAATCGCTATG
>JBHJJF010000012.1:0-31125 GCA_050042885.1 Candidatus Phaeomarinibacter sp.
TTGATTGAACACCGCCTTGCCGCTTTGCGCCTGCGCGTCCAGTGCCTCCAGTGAGGCTGCGTCATACCCTGCTGCGGGACGCTCAGGGTCCGGACTTTCAATGATCGGCGTTGTGTCGACACCTTCGCCTGACTTGCGCGAGACCGCATTGCGCTGGGCGCGCAGCAGACGCTCGGCATCCACCTGCTTGCCGTCGCGACGCGCCGCATCAATGACCGCAGGCCACCATTCCTGAGGAATGCTGTCTCGCCGGCGCCATTTGCGGGCGAGGTCGCCGCCGTCGTCCTGACCGAGCGCACGGGCGAAATCCGCAGGCTTCCCCCATTCGGCGATGATGGCAGCAAAACTGAGAGCATCATTTGTCATGGAAGCTGCAATACATTGTGTCCTGTTTCTTGGCAAGTCACAAATATATTTCGGCATATTTGTCCCTTTTCAGGACAAATTAGCTCCAATTTTTCCATTATTTCTGTCGGAGGACTGAAAAACAGGACACTCAGGCCTTCATATGCGGCCTGTCCAACATGTCTTACACGGCGTCGATGAGGCCGACTGCGGCAACGGACACCTGTGCCGGCTGGTCTTCGCGCCAGGTCGTATTGTCCTCGATCTCTTTGGACAGCAGGTCGCCGAGAACCAGGTCCTTCAGGGTAATCTCGCCCTTCTCGAACTCGTCTGACCCCTGAATGACCGCAATCGGCGCGCCACGCTTGTCGGCATATTTGAGTTGCGCCCGCATCCCTGCGCCGCCGAGATACATTTCCGCGCGGATACCGGCAGTGCGCAGATCAAAGACCATGCGCTGGTAGTCCGCCATGCGGTCCTTGTCCAGCGGCAGGACCACGACGGGCGGCATCAGGGATTGCGTCTTGTTGCGGCCCAACACTTCAAGTGCGGACAGCAGGCGATCGACACCGATGGAGACACCGGTCGCGGGGATCGGCGTGCCTTTAAAGCGGCTGACCAGATCGTCATACCGCCCACCGCCGCCGATGGAGCCGAAACGGATCGGGGTACCGTCTTCGTCCTTCACATCAAATGTGAGTTCGGCCTCGAACACGGGCCCGGTGTAGTAGCCAAGGCCGCGCACAACAGCCGGGTCGAACAGAATGCGGTCCGGGCCATAGCCGGTGGCGTCCAGCAGCGTTGCGATCTCTTCGAGCTCCGCGATGCCGGCAAGCCCGGTTTCGCTGCTGCCCACAAGGCCGCGCAACGTATCCAGCACTTGTCCGCGGTCTTCATTCCCAGCGCCCACAAAGGCGAGAACCGTATCCGCCTGATCGCTTGTGAGGCCTGCGCCCTTGGTGAAGTCGCCGGACTCATCCTTGCGACCGTCGCCCAGGAGCAGCTTCACGCCCTCGGGCCCCAGCCTGTCCAGCTTGTCGATGGCGCGCAGCACGGTCATGCGCTGCAGGGCGCCTTCGTCGCCCGCCGGCACGCCAATGGTCTCAAGCACGCCATCCAAAATCTTGCGGTTGTTGACGCGTACTACATAGTCACCGCGCGGAATGCCGACGGCTTCGAGCGCATCTGACACCATGGCGCAGAGTTCAGCGTCCGCTGCCATTTCGGGCGTGCCGACACTGTCCGCATCACACTGGGTGAACTCGCGGAAGCGTCCGGGGCCCGGCTTTTCGTTCCGCCAGACCTGGTCGGTCTGGTAGCGGCGGAAGGGCTTGGGCAGGCTCTCGTAGTTTTCCGCGACCATGCGCGCGAGGGGCGCTGTCAGGTCATAGCGCAGGGACAGCCACTGGTCGTCATCGTCCTGAAAGCTGAAGACACCTTCGTTGGGCCGGTCCGCATCGGGCAGAAACTTGCCCAGCGCGTCTGCATATTCCATGGCCGAGGTCTCCAGCGGGTCAAACCCATAGGATTCATAGACCTTCATGATGGTTGCCAGCATGGCCCGACGGGCGGCGACATCATCTGCGCGCAGGTCGCGCAGGCCTTTTGGAAGGCGCGCCTTGGGTCGGAACTGCTTTTGCTTCTTGGCCACGGTCGAAAATTGTCCGGCTTGTTAGGAGATGGGCGCCTTACCTAGCCCAGGGGCACAGGCCCCGGCAAGCAGCCCAAGATTTCAGCGGGATTTGAGGCTCTTTTCGCGAGGCTCGGGTTAACGGACCGGTCATCAGACCTAACGATGCCTTAATCCCGCCACCAAACATTTACCCCGTGTTTACCATCAATGTTCATGTTTGATTCACGGATTCGCATCTGTTCGCGGTTCCGACCCTAAAAACATGAGGCCTGCAGGCGGTTTATGCGCTCCCAGCACAGTTCAGTACCCGCGACTCCCCCCAAACTCCGCAAGGGCATTATGCCCAAACGGGCAACGTCGCTTAATGACGGCGGAGGCCTTGCGCTTGCCCCGGTGAATGTTCACCAGCGCCGCGAAAGTGTCGGTGTCGTCTGCGAAAATGCCGATATCGCCCGACAAGTGGCCACCGCTCTTGATGCGCGACGGGACAAGCCGGTGGATCTTATCCACAGCCGCCCCGCTGCGGGGCTGGACCAGTTGCTGGTGCCCGGCCTCACGGCCATCGTGGTTGAGCTTGATGCGAGCGACGGCGGCATTTCCCGCCTGAAGCGCATTTGTGCCGTTGGCCCGGATGCACCGGTGATTGTCCTGATGCGATCCCTGGATGACGCCGCGGAACTCGCCGCCATTGAGGCGGGAGCCGACGAAGTGGTCGATCTTACGACGGCAGGTGATTTCAACGGTGCGGACCTTGCCAGTGCTGTTGCCCGTGCGCTGGCACGGCACGGCAAGCAGGCGCGCCCGGCTACAGATCGCGCCAACCAGTCCGTGCAAGCCCCTGCCCCACTGGTGCTGGTGCAGGAAGCACCGGACGCCATGGTGGTATTGGACCGGCATGGGGCTGTTGCCTTTATCAATCCGGCTGCTGAAGAACTTCTGGGACGCCCCGCCGACACGCTGATGGGCAAGCGCTTTGATCTGGATATCGGCAAGGGCGGCGAAATCACCATCGTGCAGCCGGGTGGTGAAACCCGTGTGGCCGAGGTGGACGTGGTAGAAACAGAACGCGGCGGCGTCCCCGCACGTGTCGCCAGTTTCACAGACATCACCGTGCGCCGGAAACTGGAAACCGCGCTGAAGACGGCCCAGAGCGGCCGCGATGCCGCGCTCAAGCGGTCCGGCCGCTTCTTTTCCCGCGTCAGCCATGATCTGCGCACGCCGCTGACACACATCGTTGGCTTCGCCGACCTGCTGCAGCACGACAAACTTCAGGATACCGCGCGCCAGCAGGAATATGCGGCGTCCATTTCTGACGCAGGCCGCGCGATGCTCGACATGGTGGAGGATCTGCTCAGTGTTGTAGACACCAGTGGCGCGAGCAATCCAGAGCCGTGCGACCTGGTCAAGCTTGTGCGCAACACCGCGCACTTCCTACAACGTGATACGCATACGGATGGTCCGGATGTGGCGGTTGATGCGCCGCAGACCCCGCTGGTGGCACGCATTGACCTCGCCAAACTGCAGCGGGCGCTATACCGTCTGGTCGCGGGCATCGCGCGCGACGCAAATGCCGACAGCGTGATGCGTCTGTCGCTGCGCCAGACTGGCAAGCAGGCCCGCCTCACCGTCCGCATCGATGGTATGTCCGGCAGTGCTGTGGCGTTGCCTGCAAGTCTTGAGGATTCAGATCCGCTGATCACGCCCGCAGATGCCCGCACCGGCTTTGCAGCCGAGCTGTTGCGCGAAGCGCTGGACACCCATGGCGGTGCCCTTCAGCTGGCGCGCGACGGCGGCAGCGTGGTTGCCGCGGTGATTACGCTGCCACTTAAGGACTAGAAACTAAGGGAAGGCTGAACCGGCTAGGCGAACAGGGCGTCGATGTCATCCTGGGACGCGTGGCCGTGGTGCTCTTCGAGCGCCGGACCATTCAGCAGGGCTTCGTCGCCTTCAGCCTCTTCAGGCTCCGGCGCAAATGCCGCGAGGTCGTTGGCGCCGCCCCAGATATCCATCATCTTGGCGACGCGTTCGTCAATGAACTGAAGCGCCTGGACCACCTTGGTAATCCGCTGGCCGGTGATGTCCTGGAAGTTACAGGCTTCGAAAATGTTGACGACCTGCTCGGCGATGTCTTCGGCCTGGTTGCGGCTGGCATCATCCACAGCCGTCGAGCCCAGATGGGCAGCCGCTGAATCGATCTTTTCCGACGCCGTCAGAATGGTGTCCGTGGCCTGTTCCGTTGCGTTGACCACCGCGTCCAGCTCGCTCCCGGCTTCCTGGAAGCGGGCTGCGGACGGGCCGTCATAGTGCAGAGCGGACAGCTCCTGCGTGGGCTTTTCGATGGCGCTGGACAGCGCGGCCAGTTCCGTCTGGAGCTTCGCTGCCTCTGAAACGCGGTCACGCAGGGCGGCCAGTTCCTCAATGCTGAGGACGGTGTTTTCTGCATCCGGGTCAATCGGTGCGGCAGCCGTCAAGTCTGGGGATGGCGACACGGCCACAACTGGCGCAGGTGCCGCTGCAGGGGCAGCCGCCGCCACATCTTCAACGACGGGCGCGTCATAGCCCATCATCACTTCAATTCGAAAGCGCTTTGCCTGAGACAACGACGCAACTCCCCACCCGATAAATTCGCGGAAAATTTAGCGCGTGTGGTGTTAAAAATGCATTTAGGCGCCCCTTTTGGTTGTATTGGCAGGATGTGGCCGAACCACAAACCCGCAAGAAAAGCTCGCTAGTGCAATGAAAGACCAAGAAAAACCGGGACAATTGCAGGTCCAGCTTTTTGGCGCGGCGCTTGGCCTCGCGGGCCTCATGCTGGCATGGCAACACGCAGAAATTGCATTCGTTGTCGCCCCCTCACCCGTGCCGGAGACGTTGCTGGCCGTTGCCTTTTTCGTCAGTACACTGGTTTTTATCCTCTATACCAAGAGTGCCATCGACCATCGACCACGTGCTGAAACGCCACTTGGAACACCCCCAACCCTCGTTGCACTGGCTTCCGGGTCGATGGCACTCATGCAGTTGTCGGCAGGGGTTGTGGTGCTGCTGCCACTTTGGCAACCGGCCAGTTCTGCCCTGTGGCTCGTGGGAGTCGGCGGCTATTTTGTATGCGCGGCCCTGTTCTGCGTGGCGGTCGGGCGCGTGCGTCCTACTCTGGATGCAGTGACGCCGGCCTGGTTCATTCCGACTGTCGGCATGGCGGTAGCGCCGTCTGCTGGGGTCGCGCTTGGTTTCACATCCCTGGCTGCGGGTATGGCGATTGTTGGTACCGTCGCGTGGGTCGCGCTGCTGCCTGTCGTTGCCTGGCGGCTCGTGTCCCAGGGACCGCTGGCATCCCCCATGTTGCCCAGCCTGTGCGTGCTGATCGCGCCTGCCGCGCTCATATCATCGGCCATCAGGACATTTGATGGGCCGTCTGATGCGGCAACGCTGTTTTTCTATGTGTCAGTCGCATTCGCGCTGTTGGTCCTGGTCATGCTTGTGGCGCGCCGTTCAGACATTCGGGACGTGGGCTTCAGCTTTGCATGGTGGAGCGCAACCTTTCCACTTGCAGCCCTTGCGGGCGCTGCCCAGTTGACGCTCGCTGCGGCGCCAACAGCAGGCCACCTGCTGGCAGCCCAGATGTCCCTTGGCCTTGCCAGTATGGTGACGGCTGTTATCGGCGTGATGACGCTTCGCCTGATTATTCGGCGGCGTTGGAGGTAGCTGCCGGCGCCATGGCGCCCATGCGACCGGCTATCTCGAAGAACTGGCTCACCGTTTCGTTGATGATGTCCGCTGCCGGCTTGATCTCGTCGATCAGACCCGACGTCTGGCCGGCCAGGCCAACACTTGCTTCCATGTCGCCGCCAAAATACAGATCCTGAATGCGCGCGAAGGTATCCGCCGGCATCAGGACTTCTTCAAAAATCGCATCGGTGTTCTTGGTCTTGAGGGCGCGGATGCACGGACTTGCCTTCTTGTTCAGCACATAGGTGCCGGTTGTGGGGGCGTCGACGATGGCGTTCTTGTAGTTGGCGTGAACCGGACTTTCAGCGGCGCTGACAAACCGGGTGCCCATCTGTACCGCTTCCGCACCCAGCGCAAATGCAGCCGCCATGCCGTGGCCGTTGCAGATGCCGCCGGCGGCGACCATGGGAATGTCAGACCGCTGACGAATGGCCTGCAGCAGCACCAGCGACGAGACTTCTTCAGGATTCTTGAAGCCGCCACCTTCAGCGCTTTCAACCACCAGTCCGGCAATGCCCGCCTCGACGCATTTCATGGCCGCCCCAAGAGTCGGTACCGCGTGGTAGACCGTGATGCCTGCCTCTTTGAGTGGCTTGATGAATTTGCTGGGGCTGCCCGCCGACGTTGTCACGAACTTGACGCCACTGTCGCAGATGAAGCGCAGCATGGCGTCGTCCTTGAGGAACATGATCGGCAGATTGACGCCAAATACCCCGTCGGTGAGGTCTGCCATCTTCTCGATCTCAGCCTTGCAGGCATCCGTTTCACCGGACGACGTCTCGATGATGCCGATGCCGCCCGCATTGGCCACGGCAGACGCCAGCTGAGAGCGGGCGATCCCGCCCATGGGCGCCTGGATGATGGGGTATTTGGCGCCGGTATGCGCCAGCACGCGGTTGCCTTCAAATCCGGCCATTGTGTTTCCTCTCTGGTTTTTGGTTTCGTCGATTGGGGTTTTGGATTTCGGCAGGACTATATCATTGCAGCTGGTATTGGATGGGAGTCTTGAAGGCGATGTCCTGACCGCCCGGCGACAGGTCTTTGGGAACCGCCGGGAAGGGCGCCACACGCCTGCCCAGCTTGAGCGCTGCGTCGTCAAGAATCGTCGAACCGGATGTCTCAAGGAGCCGGACAGTCCTGAGCGTTCCGTTGGCGGCGAGAACCATCTCGACTGTGACAACCCCCTCGATCTCACGTCGCAGCGCCCGGCGCGGATAGACGATGGCGCGCTGCAGGCGTGTCAGCACAAGCCGGGCATAGCTTGCTTTTGCAACGTCAGACGCGTTCGCGGTCTGTTGCGTGGCCGTCGCGCCACCACCGCCACCGGAAGGTCGCTGCGATGCTTGAGCGGTGTCTGACGATGCGGCCGTTGGTGTTGCGGCCTGCGGGGGTGCCTGTGTGGGGGCTGGCCTTGGTTCCGCCTGTGGCGTCGGTTCAGCCTGCGGCCTTGGGGCCGGACGCTGAGGCTTCTGCACATCCTGCGGCACGGGCGGGGGCACGGGCGGGAGCACAGGCGTGGACACGGGCGTGGCGGGTTGCGGCTCAGCGGGTTGCGCCGTTGAAGGGGCGTTGGCTGGCCCCGCAGCGCGTGGTGCAGATTGGGCCAGTGCCACCAGATC
Organism: Candidatus Phaeomarinibacter sp.; assembly: GCA_050042885.1. Lineage (GTDB taxonomy): Bacteria > Pseudomonadota > Alphaproteobacteria > CGMCC-115125 > CGMCC-115125 > Pyruvatibacter. Next base: position 7,324 of record JBHJJF010000012.1, read on the forward strand.
AACGGTAATGACCGGTGCCTCGTCCACCTCTATGTCCTGCGGCTGGCCCGCCAATACGCCCCAGAGCGCCGCGATGGCGAGCCCATGCAGCAGCAGCGACCACATGACGACCCGCGAGCGGGACCGTTTGACGGTTGCAGGCTCCAGACCGGCAGGGCGCGCGCCCTCTCCGTCTCGATCTATGTCATCGGGGAATTGCAAAAATACTCAATCCGTATAAGCCAGTACCGCAACAACTTGCGCACTCAACCAAGAGCCGACCTGACGTGACACATACCGCCGCGCCCGCCCATCTATCTGATGCCCTCAAGCACTTCGACGACGTCACCCGCCGCATGGCCGGGCGGCCTCCGGCGCTGTTTTTGGACTATGACGGCACCCTCGTGCCACTTGCAAGGCGGCCTGACCTGGCGATTGCACCGCCAGAACTGCTCGACGCCCTGGCAAAGCTGTCACAGCGGATGCCGGTGGCCATTGTAACAGGCCGCGGGCTGGCTGACGTCATGGGGATGGTCAGCGTCAACGGCATTGCCTATGCGGGCAGCCATGGTTTCGACATTGTGGATGCCCAGGGCCGTGATCTGTCCGGCGATATCGGCGCGCCCTACCGCCCGGCCCTTGCGCAGGCAGCAAAGACCCTCGCGCCGTTTCTGAAGCAGATCGACGGCGCGCTTTTGGAAGACAAAGTCTATTCCCTGGCCATCCACTACCGGGAGGTCGCGCCGGACAGGCATGCGGATATTCTCAAGGCTGTCAATGCCGAAGCAGACCGCCATTCAGGTCTGAAACGGACTGGCGGCAAGATGATCCACGAACTGCGCCCCGACACCAATTGGAACAAGGGGACCGCCGTCTTGCGTGTGATGGAGGCGCTGGGGCTGACCGGGCAAGCGGCCGTTCCGTTTTACCTGGGAGACGATGAGACCGACGAAGATGCGTTTCTTGCGATCAAAGACACCGGCATCGGCATCCGCGTGGGTGTCCCTTCCGGTCCTACCCACGCGCATTTCAGCCTCAACACCCCGGATGACGTCAGCAGCTTCCTCGACAGGCTGACCGGCACCATAGCGCCGTAACTAAAGGTCTTCACCGATGACGATGAGCTTGTCGTAGGACAGGCCCTGATCGTCACACATGGCGCGATAGACATTGAGGATGCTGTTGGCATCCAGAATACCGGTGACCTGGCCCGTCTCATCCGTGTTGACGTTGGGGCCGTAGATGGCAAACCAGACGTCGGTTTCTTCGGTGTTCGTGTCCGGCACCATCAAGGTGTGGACGGAGCCTGCGGGTTCAAACAGGTAAGACCCCTTGGTGTTCACCACGTCGGGATATTCCTTGTAGAGCCACTTGCCGGTAAACGTGACAGCAAAGACGGGTCCGGTGTGATAGTGCGTCGCCACCTGATAGCCGGGCGCGAACTTGGTGCGCAGAATCCACAGACCCCGCGTCAGGTCCACCTGCTGGAGCTGGATCTTTGTGCCGTCGCCAAAGTCCACAAACGGCAGATCATTCTCGCCGATATGCAGTGCTTCGCCGGATGCGGGTGGCACCACGGGGGTTGCCATCTGGGTGATTGCATCTTCCGGCGTCGTGTCAGCCTTGGTGTCCATGGATCCTCTGCCTTCTTTTGAGTTGGTTGTCTGTCTTGGAGGCACTTTAGCGGCTTGGCGTCCGCCGCGCATGTTTTTGACATTCAGGGCGTCGCACGCCATTTCCTTGGTATGTCTGAGCAACGCCTCCGTCCTTTGCCGGTTGATCCTGTCGCGCCTGCCCACCGGGCCGAGGATACACAGCCGTGCTGCGCGCTATGCGGCAGGGCGCTGGGAGACAGGATTGAAAAGCATCATCTGGTGCCGCGTCTTAAGGGCGGGACACAGACTGTGCCTCTGCATCCGATCTGCCACAAGAAGATCCATTCCCTGTTTACCGAAAGCGAACTGGCCCAGAGCTTCAACACGATTGACGCCCTGATGGACCACCCGGACATAGCGGCCTTCATCAAATGGGTGCGCAAGCGGCCGGCGGACTTTCACAAGCGCACCCGCAAGGCTGGTGGCGGCAAGGCCGGTGGTGGGCGGGGACGGCGATGAGCAAAGCTCTTTCATTCACGTCCAAGGACGCGGCGCGGCAGCATGTGTGGGACCGGCTGAGCAATGAGAAGCTGGCAGCATTCCCCTTTCCCCCGCATGGGCGCATCCCAAACTTCAAGGGCGCGGCGGACGCCTCACGACGGTTGTTCGACATTCCCATCTTTGCCAACGCGAAGGCTCTCAAGATCAATCCGGATTCAGCGCAGAGTGCCGTGCGCGCGGAAGCCCTGCGTCGGGGCATTGACGTCTATGTCCCCACACCCAAGCTGGCCGGCGGGTTCTGGCGGATAGATGCCAAAGCCGTGCCCATGGACGCCGTGCGACAGGCCTCCGCCATGTCGACCATGGCCAAATGGGCTGAGGAAGTACCGCTGACAGACCTGCCGCAGATGGATGCCATCGTGTCCGGCTCGGTCGCGGTCACCCGGTCCGGCAAGAGATGCGGCAAGGGTGCCGGCTATGCGGACCGCGAATATGCCATTCTCCTGGAACTCGGCCACACGCCCGTGCCTGTTGCAACGACGGTGCATGACGTTCAACTGGTGGAGGATTTTCCGCAGGTCGGCACCGACGAACCGCTGAGTTTCATTGTGACGCCGACCGCTACCATCGACATTCCCACCCCTCCAGACGCGCCCAAAGGCATTGACTGGGATGCCATTACGCAGGCCGACCTGGACGCCATGCCGGTGCTGGCAGACTTGAAGGCGCTTGTTCGCACATAGGCGCTGCGCATAGACAGTGTGTGGGAAATGGTACCGCCTCCTGGTCTCGAACCAGGGACCTCCGGTTCCACAAACCGGCGCTCTAACCAACTGAGCTAAGGCGGCACACCAATCGCAGCGCAGCAGGGGACCAAACCCGAGCATGTCGGCTGCGGAGGCGGAAACTAGCCTCCACCCCACCTGATTGCAAGGACGTTGTGAGCTGCTGCGAACGGCAGGTTTGGGCCGTTTTTGGACTCTCAGACCCAGGTTTACCGGCAGCATTCGCTTCAAATTTGATCTTTCCGGTTACCGCGGCCTTGAGACCTCCTCTTTAGGCTTAGTTGCATCAAATGCCCGCAGGCGGGCTCGATGCGAGGAAATGACATGACGGACTGGGCCAACCGCGCACTGAATGCACTCATTGCCATTGCCTTTGTGGCAGCGGCAATCGCCTACGGCAGCGCTTCGCCTGCGCAGGCGGAACCAGCCGCCGCCGATGATCTGTCCACCGCCCTCGAGAACCGGCCGGCCCATGTGGCCACCAACTGGAACGGTGTCGCCGCCAACGGCTATGACGTGGTGGCGCTGATCATCCAGGGAGACCTGGTCAAAGGCGACAGGGACTTTGAAACCATCCATGATGGCGCAACCTACCGGTTTACGAACGAGGCAAACCGCAGTTTGTTCCTGAAGGACCCGGATGCATTGGCTCCGCAATATGGCGGCTATGGCGCCATGGGCATTCGCGTTGGCAAGAAGATACGTCCTGAACGCACGCCCGCGTGGCAGGTGGCTGACGAAAAACTCTTCTTCTTTGTGGACGACAGCACCAAGGAGATGTGTTACGAAGATGCGGATGCAAACCAGCGGGTGGCGGAAGCTATCTGGGGGAAGATCCGCAATGTGCCCATTGCCATTTTGATGGCTCCGGCCACCCACTAAGGGTCCGGCCACAAGAACCACAGCACGCCCTACCCGTCTCTCGAAGCCTCCTGCTACACTTGTCGGCAAGACCGGCAAGCAACACACGGGGCAAAAGGCCATGGTTCCAGGGACGCAGACCACCTTCATTGAGGCAAACGGTATTCGTTTTGAGGTGGCCGTCGCACCGCCCGGCTACACCGCAGGGCCACGCAAGCTGGCGCTGCTGCTGCACGGCTTTCCGGAACTCAATCATTCCTGGCGTGACCAGATCCCGACATTCACCCATGCGGGATATACGGTCTGGGCCCCCAATCTGCGCGGGTATGGGGATACGTCGCGGCCCCTTGGCATAGATGCCTATCGGCTGGATGTGCTGGTTGACGATGTGGCGGGGCTGATCGATGCCGCCAAGGCGCAGGGGCTGGCCGATGAGATCTGTCTGGTCGCGCATGACTGGGGTGCGGTCATCGCCTGGAGTTTCCTGCTCGGCGAGGTGCGTCCTGTCGATAAATTCGTTGTCATGAACCTGCCACACCCCAAGCGGTTTATGGATGAGCTCAAAACCTGGAAGCAGTTCAAGCGCTCCTGGTACACCTTCTTTTTTCAGATTCCGTGGCTGCCTGAAAAGCTCCTGGGGGCAAATGGGGCGGATGCCATCGGCAAGGCTTTCCTCAATATGGCCGTCGACAAGTCGCGGTTCCCTGATGATGTCCTGGATGTCTACCGCAAGGCAGCACTGAAGCCCGGCGCGCTGACGGCCATGGTCAATTACTATCGCGCCGCGATGCGCCGACGGACATCGTTCCGCGACCTTTGGAACGAGCCGCCGGTCGTGACCGTCCCGACACTGATGATCTGGGGAGAAGAAGACTCTGCCCTGTGTGTCGAGACGACAGACAAGATGGACCCTTTGATGACCGACTTTACCCTGCGGCGGCTGCCCGGCGTCTCCCACTGGGTGCAGCAGGAAGCGCCGGAAACGGTCAACGCGATGATCGCCGCATGGCTGGGCGGCATAGCGGTGCCGCAGGCGGGCGACCTGCAGAAGCTGGAAGCTCCCGCCGCGCCTGTTACATCATCTGCCGCCCAATAGTGCCGGCCACCAGGCGCGTCAGCCAGCGTGGCGCCGCGCGTCCAATGCTTGTGGTCATGGCGTAGGCGAGGCCCGGCACGCGGACAACGTCGCCCTTGATGCAGGCGTCATAGCCTTCCTGCGCCACTTCCTGCACATCACCGACCAGAAAGGACGGAATTCTTTCCGTGCGGTCATTGCTGCTCTTGATGGTGCCAAACATGTTGGTCTCGGTAATGCCCGGGCACAGGGCCGTGACAGTCACGCCATCGGGTTTCAGTTCTTCGGCAAGAGACTCCGTTAATGACAGAACGAACGCTTTCGTGCCCGCATAGACCGCCAGCGACGGAACCGGCTGGAAGGAGGCCACAGACGCCACATTGAGCAGGCGGCCGGACTTACGCTCGGCCATTGGCGGCACGAAGTGCGCCGCCAGTTCCGTCAGTGCCACCGTGTTAAGGCGGATCATGTCGCCGAGGGTTTCAGGCGCCTGTGTCTTGAAGGCACCCATTTCCAGCACACCGGCATTGTTCACCAGCACGTCGATATCAATGCCCCGGGAAACCATCTCATTGAACAGGTCCCGGGGTGCGCCGGGCTTTGACAGGTCGATCTGGGCAACCTCGGTGGCGATGGCGTGTTTGTCAGCGAGCTTCTTGCCCAGCTTCGCCAGCTTGTCCTTGCTGCGGGCAGCCAACACCAGATCAAACCCGCCTTCGGCAAATTTGCCCGCCAAAGCCTCGCCAATACCGGCGGAGGCACCGGTGATCAGCACCCACTCACCCCGTGAGCCCTTGTTGGCCGGGCGGTTCCCGGAAGAGCCCTTTCTGGCAGCTGCCTTTCTTTTGGGGGCCGCCTTGCGGGTGGTTTTTTTGGCGGACGTCTTGCGTTTTGCAGCGGCTGGCATCTTTTTCTCCCCTTTTTTGGCTATCGACTTGCTCTCAGCCTAGGGGCGCAGATGCCGCTTTGCCACAGACTTTGACCCTATCGACCCGACGAGGGGTCACAGGCGGCTATTTTTGGCGTTATAGTTTTGTCATGCGTGCTTGGGGGAGTGCGCAGGCATATGGGCGCACCTGCCGTTGGGGACGGCACAGCCAGCCGCCTGTGTCCGTTCGCTTTCCCATTTTGTTCTGTGATGCACTATCCAGTGCCATCTTGTTCGAGCGGTCATCACGATGCCCGAGGGCGACTTGACGTCAACACCTGCTGCCGCCCGGTTCGTCTGGGACATTGAGCGTGCACGGGTCGTTGAGGCAAATCCAGCCGCAGCGGACCTGTTCGGCGAGGCCGGTGTTCTTGATCTGGTGGAGCGCCCTTTTGCGCCGGATGGCCGGTTTTCCCACACGCTTACCAAACTCGCACTGGCCGCATCGGCCCGCCCGGACACATCAGCGCCCTTTGAGGGAACCCTGCCCCACCCGGCAAATGGCCATCGCCTCACGGTCAGCGTTGAGCCTGTCGCGTTAAGTGATGGTCGCGTCGGCCTCTCGGTCCATGTGGGTGACAATGCGGCTGACGACGAAACCGAGGCCCAGATTGCGTCCCTTGGAGAGGCCATTGCGGCCCCGGGCGCCCTGTTTGCCGCTGACGGCCGCTGGCTGGTCGGCAACGATGCCTCCGTCGCGCTGCTCGATGAAGCCACCCCGGATCTGGGCGCGCTGCTGGGCGACCCCAAAGCCGCACTGCGCCTGACGGGCCTCGCCCTTGCGGACGGGCTGTCATCGGCCACGTTCCGCATCGCCACCCGCTTCGGCGCTCGCCTGGCACGGGTTACCCTCACGCGGGCATTGGACCCTCAGACCGGCGGTGCCGCGGTGGCGGCCTATTTCAACGATATTGCCGATCGGGCGCGGGTTCTGGCGACACCCGCACCGTCCCCCGTTCAAGCCAATGACACTCCGCCCCCGGCACAAAAGGGCGAAAGTGATACGGCGGCCATGGAGGCGCGGGCCTTGATGTCACGGGTCGGCCACGAGTTGCGCACACCGCTCAACGCCATTCTGGGATTTTCCGAGGTGATGGCGCAGGAACATTTTGGTCCCATGGGGAACGAAAAGTACCTGGAATACGCGCGCGACATTCATACGGGCGGGCAACACCTGCTGGGGCTGGTGGATGATCTGCTGGAGATGGCGCGGTCTGAAAACGGGCGGCGCAGCCTTGCCTTTGAGGCGGTTGATCTGGCGGAGCTGGCGCGCAGCATGAGTGATCTGTTGCGTGAAGAGGCGGCGGACCGTGGGCTGAGGCTGTCTGCCACTGTGGGGGAAAACGTTCCGCCGGTCGTCGCCGACGCCCGCTCGCTGCGCCAGGTGCTGATCAATCTGTTGGGCAACGCCATCAAATTCACCCGCGATGGCGGGTCCGTCACGCTGGGCGTGGACATGACGGAGGACGGCGGCGTCGCGCTGCACGTATCAGATACCGGTATCGGCATGGATGAAGACCAGCTGGCCGCAGCGCTGGAGCCCTTCGGCCAGATAGAGGACGCCCAGGCGGGTCTTGCGGGAGCAAAAGCAGGGAAGCATGGATTGGGCCGAGGACTTGGTCTGGGTCTGCCGCTGGCGAAAACGCTGACCGAAGCCAATAAGGCGGGCTTTGAGATCAACAGCGTGCCCGGTCAAGGCACGCGGGTGCGGGTCATCTTCCCCCCCACCGCCGTATTGGCAACGTGACCGCGCCGACCCGCGACCTATTGCGCGTGGCGATCGGCGCTGGATTAATTGACACTCATTCTCAAGAAGCCTAAGCCACTCTCCTAGAATCCCGCCACATGATCCAAGGCAGACCCTGCCCTTATGGCCCTGCTTGCGCCCTCACATCCTGCCCCGCCCGAGCGCGGACCTGCCCTGCTGACACGGCTGAAAGGCCTGCTGGCAACGGGAACGGCCGGGCGCGGCCTGACATATGGTGCGCTTGTGGTAGCGCTCATCATCTCGCTGCCGGCGATGGCGGTGATTGCCACGCTTTTTGACACGCCCACCGCCAGCCTCTCCGGGCTTGGTCAGTCGATCATGGCGGAGCTCCTGACCAACTCCATCATTCTGGCAGTCGGCACGCTGGCGGGCGTTCTGGTCCTGGGGGTTTCCACCGCGTGGCTTGTCACCATGTGCCGATTTCCCGGACGCGAGATTTTCCACTGGGCGCTGATCCTGCCGTTGGCGGTGCCCGCCTATGTGGTGGCTTATGCGTATACGGACTTTCTCCATCACCCGGGTCCGGTACAGACCCTGCTGCGGGAGGTCACCGGCTGGGGGGCGCAGGACTACTGGTTCCCCAACATCCGTTCGGAGGGCGGCGCGGTCTTCGTCTTCTCCTTCGTGCTTTACCCCTATGTGTATCTGCTGGCACGAGCGTCCTTCCTTGAACAGTCCGTCTGTGCGCTTGAAGCGAGCCGCACGCTGGGCCAGTCCGCGTGGGGTGCGTTCTGGAAAACGGCACTGCCGCTGGCCCGCCCGGCAATTGCGGCGGGTGCTGCGCTGGCCATCATGGAAACGCTGGCCGATTTCGGCACGGTGTCGCATTTCGGCGTGCGCAGCTTCACTACCGCGATCTATCAAAGCTGGTTCTCGCTGGGGGACCGGGTTCTGGCCGGGCAATTGTCCGCGACCCTGCTCGGCATCGTGACGCTTCTTATTCTGGTCGAGCGCCTCAGCCGCTCAGGCTCCACCTATGAGCACACAACGTCGCGGCTACAGCGGCTGCCGGACTATGAGCTTACCGGTCTGCGGGGGCTGGCGGCCTTTGCTGCCTGTGCGCTGCCGGTGCTGATGGGGTTTGCGCTCCCGCTGGGCATACTCATCTATCTCAACTTTGTGGGCGGCCATGATCTGTTCGGCAGCCGCTACATCACACTCACCTTCAATACCTTTACCCTGGCAGGCATTGCAGCGGTTCTCGCGGTGTTGCTTGCCTTGCTGATGGCCTATGCCGTGCGCTTGTCCCGCAGCCCGCTGGCGCGCCTCGCCAACAGGATGACCAGCCTGGGCTATGCCATTCCCGGTTCGGTGATTGCCGTCGGCGTACTTATTCCCCTAGCCAATATGGACAACGCGTTGGATGCGTGGATGCGTGCGACCTTCGGCATTTCCACGGGCCTCATTCTGACCGGCTCCATCGCCGGGCTGATCTTCGCCTATCTGGTGCGGTTCATGGCGGTCTCCATCAACACCGTTGAGGCCAGCCTCGCCAAAGTGACGCCCAATATGGATGCAGCCGCGCGCTCCCTTGGACGCTCCAAACTGGCAACACTCATTGAAGTACATTCCCCCCTCATGCGCGGCAGCCTCCTAACAGCGGGGCTGATCGTGTTTGTGGACGTGGTGAAGGAACTGCCGGCCACGCTCATCATGCGGCCGTTCAATTTCGATACCCTGGCCATTCAGGCCTACCGGCTGGCCAGCGACGAGCGGCTCGCGGAAGCCTCGACGGCCAGTCTTATGATTGTGGCAACCGGTCTTCTGCCGGTGATCATTCTGTCACGGACGATCATGGCGTCTCGGCCAGGCGGAAACCGCAAGTAACGCGAAAGGCCGACAACAAAAAAGAGCCCGGCTGCATTTCTGCAACCGGGCTTCAAGTGTGTCCGCTGCCAGGGAGGATCTTACTGGTAGCCGACTTCGTTGTAGATTTTCTGAGCCGTTGCCTGGTTTTCGCCAAGCTTCACGAGCGGCAGATCATCCGCATCAAACTCACCAAGGGACTCAACGGCGGAAGACGCTTCCACGCCGTCAACCACTGGATATTCGTTGTTGCCATCCGCGAAGTATTTCTGCGCAGCGTCCGTAGCCAGATATTCCAGGAATGCGATGGCATTGTCGCGGTTGGGTGCATTGGCCACCACGCCGCCACCTGAGACATTCACATGTGTGCCATCACCTTCCTGGTCCGGGAACACCACACCGATGCGGTCCGTGTCATCCGGGTTAGCCAGGTCACGCACCTCCTTGGAGAGGGCGCGGGCATAGTAGTAAGTGTTGGCAACCGCGATGGCACACTGACCGGACGCAATGGCGCGTAGCTGGTCAGTGTCGCCGCCTTCAGGGTCGCGGGCACGGTTGGCCCACAGGCCCTCCGCCCATGCCTTGGCATCATCCTCACCGGCATGTTCAACCGTCGCGGCCATCAAGGACAGCATGTAGATATTGGAAGAAGAGCGTGTGCAGACCAAGCCCTTGAGCTTGGGATCAGCCAGACTTGCATAGGTTGGTATGTCTGCCGGGTCCACCTTGGCCTTGTCGTAGAAGATGACGCGGGCGCGGGTTGAGAAACCAAACCAGTGGCCGTCCGGGTGACGGAGATTTTCCGGAACGCGGTCTTCAAGGTCATCCGACTCGACCGGCTGGAACAGGCCTGCCTGATCTGCCTGATAGAGGCGTCCTGCATCGACCGTCAGCAGAACATCTGCTGGCGAGTTTTCGCCCTCGGCCTTGATGCGCTCGATCAGCACATTGGCCTTGTCCTCGATGCGATTGATGGTGATGCCAGTGGCTTCTTCAAAATCAGAATACAGCCGCTCATCGGTGTCATAGTGGCGAGAGGAATATACGTTCACCTCTCCTGCGGCCTGAGCAGCAAGAGGAAACGCAATAACGGCCGCCGAGGCAGCAACCAGAAGGCGCATGGGGTCAGTTCTCCAAGTGAATGAACAATAAACGCGACCAGATCGCAAACTTCCGCCGACTGAATATGAGAACGATTCTCATGTCAAGCGGAAGCGGCAGCGTCAAAGAGCCATTTTGAGTATGGGATTTGTGGCGTCTAGGTCTGAATCTCAGGAATACTGCGATAAAGATCCAGCGCCTCGGGATTGGCCAACGCCTCCCGGTTTTTGACCTCGCGACCATGGACCACATCCCGCACCGCGAGTTCGGTAATCTTTCCGGATTTGGTGCGGGGAATGTCCGCAACCGCGACAATTCGTGACGGCACATGGCGGGGGCTTGCGCCTTCGCGAATCTGCTTCTTCAGGCGGGCCTGTAAGTCATCGGTGAGGGTTTCATCGGTGGCGAGCACCACAAACAGCACCACGCGCGTGTCCCCTTGCCACTCCTGTCCTATGACCAGGGCCTCCGTCACCTCCGGCAGCTGTTCCACCTGACGGTAGATTTCAGCCGTGCCGATGCGTACGCCGCCGGGATTAAGCGTCGCGTCGGAGCGGCCATGGATGATAAAGCCGCCAGCAACAGTCTCCTCTGCGAAATCACCATGGTGCCAGACATTGGGGAAACGCTCGAAATAGGCGGCGCGGTAGCGTGCGTCGTCATCATCATTCCAGAAGCCGATGGGCATGGCCGGAAACGGGCGTACACACACAAGCTCGCCCTTTTCGTTGACCACCGGCTGGCCGCCGTGGTTCCAGATCTGCGTTGCCATGCCGAGGCCCGCGGCCTGGATCTCGCCGCGGCGCACCGGCAGCAGCGGATTGCCGAGCACGAAGCAGGAGACGATGTCAGTGCCGCCTGCGATCGACGCCAGATGTACATCCGGCTTGATGGCGTCCATCACATAGTCAAACCCTTCAGGCACCAGCGGCGAGCCTGTAGAGAGCAGCATGCGCAGGGCGGACAGGTCATGGGTGTCGCGGGGGCGCAGCCCTTCATTGTTGAGGGCGTCTATGTATTTGGCAGATGTGCCAAAGTGGGTAACGCGCTGCTGTTGTACAACGTCGAACAAAACCTCCGGACCCGGATGAAAGGGTGAGCCGTCAAACAGCACCAGGGTCGCGCCTGTCCGTAACCCGGAGACCAGCCAGTTCCACATCATCCAGCCGCAGGTGGAAAAGTAGAACAGCGTGTCGTCCGCCGTCAGCCCACAATGCAGACGGTGCTCCTTGGCGTGGTGCAGCAGGGTGCCGCCGGCGGAATGCACAATGCATTTGGGGGCGCCGGTGGTGCCGGAGGAAAACAGCACATAGAGCGGATGACTGAAGGGTAGCGGCAGGAAGGTGGGCGTGTCCGCGTCTTCCGCGTCCAGCGCCTCGCGCCAGAGTTCGGCCTTTGGTACGGGCCCCACGGCCTCTTCGGCCAGGTAAGGCACAATCAGGACACCTGCGAGGGACGGCAGACCGTCTGCGATCTCGCGCAGCTTGTTCCGGGTGTCGTGCGTCTTGCCGCCATAGGCATAAGCGCCACAGCCGATCAGCAGCTTGGGCTCGATCTGGCCAAAGCGATCCAGCACGCCCTTGACGCCGAAGTCAGGCGAGCAGGACGAGAAGACCGCCCCGAGTCCGGCTGCCGCCAACATGGCAACAATCGTTTCGGGCATGTTGGGCATCATCGCGGCCACGCGATCACCAGGACCGACACCGTAACGGGCAAAGACCTGCTGGGCCCGTGCCACGTCCTGCTTGAGCGCGCCCCATGTGACGCGCCAGGCATCCCCGGTTTCTGACCGGAAGACCAGCGCCACATCTTCATCCGTGCCCGCATGGGCAAGCAGGTTCTCAGCGAAATTGAGCTGGGCATCCGGGAAGAAGCGCGCGCCAGGCATGGCGTCGGCATTTTCCAGAACCGTCCCACCCGGTGTGCCGACGATACCGCACTCGTCCCAGACGCTTTGCCAGAACTCTTCGCGATGATCGACAGACCATGCGTGAAGCTGCGGCCAGGTCCCCAGTTGCCGCGTCCAACGCGCCGCAGCACCAGCGGCAAAGCGGCCCATGGGTGTCGCAGCAGGATCATCGGGCAGCCAGAGAACGGTGTTTGGGTCAGACATGCCTATGCGATAGCGCTCCGCGCGAGTTATGTCACCTCTCCCGTGACGGGAGAGGGGAAACCGCAGGACTGGCCTAAAAGACCAGCCCTGCGGCCTGCGTTTCCAGCAACTGCTTGAAGTCACCATTGGGCCGTTGCATGAGCTGGGCATGAGTGCCCTGCTCGACGATGCGGCCCTGACGGAACACCAAAATGCGATCCACATCCCGCAAGGTAGACAGCCGATGCGCAATCAGGATTGTCGTGCGGCCCCGCATCAGTTCCTCGATCGCATCCTGAATGATGCTCTCCGTGTGGGAGTCGAGGCTTGATGTGGCTTCGTCCAGCACCAGGATCGGCGCGTCTGCGAGAAACGCCCGGGCAATCGCCACCCGCTGACGTTCGCCACCGGACAGCTTCACCCCGCGCTCGCCCACTTGAGTGTCGTAGCCCTGCGGCAAGGACACAATGAACTCTTCTGCATGCGCTCGCCGTGCGGCCTCCATGATGTCCTCACGGGTGGCATCAGGACGGGCATAGGCAATGTTCTCCGCCAGCGAGCGGTGGAACAAAGCCGGGTCCTGCGGGACCAGCGCGATGGACTGTCTCAGCGACGACTGGGTCACAGATGCGACCTCCTGACCGTCAATAACGATCTTCCCGCCATCCACATCGTGCAGACGCTGGAGCAGCTTCACGAAGGTGCTCTTGCCGGAGCCTGAGCGTCCGACAAGACCCACACGCTCGCCCGGCTGGATGGTCAAATTAAAGTCGTCATAGATCGGGTCCGGCTGGTTGGCGTAGGTAAAGCGGACATTTTCAAACGCGATGCGTCCTGAGCCCGGCACAAACCGGTCTGCATCCCGTCGGTCAGCAACCCCCATGGACTGCCGCTGGAATAGCACCAGATCGTCCAGTTCGTTGATCGCCTGCTGGGCATTGCGGATGTGATAGGACGCATGACGCAGATGGCTGTCGATCACGAAAAACGTCGTGAGCGCCAGCACCACGTCACCCGGCGTTGCCGCGCCGATGGTCCAGTAATAGGTGGAAAAGCCCAACAAGGCCGCCATCATCAATATCTGCATGGCGACCTGGAACATCACGGCTTTCTCGCCGCGAATCCAGGTGAACTGCGCCTTGCCGGCCCAGTCCCGCACGACACGTTCAAAGTTCACGTCTTCGCGTTCTTCAGCACCGAAGCTCTTGACCACGGCGTTGCAGGTAATGGCGTCAGACATGGTCGCGCCAATCCGGCTGTCCGCCGCCATGTGCACATTGTTGGCGGGTGCCACCCAGTTGGCGGAGAGCCAATAACCCACGCCCAAATGGAGTGCGATCAACATGCCGACAGTCAGACCCATCACCGGCCACAGAACTGTCAGCATGATGGTGAGGCCAATCAGCGTCAGGACCGCCGTCAGCAGGGCGTGGATCATCGAGTCGGCGAAGGTGACGTAGGCACACAAGCCGCGGCTGATCTTGCGAACGGTCGCACCGGCAAATTCATTGGCGTGCCACTCAGACGAGAACCGCTGCACACGTTCAAACGCATCGCGCACCAGATGGCGCATGACATTGGCGGCAAACACGATCCACACGCGGTACATGATGTAACGCACGGTGAAGTAGAGAACCGTCACGCCGATGACGATCCACAGGAGCTGCCACACCTGCGCCTCAGGAAGCGTGCCGGAAATGGCATCGATGAAGCGCCCGGCAACCAGCGGCAGAGCCACATCCAGTGCCGCCATGCCGACAACCAGCAGGACGCACATCCAGAAGAGGCGCGGGTACCGCATCCAGTAGACCCACACAAAGCGGGCGGTTTCTAGGGTCGTAAGATTGGTCATTGTATTCACAGCCCGCACAAAAGCGCGGCACTGTCCCAGGAAATAGATTTGTGTTTTCAGAATTGGACAAACAATGCGGGGAGCGCCCGAACTCAATCGGGCACTTTTGGAGGGTCACGGGCCCGTCCTGCTAACGCCGGACCGGACGACGGACGCCAACCGCGTTTGTCTAAGCCTTGCCTCTAGGCGCGGTGCCTATGGGTGCAAGGCTCGGAAAACGCGATCACGCGGGGAGTTTCGATTTGCATCGACGACCTCTTCCTGGGTGCCAACCAACCGCACATAGGCAGCGTTGGCGCGTGAATCGCAACGCCCCGCCCCGAATGGGCGAAGCAGTCATGACATTGCCACAGGAATTCGCGATTGTGAAAGTCAGAAAACTGTGATGCATGGCAGGACTGCGAAAAGCGCGGTACGATTGCCACATCCACCCCCAACAAGACGGCCCCGGAGACACAAAATGCGCGCCTTGCTCTATTTCATCGTTGCGATTGTCATTCTGGTGGGCGGGGCAGTTTTCCTGGCTCCCATGTTCATTTCGGCGGACCTCGTAAAACAGGAAGTGGAAGCCGCCGTTGAAAGCGCCACAGGGCGAAAACTCACCATCGCCGGCGATGTCTCCATCAGCGCCTGGCCCGCTCTTGCAGCCAATATTGGCGACGTGACCTTCGCCAATGCACCGGGCGCCCAGACCGAAAACATGGCGACCATGAAAGAGCTGCGTGCCGAACTGGCCATCATGCCGCTGTTGTCAGGAACGGTGCAGGTGGATGAATTCGTGCTGCGGGAACCTGTGATCAATCTGGAGATTGCACGCAACGGCACGCCGAACTGGCAGTTTGAACCAGCCGCAGCGCCGGCTGATCCGGCACCTTCCCCACAGGACACGTCCGGTGATGACACGGCTCCTGCAGGGGACGGCACATCTGGGGGCGGCACATCAGGGGGCGGCACATCAGGGGGCGGATTGGCGCCAACGGAAGTGTCGCTCGCCAACATGACCATCGAGAATGGTCAGATCAGCTACAGGGACGCGCTGTCGGGCGCCGCGTACAATTTCAGCGATGTGGACGTGACGCTGAACCTGCCGAGCCTCGACGAGCAACTGGTGGTTGCCGGTGCGCTTACGTGGAATGCAGAGCGGGTCAATATTGATGCGACAGTCGAGCGGCCCCGGGCAGCCCTGGAAGCAACGACGACAGCAGCGACGGTCAACGTCGCGTCCAACCCGGTGACCTTCGACTACGCCGGTGACATTACATTCGGCGATGCGCTCTCGACCGCCGGGTCTCTTGAACTTGACGTTCCGTCTGTGCGCGCACTGTCCGCCTGGACCGGCAGCCCGATGGCGGAAGGCGGCGGGTTTGGTCCCCTTGCTCTCAGCGGTCAGCTGGCGAGTGCGGGAACTCGGTACACGTTTTCCGATGCCGCCATGTCGCTGGACGGTATGAACGCGACCGGCGATCTTGTTGTGGAAACAGCGGGCGCGCGACCGAAACTCTCCGGCGCTTTGTCCGTCGATCAGATCGACACCAATGTCTATAGCGGCCAGGGCGATGCAGGCTGGAGCACAGACAAGATCGATTTCTCCGGCCTCAAGGCCATCGACACGGACCTCGACTTGTCCGCCGGTGAAATCATCTTCGGCAATATCGTGATCGGCCAGAGCGCCCTTGGTCTCGACATCACCAACGGCAACCTTGTCGCGAACCTCACCAAGATGGCGCTCTATCAGGGAACGGGCAGCGGCAAGCTGACGCTCAACGGACGACAGGCCACCCCGTCGCTTGCGGCAAACTTCAATCTGTCAGGCCTTGCGATCGAACCCTTCCTCAATGCCGCCTCGGGCTTCAAACGGCTGGCGGGAACGGGTCTCTTCAACATTGCTGTGACGGCGCAGGGCTCGTCGCAGGCGCAGATGGTCAACACCCTCAACGGCACCGGCAACATTGATTTCCGCAATGGCGCCATCAAGGGCATCAATCTGGCGCAGATTATCCGCACGGCGCTGACAGACCCGATCTCCGGATGGAGCAACGCCACGTCTTCGGATACAGACTTCAGCGAGCTCAACGGGTCCTTCAACATCACCAATGGCACGCTTGCCAACAACGACCTCAAGATGCTCGGGCCGCTGCTTCGGCTGACGGGCGCAGGCCGTACAAGCATTGCACAACAGACCATCAACTACCGGCTGAAGCCGAAGCTTGTGGCCTCGCTGGAAGGCCAGGGTGGTGCGGCGGACAAGGCTGGCCTCGACATCCCGGTGATTGTCACCGGCACGTGGTCCAACCCGAAATTCGCGCCGGATCTGGCGGCGGTGATCTCCAACCCGACTGAAATTCTCAAGGGCGTTGAAAGCCTTGAGAAGATCCAGCCCAAGGACATCATTCGTGGGCTGCTGGGGCAGGAAGAACCCGCCGGAGATGCGCCGGCGGAAGAAAACACCCAACCCAAGCCGGAGGATGTGCTCCGGGGTCTGTTTGGTCGGTAGGCTCAGCACCGTGTGCATCCCCTGTTGCATCAGTGGGGTGATCGTCTAGGCTCCCGAAAAGCGGCTGATTTGCAAGGGATCAGCAGCGTGGCCGATGGGAGCCTCATGAAGACAGATTTGCCTTCCTCCTCGCCCGACGCACGGGCAGACGATGACCCGCTGGTGAGCTTTCGCAGCGTTCAGAAGACCTATGACGGTGAAGCTCTTGTCGTCAAAGATCTTGATCTCGACATTGAGCGTGGGGAATTTCTGACCCTGCTTGGGCCGTCGGGGTCCGGCAAGACAACCTGCCTGATGATGCTGGCGGGGTTTGAGACACCAACCGGCGGCGAAATTCTTCTGGACAGTGAGCCGATCACCAGACTACCGCCGCACAAACGCGACATCGGCATGGTTTTCCAGAACTACGCGCTGTTCCCCCATATGTCCGTGGCTGAGAACCTCGCCTTCCCTTTGAAAGTACGTGGCATGGCGCCGGGCGATGTTGCCGCCAAGGTGGCGGATGCGCTGGATATGGTGGAGCTCGAGGACTTTGGAGCGCGCATGCCCGCGCAACTCTCCGGCGGCCAGCAGCAGCGCGTTGCGGTGGCCCGGGCTCTCGTCTTTGAACCCAAACTTGTATTGATGGATGAGCCGCTGGGCGCGCTCGACCGCATGTTACGCGAGCAGATGCAGCTTGAGATCAAGCGCCTGCACGAGCGGCTCGGCATCACCGTTGTTTATGTCACACACGACCAGAGCGAAGCACTCACCATGTCGGACCGGATCGCTGTCTTCAATGACGGTGTGATCCAGCAGGTGGCCGCGCCGACAATTGTGTACGAAGAACCGCAGAACAGTTTCGTCGCGTCATTCATAGGTGAAAGCAACCGTCTGGCCGGGAAAATCCGCGGCACCGTCAAGGACAAAGTTACCGTCGCGCTGGAGGGGTCAGGCGGGCTGGTGCTGGCGGAGCCCATTGCGGTGCAGGAGAAGAATGACCGGACGCTTTTGTCCGTCCGCCCGGAGCGCGTACATGTCCTTTCGGATGATGCGGCTGCATCGTTCGACAATGTGTTTGAAGGAACTGTCCGTGAACTGATTTATCTGGGAGACCATGTGCGGGCACGACTTGCTTTGGGCGGTAGCGAGGACTTTGTCGTGAAGGTGCCTAATGCGGCTGGTACCGCACCATTGCAACGCGGAGACAAAGTGCGCGTTGGCTGGGCTGCCGAAGATGCCCGCGCGTTGGATTATATGGAGCTTGAGGCTGATGGGCCGCGCGCCGCAGCTTGAAAGATCATCATTTGGGGATGCATGAGATGTCTATTACCACACCACTGACAACGCGGCTTGTGACCGCGACAGCCTTCCTGGCACTTGGCCTTGCGGCCTGCGACAGCGGCAATGACGCAGTAACCAACCCGGCATCAACAGACGCGCCGCAGACAGCTGTCAGTGATGCCGTTATGGACACGCCAGCCGACGACATCACCCTCACCATCGTGTCCTGGGGTGGCGCCTATACGAAGGCGCAGATCGAAGGCTTTCATAAGCCGTTCATAGCAAAGACCGGC
Organism: Candidatus Phaeomarinibacter sp.; assembly: GCA_050042885.1. Lineage (GTDB taxonomy): Bacteria > Pseudomonadota > Alphaproteobacteria > CGMCC-115125 > CGMCC-115125 > Pyruvatibacter. Next base: position 25,717 of record JBHJJF010000012.1, read on the forward strand.
ATCACCATTCAGTCAGATGACTATGACGGCAACATCGCGCCCATCAAAGCACAGGTGGAAAGCGGCAATGTTGTTTGGGACGCGGTAGACGTCGAAACCGCAGAAGCCGTGCGCCTGTGCGATGAAGGTCTCACGGAACCGGTGGATCATTCCGCCCTGCCGCCCGCACCGGACGGCACACCGGCGCTTAAGGATTTTTTGCCGGGGACCTTGTTTGAGTGCGCCGTTCCCATCTCCGTCTGGTCCAGCGTCATGGCCTTTGATGCCTCGAAATACCCGGAGAATCCGCCTGCGACACTGAACGACTTTTTTGACCTGGAGGCATATCCTGGCAAACGGGGCCTGCGGAAAATTCCCAAGTTCAATCTCGAGCTGGCCTTGATGGCCGATGGCGTCGCCATCGCTGATGTCTACGAGGTTCTGTCCACCCCTGCCGGTCTTGATCGTGCCTTTGCCAAGCTCGATACCATCAAGAATGATGTCATCTGGTGGGAGACAGGCGCACAGCCCCCACAGCTTCTCGCCGATGGTGAAGTCGTCATGACCAGCGCTTTCAATGGCCGCATCTTCAACGCGCAGCTCGCTGAGAGCCAGCCGTTTGAAATCATCTGGGACCGGCAGATCTGGGATCTGGATCTGTGGGTGATGCCCAAGGGCGGCAAGAACAAGGATGCCGTGCTGGACTTCGTGTCGTTTGCTACCTCGACCGAAGGACTTGCAGGACAGGCCAGCTGGATTGCCTATGGACCGTCGCGCAAATCCGCCCTTGCGCTGGTTGATGCGCATGCAGAATTTCCTGAGGTCGATATGGCGTCGCATATGCCAACGACGCCCGAACGCTTGGCCAACGGGCTGCAGAATGATTACGAGTTCTGGGCGGATTACAATGACGAGCTTGAACAGCGCTGCAACGCCTGGCTGGCGCAGTAGTCGCCCCGCCGGTTGGACATACCATGAGCACTGCGGAGGCAGTCAGGTCTGACGCGCCACCGCAGGCGTTGAAACGCCAGCTTCAGCGGGCCAACAGGCTCGCGCGCTGGAAAGCGCTTGGCCTTGTGGCTCCGCTCCTGGTGTTTCTGCTGATCACCTTCATCGTGCCGATCGATTCCATGCTGACCCGCAGCGTGTACGCACCCGGCTTCGCCGACGTGATGCCGCAGGTAAGCGAGGTCGTGCAGGCATGGGACGGCCGCGGTCTGCCGGACGAAACCGTCTTTGCGGCTCTGGCCGCCGACATGGTCGCCGCAAGAGCTGACCGCACCATGGGGCAAGCTGCCACGCGGATGAACTATGAGATGCCGGGTACACGGTCTCTCTTCATGCGTTCGGCGCGCCAGGCGGCGCAGCTGGAAGCGCCTTACAGCGATAGCCTGCCAGCGCTTGATGCGCGCTGGGGCAGCCGCGACACATGGGCGGCAATCCAGCGTGTGTCGCAGCCACTCACGACCACATTCTATCTGTCTGCCGTCGACCGCACGCTTGATGCAGACGGTGCGATTGTTCTCAACGCTGAAGAACAGCGTCTTTATGTTCAGTTGTTCTGGCGCACCTTGTGGGTCTCTGCGCTTGTCATGGTGCTGTGCCTCGCGCTGGGATTTCCCATTGCCTATTTGATGGCGCACATGCCCCCTGCCCGCGCCAACCTCCTGATGATTTTGGTACTGCTGCCGTTCTGGACATCGCTGCTGGTGCGCACCACCGCGTGGATTGCCCTTCTGCAAACCCAGGGCGTGCTCAATGATCTGTTTGTCTGGTTCGGACTGGTGTCCGAGGACGGGCGCATTCAGCTGATCTACAACCAGATCGGTACCATCGTGGCGATGACGCACATCCTCCTGCCCTTCACCGTGCTGCCGCTCTACGCAGTGATGCGGGGTATTCCGCCTTCGCTCACCCGCGCGGCCCTGTCCTTGGGGGCATCGCCTGCCACCGCTTTCGTGCGTGTCTATCTGCCGTTAACGGCGCCCGGTCTCGGCGCCGGGGCCGTCCTCGTTTTCATTCTTGCGGTGGGCTACTACATCACGCCAGCGCTGGTGGGCGGGCGCACCGGGCAGCTGATCTCAAACCTCATTGCCTTTCATATGCAGGAAAGCCTCAACTGGGGTCTTGCTGCTGCGCTCGGCGCGCTTTTGCTCGCAGGCGTGCTGGCGCTGTACTGGCTGTATGACCGCCTCGTCGGCATCGACAAGATGAGGCTTGGATAGCGCTGCCGCCTCCCTCCTACGCAAGTGCCGGCGAGCGTGTCTGGTATTACGGCTTTCGCGTTCTATGCGGAGCCATCTTCCTGTTTCTCATTGCGCCGCTGCTGGTGATCATTCCGCTGTCGTTTAACGCGCAACCCTACTTCACCTTTACGCCGGAAATGCTGGCCCTTGATCCGGGCGCCTATTCCAACCGGTGGTATCGGGACATCATTGAGAATGACCAATGGCTGCACTCGATCCGCAACAGCTTCATCATCGGCATCGCGGCCACCTTCATGGCCACGGGGCTGGGCACCCTGGCGGCGCTGGGGCTGACAAGCCCTGCCATGCCCTATCGGCGCACCATCATGGCGGTGCTGATCTCACCGATGATCGTGCCGATCATCATCACCGCCACGGGCATGTATTTCTTCTATTCGTCCATCGGCCTGTCGCAGACCCATCTGGGCATTATCCTGGCGCATACGGCGCTGGGTATTCCGTTTGTCATCATTACGGTCACCGCCACGCTTGCGGGCTATGATCAGAACCTGACCCGCGCCGCCGCGTCGCTTGGTGCGCCGCCGCATGTGGCGTTCTTCAAGGTCACCATGCCGATCATTCTGCCCGGCGTCGTGTCCGGCGGGCTGTTCGCCTTTGTCACGTCGTTTGATGAAGTGGTGGTCGTGTTGTTCATGGCAGGCTTTGAGGAACGAACAATCCCACGGCAGATGTGGGCCGGCATTCGCGAACAGATATCGCCGACCATTCTTGCGGTCGCCACGTGCCTCGTCCTCGTATCAATTGCATTGCTGACCGCTGTTGAGCTCTTGAGGCGGCGGTCTGAACGGATGCGGGGTCTTGATGCGGCTTAGGAGCACGATGATTGTCATAGCACTGGCCTGTGTGCTCTCCAGCGCAGCTCAGGCGCAGACAAAGCTGCTGACCTATGAGGGCCAGTGGGGGAACGCCCTTGAAGAGATTATTGCCCTGACGCCTGATCTGCCCGTCACCGTTGAACGGTATGACGCGACGCTCTTGGATGTGACGGCGAGTGGCGCCTCTCTCATTGATGTGGAGACGGGCGCTGCAAACCATCTGTGCGATGAAGGACCGGGGCAGTCTCTCAGCGCCGGCCTTGCTGACGGTCTGCCGGACACGCTGATGCCTGAGGCTATTCATGCCTGCGGTGTCGGCTATCTGGTCACATCGCTTCTGCTGGCAGCAGGCACGGACGGGCCGGATAGCTGGACTGCCTTTTTTGACACAGACACCCATCCCGGCGCCCGCGCCCTGCCGCGCGGCGCGCGCGGGACACTTGAGATTGCCGTGCTTTCAAGCGGCGTCGCGCCTGAGCAGGTGTATTCAACGCTGGCAACAGCGGACGGAAAAGCAACCGCCCTGGCCAGGCTCGATGCTCTGTTTGCGCAAACGCAGATCGTTTTCTGGGACACGCCGGATGATGCAGTGGCGCTGTTGCGGGCAGGCGCGGTATCAGCTGCGGCCCTGCCCTCCGTCCATGCTGCACAGATCATGCTCGAAGACAGCAGCGCTACGGACGCACCTTTCAAGCTCTCCTTTGACGCACAGATCTACCGCATCCAACATCTTGTGGTTTTGCCTGCCGCTGCTTCAGACACGGAAACCGTGCGGGCGGTGGTCAGGCGGGTCCTTTCTTCGCAGGGTCAGGCCATGCTCGCAGACCAATTACTGGCCGGTCCGGTGAACAGGGATGTATGGCCGGACATACCAGCCGGTGTTGCGCCGCTGCTGCCAACGGCACCGGTTCACGACATCTCAAACACCGGTCTCGCCGATGACACGGACTTCTGGTTGGTTCTTGGAGAGGGGCTGGAACGTGACTTTGGTCGCTGGCTAGATGCCCATGAGAGCGGCCAAACGCCTGTGTCGCCCTAGCCTTCCAACCATCTCGTCAAGAGCGGCCAAAGAGGAGTAAGTTAGCCAGGTCAACGCCGGGCCAGAATCAGCCATGCGCGTTGTGGGGAAAGCGCCTGGGGCGGGGAAAGTGCCTGGGGAGAGAGGCAGAATGCTTTTTGATCTTGTATCCATCTTGTGGCGGCTGGCGGCGGTCTCCGCGGCAATTGCTGTGATCCTGTATTTTCTCGGCACCGATGCGAATGCTGTTCTGGCGCAGATCGGCGCAACACCGGCTGAAATCGGCGCCCTTATCGCGCGCGGCTGGGAACTGGCCCTGCCGAACCTGATGCTCGGTATTGTTGTAATCGTACCCCTTTGGCTGATTGTGTTCATGATGCGACCTCCCCGCAATTAGAGCCTGTAACCAGCGCCTGAAAAGACGCACCAAAACCCTCAAGAATTTTGCTGGCATCCCACATGGATCGTGGTTAACGTTTCGCCCGCGTGGGACACCTAATCCACGGAAATCCAGGGAGATTTTCTATGCGACTTCTTAAGAGTGTGGCACTTGCTGCCTTGCTAACCGGTGCGGGCGCTGTTGCTGCCCTTGCCAATGTAGGCGCCGGTCTTGTGGGCAACTCGGTGACAGTCACCGGCCCAGACGGCGCGAGCGTTATTCTGTACTACCCCGATGCATCAACCGTTGAGCGCCAGGCGCCTGACGGCTCGACGGCGTCCGGCACATGGTCAGTGAACGGCCAGGACATCTGCACGGCATTCCCGGGCGAAGACGAGGCCTGCGTCACCGTGACGGAAGAAGCCCCGACAGTTGGTGCCTCCGGCGAAATCCCCGGTGAAGCTGGCGTGAGCAAGTGGGCTGTCTCTGAAGGCAAAGCCTTCTAGGCTGTAACAACATGTGCTGCCTTATGGCGGCAGAGCGAGGGCGGGAGTGCTGCACCAGCGCTTCCGCCCTTTTTTGTTTCACCATCCAAAACTACTGACCGCCGAAAAACCTGACAATCGACATGCCGAGCATCGGGCCCGCGACAGCCGCTACAATGATCGGCACCCAGAACTCGCCCAGTCCATAAAGTACCGCAGCGCCCAGCAAAAGGATCAGATTGATCAAGATTGAGCCCATTTGAGTTCCATTCCTGCGACATGGCGATAAGTCGTGGCGCGGCCCTTGCCCGCCTCCCGATGCGCGGCCATCCTACGCCATAACAGTTGCAATCCGGGGCCAAAATCGATGCCTGCCAAACAGATTGAACGCCAGATCAAGAAACTGCTCGTCGCCACCCGAAGCGAGATCGCCATTCGCGTCATGCGCGCGGCGGCGGAGCGCGAC
>JBHJJF010000013.1:0-16913 GCA_050042885.1 Candidatus Phaeomarinibacter sp.
ACGTATCGCATGACGGATTGAATGCCGCCTGTCACATCAAAGTAAATGACGAGCCCTGCTGTCAGCACAACTGCAGTGACCGCGCTTAGCTGCAGAGTTGGGTCCGCCAGCATGGCAGTGAAGGCATCCGCTCCGGTGCGGGCTGCATCGCCGCCAAGGACAGCCTGTGCGAAATCAATTGTGTATATCCCGACCCAGCCGGAGACCACGCTGTAGAAAGCAAGAATCATGATGGCGATGATCGCGCCCAATGCACCCAGGCCACCCCAGGCCCGGGACATTGCTTTTTCTTTGGCCACCCTCAGAAAGGCGTTGGCGGGGTATTCGCCGCCTTTGCGACCGACGAAGACCTCTCCAATGAGCAAGGGAGCCCCGAGCCCAATGAGACAAGCCAGATACAGGAGCACGAAAGCGCCACCACCATTTTCCCCCACGATATAGGGAAACTTCCAAATGTTGCCGAGGCCGACGGCGGAGCCAGAGGCGGCAAAGACAAACATTAGCCGGGAAGACCAGTGAGGCCGGGCAGGCGAGATATAGGTGGCGGTCATGGGGACTTCTTTATCAACGAGCGGTTGCTGGAAGTAGATTTGTATTGCGGGCGCGGCATGGCACAGTCTTCGATAGAGCAACGGTTAAAGAATAGCCGAAAAACACAAGTCAGGGGCAAGTGGGATATGGACGGGTTAAACACAATTGACGACCTGGCGATGCATTCCGACACGGCAGACTGTGGGGATGATTGTCGGGAGCATCACACCCATTCAACAGATCTGTTTGGTTGCCCGTGCTGTGCCCCTGTACTTGGCGAACTGGGATTGCTCTCTTTGCCGCATATGGCCGCCTCCGCCAACGCGTTGGCCTGGAGCGATGATAAACTCGGGGTGCCGCCAGAGCCGTTGGGGCTGACCATTTTTGCTAATGCCACGATCATTACGGCCGACGCAGATTTTTCCGTTGTAGAAGCATTGGCGATTGATGGTGACAAAATTCTGGCGGTCGGATCACTGGATGAGGTGAAGGCAGCTATCCCGGACGATGCGACGATTGTTGATGCTGGTGGCAAGACTATTCTTCCCGGTTTCATCGAGCCGCATATGCACTTTTTCCCCATTGCCATGTTGAGCCGGTTTGAAGATGTAGGTGCGCTAAATTGCCCGACAGTTGCGTCGGTCACGCAGCGCATAGGCGAGTTGGCTAGAGACACCAAGGACGGTGAATGGGTCATAGCTCGCCAGTTTGATCCGTCGCTTCAGGATGGTCCCGACGCTATCACCTGTGACATGCTGGACCCGGTGACTGGCGATACTCCATGTCTCATTTTCAACGCCTCGCTTCATATTGCTTACTGCAATTCGGCGGCGCTTGAGATTGCCGGGTTGAACGCTGATACACCGGACCCCGAAGGAGCCGCGTTTGGACGGAATCCTGATGGATCACTTAACGGCATTTGCCAGGGAGGACCCGCTTTTGGAAAGGTCCTTGCCCATAACCTTGCGGCAATGGCGCTGGACGATGTTCCGGCAGGATGCAAGTACGTCTGCGACCGCGCGAATGAGGTAGGCATCACGCCTTTTTGTGATCAGGCGGCAGGCAGCTTTCTGGGAGCCAATGAACTCGCGTCCTTCAAGGCGTTTTCTGAAAGCGGCCACATGACGGCAAGGTTGCGTTATTCACTATTTGATAGCGGTGCGCATGCCTGGGACGATATGGATGTATCCTTCGGTCAGGGTAACGCCTATGCGAGGGCGACCGGCTGGAAAATTGTGTCTGACGGCTCCAACCAGGGGCGGACCGGACTTCAACGCGAGCCTTATCTCGGGCGGGACGACAGGGGGCTTGCCTATGTCGCTCCCGAAGACCTCAAGCAAAAGGTGACGCAACGTGCGCTTGAAGGGTGGCAGGTGGTCGTCCACGCCAACGGGGATCAGGCTATCGACAACACGCTGGCGGCTTTTGAAGCAGCCTACGATGCTGGTGCGCCGCGCGACATGCGGTATCGCATCGAGCACTGCTCGGTCCTGCATGACGAGCAGATTGAGAAAATGGCCGCACTAGACCTGTCGCCGAGTTTCCTCATCGGCCACATTTACTACTGGGCCAAGGCGTTTCGCGATGAGGTCTTCGGGCCTGAAAAGTCTAAACTGCTGGGGCGTGCAAGGTCCTGCCAGGATGCCGGTATTCCCTGGACCATGCACTCAGACGAACCCGTATCCGTGATGGGGCCGTTGCGGTGTATTGAGAATGCGGTGACCCGGAGCATGTGGAAGGAACCGGGCAGCTCGCTCAATGAAGCTGAGAAAGTGAGTGTTGAGGAGGCCATCCTTGCCCTGACCCGAACGGCCGCCTGGCAGTGTCATTCCGATCATGAAGTGGGATCGCTCGAGGCCGGAAAATACGCCGACTTCGTGATACTTGATGATGATCCTCGGAAAGTGCCGGAAACCGAGATTTCTCAAATCGCAGTGCTGGAGACCTGGAGTGGCGGGCGGCAGGTTTATACAGCATGACTTCCCAAAGCTGTGTTGCACTCGGTCGCCACAAGGGGCTGGTCATTGAACGTCAGGTCGGGTCATAAAGGCCTACGAATTTTAATGATTTGCAGGCGCTTGAATGAATCATGACCGAGATAGCCGACCTTTTCGCCCGTAATCGGTTGTGGGCCGAACGCATAAAGGAAATCAATCCGACTTTCTTCAGCACCATGGCGGAACAGCAATCGCCGGAGTTTTTGTGGATTGGCTGTTCGGATAGTCGCGTGCCAGCCAATGAGATCATCGATCTGCCGCCAGGTGGTGTCTTTGTTCACCGAAACATCGCCAACGTGGTGGTGCCGTCCGACCTCAACTGCCTGTCCGTTATTCAGTATGCGGTTGATGTCCTGGAGGTAAAGCACGTTATCGTTTGCGGACACTACGGGTGCGGAGGCGTCAAGGCATCACTCGATGACCACGACCATGGGCTTATCGACAACTGGTTGCATCACATCCGTGACGTCGCGCGTCTTCATGAGGCGGACTTTACTGACGACATGAGCGAGGAAGAGCGGGTTGATCGCCTATGCGAGCTCAATGTCATTGAACAAGTGCGCAATGTCGCGAACACAACCATCCTGCGCCATGCATGGGAGCGCGGCAGCAAGGTAGAAGTTCATGGATGGGTCTATTCAATTGCCGATGGCATCGTCAAAGGCTTGTGCACTCATACTGCGGATGGTCTCAAACATGACAGCGATGAGGCTCTCTCCTGATATTTTGCGCTGAAGCCCATTTAGTTAAGAGGACATTTACCATTTGCGCGCAGAGTTTTGATGTTGGTCGTTCTTGGCCGCATGGTAAGTCTGCGTGAGGGCACATGGCGTTCTGCCAGCTAGCGTATGTAAGCGATGCGAGTGGATCTAACGGGTGCTATCACCCGGATGATTTAAACCACCTTGTTGCTTGTGCCCGACGCAATAATGTCCGAGATGGGATTACCAGTTTCCTGCTTGCAGGCAACACGGGCTTTGTCCAGCTCATAGAAGGTCCCCGTGTGGCGGTGCTATCGCTGTTTGACCGTCTGGAGAGCGATCCCCGCCATCACAATCTGGTACTGCTGCATCGTGATGATGCGGATGTGCGCGCGTTTCCGAACAACCCCATGTGTCTTATGCAGGCTGAGGCTGATGCTTTGAGCCGCCTCGAAACCGCGGTGCCGGTCTTGGGCCAGGGCCTCTGCGCCAAGCTGACTGCTGAAGCGACAGGGCTGATCTAGATTCTATTTCGACAGGGGAATACAGGCGGCGCCGGCAGACGTGAGCTGCGCGCAGATGCCGCGAGCGGTTGCTTCATCTACGCCCATGTACTTTGCGCGGTAAAGCGTGCCAGTTGCCCGCTGCAAGGGCGCAACACGCGTGGTGGCCTGGGACAGCTGAGGGGAAATCTTCGTGGCAGCGGCCAGTTGTGCGTTGGCGGCTGCTTCAGTTGAGAATGCGCCAAGCTGCACGCCCCAATTGCCGCTCACAATAGAAGACGCCGATGACTTGGGAGCGGATGGTGTGCTGGTGGCTGAAACCTGTGTCGGCGCGGGAGCGAGGGTATCGGGTTTGGCCGCATTGAGTGATGCGACGATGAGCTGGTCTGCATCGGCAGCTGTTGTCGCGTTCCACACAACCGCGATCACGTCACGATCTCCTGCCTTGCCTGTTTTGGCACGGTTGACAGCAGGTGTTGCACTTGCAGGCGCCACGCCAGCAGAGCCATTACCAGAGAGCGCGCTTAGGAAGTTACGGGGTCCCTGATAGGTCACGCCTTTCCAGGCGAAGTTTGTCCCGACAAGGCCCTTGGCGCGCTCAGGATAAGTCCGCATCAGCGCAAGAGAAAAGCGGATCATGTCGCGCGGCGTTGAGAACTGCTTAGGATGCGGGGCGCCTGAGATATTGACGAAACTCGTCTGTGTCAGTCCCAGCTCTTTGGCTTTTGCGTTCATGGCTGCCACGAAACGCACTTCTGATCCGGCGAGAAACTCTGCAAGAACAGCCGCGGCATCATTGGCGGACGCGGCAAGGACGGCATCAAGGGCGTCGCCTGCCGAAATGGTGTCAAAGTGGTCCAGTCCGAGTTTGGGCTTTGGTTGTTGGGTGGCGGTGCTTGTCACAAAGATGTTTGTTGTTGGTTTGACGGTGCCTGCTTCAAAGGCTTCAAACATCAAATAGATGGTCATGAGCTTGGGAAGGGCCGGAGCATCCTGGCGCGTGTCTGCATTATCTGCGAGGAGGACATCGCCATTGCGCGCATCAATAACAACGGCAGAGGCAGCCGCATGTGCCGTTGATGTTGCTGAAAAGCCTGTAAATCCAAGCAAAACTGCAAGTGCGAAAGATGCAAAAACCCGCATGGCAGAAATTCCCATTATTGGCCACTTCATCTGGTCACACACAGTTTACCGCTTAACCTTACAATCCGCTTAAGACCGAATTCAGGCGATTTGCAGGCGGTTCATATGCCGCAATTGTTCCTTATTCTGGCAACACTTCCTTTACCGAGTTCACCGAGCATAGGGGTCACAAATCCATTTTGGGGAGAGGCCCCTTATGTTTGCTCATACGAATGCTCTGACTCCGGCCCATTGGCTCAACCGGCTCCTGTCCAACCGCGAAGCGCTGAACACGGCGCTCGCGGGGTTGCTGCTGGTAGCCCTTGTCCTTGGTATGTCCGCCAAAGCTCAGGCCGAAGAAGTGGTCGACGAATTGGGCGCTTATGACCGTGAAATGCTGACGTCCCTCATCGAGGCCGTCATTGCCGTTGATGAAGGTGACATCATCACAACTGCAGGCATTCCCGATGCCAGTGCGCCCGCCTCCAGCCCACGAAGCATCATTCCTGCGCGGCGCACCGATGTTGTAGCCGCCGCTTTGGGAACGCCCACAACAACTGCTGCCGCAGTTGATCCTGGTTTCGCCCTGCAGCTGGGTTCATTCGCCTCTGCCGAAAACGCTCAACGTGGCTTTGAACAGGCAAATACTGAATTTGGCAACACACTTGCCAGCAACACGCTCTATGTGCAGCCAATCGATCTCGGCGAGCGCGGGGTCTTTCACCGCCTGCGCATTGGCGGATTTGAAAACATGACGCAGGCTTCGGCGGCCTGCACAACGCTGGGAATTGCCGCTGCAGACTGCATGATTGTTTCTGCCTCCATGCAGTAGTGATCTAGCGCAAGGTGCAAAAGCACCTTTGCATTAGACTGTTCACAGATTTAACTGACGAGCCCCCGCCATCTCTAGTGGACTTGGCGGCGGATTGTTATGTGCTGTGAGGTGTCTTTCCATGACCACTCCCCACGAACCGCATCTCAGGCGCGCTGTCGGTCCAGTGCTGCTGACGCTGTACGGCATCGGCGTGACGATTGGCGCCGGGATTTACGTGCTGATAGGCGAGGTCGCTGGCGTCGCGGGTATGGCGGCTCCGGTTGCCTTTATGCTGGCGGGAATTCTGGCAGGACTGTCGGCCCTGTCATATGCCGAACTTGCGACGCAGTATCCCAAGGCTGGTGGCGAAGCGACCTATGTCAATGTGGCGTTCGCGCGTCCTCGGCTGACCACTGTCACCGGTCTTCTGGTTGCGTTTTCCGGGATCACTTCGTCGGCAGCCGTCCTGCTGGGATTTGTCGGCTATCTCAGTGAGTTGGTCACAGTACCCGCATGGATCGCGCTTCTTGGTATCATCGGCGTTCTTGCGGTGGTTACATTTTGGGGGGTGTCTCAGTCCCTGATTATTGTTGCCATTACGACATTGATCGAGATTGGCGGCCTCTTGCTGGTGATTGGAGCAGGTCTCCCTGTTTTACAGGACTTTCCGCAGGCACTGCCAGCTATGTGGCCTGGGCTGGACGGGATGGTTTGGCTGCTGGTCTTGTCGTCGAGTGTTCTGGCCTTCTTTGCCTTCATCGGCTTCGAAGACATTGTCAACATGGCGGAGGAAGTGAAGACGCCTGGGCGAACACTGCCCGTAGCGATCATCGTCACATTGATTGTCAGTACACTGCTTTATGTACTGCTTACCACGATCTCGGTTCTGGCAGTTGACCCGTCAGAACTTGGGGCAAGCGATGCACCGTTGGCGGAGGTGTTTGGTGCCAGCGGCGGCAACCCGGCCATCCTGAGTTCGATTGCCATTCTGGCAGTTGTGAATGGCGCGCTCATTCAAATAATCATGGTTTCACGTTTGCTATATGGGATGGCACGCCTTGGGCGGCTGCCAAACGTGTTGGCCCACGTGCACCCGATCACTCGAACGCCGGACGTTTCCATCATCGGCGTGGCTCTGATTGTTCTGGCTTTTGCTCTGACATTACCTATTGCCGAACTGGCGTCCTATGCCAGCCTGGCGGTGCTCGGCGTATTCAGCCTCGTCAATGCGGCATTGTTGGTACTGCGTCGGTCGAAGGATTATGGGGTGCCGGTGTCTCAGGTTCCCTTGTTTGTACCTGTGCTTGGCTGCGCCGCCAGCTTAGCGTTGCTGGCTTTCGGCATCGCCCAAAGACTGGGACTTCTGCTCTGATGGTCACTGTGTGTTTGGTGCCGGCGTTGGAACCGGAACGGCCGCGGGTGGTGCGGATGGTACAACGCCAGCACGGTGCAGATCCTGGATAAGTTTCACATTTACCGGCGCGCCGGCGAGGCGGGCGCGGTAAATCTGTGTGTTCTCCAGAACACGTTGCACATAGTTCCGCGTTTCTGAAAATGGGATTTGTTCTACCCAGTCGATGGGATCAATGCCCGGTGTTCGGGGGGCACCATAGGTCGCAATCCACTCATTCACACGACCGCCACCGGCGTTGTAGGCCGCAATTGTCAGGATGTAGGAGCCTCCAAATTCATCCAGCAGATCCCCTAGATGGGTAATGCCGATCTTGGCGTTGTAAGTGGGATCAGTTAGGAGGCGGGACTTGCTGTAAGGCAGGCCGTAGGCATTGGCCGGACGTTTTGCAGTCCCCGGCATGAGCTGCATCAGACCCCGCGCGCCGGCATGACTGACGGCCTGCGGATTGAACTCGCTTTCCTGTCGGGAGATGCCAAAAGCCAGAGCCCGTTCGACCGGCGACCCTGCGGATGGCACGTCCGGTAGAGCGTTTGTTGGATACGCATAATCCGGCAGTTCGATACCTTTGCGGGACGCAATCTTTGCTGTCCTGACGGCCAGATTTGGACGGCCTGCGGTACGCAGCCACTTCGCCATGGCTTCCAGGTCACCGGCATCTTCAAAGTAGCGCGACAGGTGATAGAAAAATGCTGTCACCAGGCGTTCTTCGCCCAGGGCGTTGAGCATCTTCATGGCAGCCATTGCGCTGGATGTGTTGAAGGTCGCAGGTGGTTTGGTGCCGCTGGAGACAACGGTAATGGCATTGTCACCGCCAAGCAGGGACTGGCGGGCGAGTTGGCCATAGAACGTGGTGTCATGCTCGGAAGCGCGCTGATAGTAAAAGCCTGCATCGCCCTTGCGCCCATCAGCCTGCGCTGCACGACCTGCCCAATACTCAGCCCGCGCCTTACTGATGGGGGTTTTCACATTGGCGGCCAGGGTGCGGAAGTGGAAATAAGCAGACGTTGGATCATTGAGGAAGCGGAGAGCGACCCAACCAGCCAGCCATTCGCCTTCCGCAAAGGATACGCCGGAGGACATTCCGTGGTTGCGTACGAGGTCGTAGGCGGTGCGGTAGTCACGTTCCTTGAGCAGCCGACGGGCGTGCAGGTGACGCTCACGCCAGAATTCATCCGGACGCACCATTTCCTCGCCCGTCGTGGGTGCGCGCAGTATGAGCGGGACAGCATCGTTGGGGGCGCCGTTGCGGCGCCGCCAGCGGGCGCGCTCGAGAAGAAGGCCTGGGTCATTCACAAGGCTGGCTGGCACGGCATCTACAGCGCTGTCGACGCCTGCGCTACGGCGGGCCAGACGAATTCGGGCCTCGGCGAGAGCTGCATGGTCAGCACCCACCAGACTTGCCATCTGACGTGCGTCGGTTGCGTCCTTGTCCCACAAAAGCCGATCAAGCCGGGCGATATGATCTTCCCGGCGCAGGGTCGATCTGTGCTGCCGGATAATCTGGGCCTCACGTGTGCTTTCAAAATCATGCGCGATCCAGCCCGCGCGGATCATCTGCGTGCCGCGCTGGGTATCCCCGGCTTCGATAAGAGCCTCGCCGAAACGGATTTTGCCGTCACCCGTAATTGGCGGGTTGAGATCGAACCAGGATAGCAGGGAGCCCGTGTCCGGGTTCTCGGCCAGGAGAGCCTCTTCCGCACGCCGTTCCAAACGGTCCTGGCGTGGCCAGTCCTGATTGGCGTTCAGGAAGGTGGTGATCTCGATGCTGGCGGCACCGGAGTTCTTGTCCTGTAGTTCCAGCCAGCGGATGATCATTCGGGCGGTTTGATCTTTGATGCGGCTGGAGGCTGTGCGGGCTGCTACCCAATCACCGGACTGGGCGTCAGAGAGGGCCGATTGGACCAGTGCATAGTCCGCATATGTCAGCGACAGACCCGGCAGGGGCACGGTGGCGTTGGGGTCAATTGCAGGAGGTGTTGGCCGTTCAGCCGGCACGGCTTGTGCGTGTGCCACGCCACTCGTAAGCGGGGCGGCCACTGCGACCAGCATTGCTGCACCTAGAAGAGAAACAAAGAAACGGGGGGGACGGCCAGACGTGAGGGTCATCATCTCTACCAATGCATGGGGAGTATGCAGAACAACTTTTGGGAGTTTAACAGCGTTTTGTGTCATGAGGGCGATGCAAAATGGGGAATCTTGATCAACTTGTGCTCAGCTGCCGAGAGGCAGCAAAATTCGGGTGTTGGGGTGCTTTCATGCATATGAGACACGCCGTAGCCCATCAGCCGTTGCGGCATAGGGCCGGTTCCCATAATGTCCGCGCCCGCGATCCATTCTGTGGCCATAGCTGCCCACCGCGCACGTAACGCTTCATTTCTTCCAGGGACCAGACCGATGTTCAAAGGCTCAATTGTCGCTCTCATCACACCTTTCGAGGGTGAGACTGTGGACGAGAAAGCGCTGCGCGGTCTCGTGGACTGGCATGTGGACCAAGGCACCCATGGCATTGTGCCGTGTGGCACCACAGGTGAAAGCCCCACGCTGCCGCACAATGAGCATAAGCGTGTCGTTGAAATCGTGGTCGAGCCGGCCAATGGCCGCAACCCGATCATGGCAGGGGCCGGGTCAAACTCCACGGCTGAAGCCATCGAGTTCACCCAGCATGCCGCCCAAGAGGGCGCGCAAGGTGTGCTGGTAGTTACGCCGTACTACAACAAGCCGTCTCAGGACGGGCTTTATGGCCACTACATGGCGGTAGCGGACAGCGCTGACATTCCGCTTTACATTTACAACATCCCGCCGCGCAGCGTGATCGACATGAGCGTGGAGACAATGGCGCGGCTGGCAAAGCACAAGAACATTGTCGGTGTGAAGGATGCGACGGCCGAACTTGATCGCGTGTTGCTGACGCGCGAAGCCATCGGGCCCGACTTCATACAGCTGTCCGGCGAAGATGCAACCGCACTGGCATTCAACGCCATGGGTGGGACAGGGTGCATCTCTGTGACAGCCAATGTCGCGCCTGCGGCCTGTGCCGAGTTCCAGAATGCCTGCATGGCCAAGGACTACGACCGGGCGTTGCAGATTCAGGATCAGCTCATCGGGGTTCACCAGGCAATGTTCTGTGAAACCAGCCCGGCGCCTGTGAAGCACGCTGCACATCTACTTGGGTTGTCTTCCGACAGTGTGCGCCTTCCGCTGGTGCCTGTCTCAGAGGCGGGTGCGGTGCGTGTGCGTGATGCAATGTCCGGCGCCGGCCTGCTGAACAGCTGACCAGCGGGCGACAGGAACTCATCTCATGGCAAACAAAAAGAAAGGCGCGTCGGTCCAGCTCAAGATAGCTGCTGAAAACCGTAAAGCCCGCCATGCCTATGAGATTGGGGATACGATAGAGACCGGCGTGATGCTTCAGGGAACAGAAGTCAAATCCCTGCGCGACGGACGCTCCAACATTGCCGAAAGCTATGCCTCGATTGAGAACGGTGAGTTATGGCTGATCAACAGCTACATCCCGATCTATGATGCGGCGAGCAGGTTCAATCACGCGCCGCGCCGCCCCCGAAAGTTACTGGTACACACGCGGGAGCTTGCCAAACTCCATGCGGCGGTTCAGCGGGAAGGCATGACGCTTGTGCCGCTGAAGCTTTACTTCAATGACCGTGGTCGAGCGAAGCTGGAATTGGCTATTGCCAAAGGACGCAAGGCTCATGACAAACGTGAGGCGGACAAGAAGCGCGATTGGCAGCGTGACAAGGCACGGATCATGCGTGAACGGGGCTAGGACCGTTGGTTAGCCGCGCTTCAGATCATCCGTGATCTGAGCAAAGACACTTTCAAACATTTCTTCGGTCAGTCGACCAGTGTTCGTGTTGTAGCGAGAGCAGTGATAGCTGTCATACAGCACAACATCATCCAGCTCATGCCGGTTTGCGTGGCCAAACGTGTGGTCGGCCAGCCGGTAACCGCCCATCCGCAGGACGCTTTCATGTGCAATGCGGCCCAGAGCCAGCATGTGAGTGAGCTTGGGCAGCGCGGTGATGCGTCCAATCAGGAACGCGCGACAGGTATGGATTTCAGCTGTGGTGGGTTTGTTCTGCGGCGGCACACAGCGCACGGCGTTCGTAATCATCGCATCATGCAGTGTTAGGCCATCATCCGGCCGGGCGTCGTAGGTGCCTTGCGTGAAACCAAACTTTGTCAGCGTTGCGTAGAGAAGGTCCCCCGCGTAGTCGCCGGTGAATGGGCGTGCGGTTTTGTTGGCACCCTGAAGGCCCGGGGCAAGGCCAACGATCAAGAGCCGAGCATCGGGGTCGCCAAATGACTCTTCGGGACCATTGTGCCAGTCGGCATGCTTCTTCCGGTTTTCCTCATGGAAAGCGACCAGACGAGGGCAGTGGGGACAATCATAGTCTGGTTCGGCAGTCGGGGTGATGTCGGGGATTGTTTTTGGAGATGCGCGAGTCATGCACGATACTAACCGGCTTCGACCTCGTCTTCATAATCGTAGTACTCGTCGTCGTCGGCGTCGTTGTCCGGTTTATGCACACCGCTCGTGCGGCCGATGAGGTCTTCAATGCTTCTGAGTTCAATGAAGCTGTCGGCCTGGCGGCGAAGTTCATCCGCGATCATCGGTGGTTGTGATTTGATGGTTGAGATTACGGTGACACGCACGCCTTTGCGCTGCACGGCTTCCACCAAAGATCGGAAGTCGCCATCGCCGGAAAACAGAATCATGTGATCGAGGTGTTCGGACATTTCCATCGCATCGACGGCAATTTCGATGTCCATGTTCCCCTTGATGCGCCGGCGGCCCTGGCTATCGGTGAACTCCTTGGTGGGCTTGGTGACCATGGTGTAGCCATTGTAGTCCAGCCAATCGATCAACGGACGCAGGGGAGAGTATTCTGCGTCCTCATTTAGGGCTGTGTAGTAGAACGCGCGGATAAGGTTGACGCGGGTGCTGAATTCTTTGAGGAGGCGCTTGTAATCGATGTCAAAATCGAGGGCCTTTGTCGCTGAATAGAGATTGGCACCATCAATGAAAAGTGCGGTGCGGTCGGCCGGTTTCAATTCCACGGCAAATGCTCCAGAAAACAGAAAATGCGGCTAAGCCGCTGACTATGCACGATTAATTAGTTCGACTTCGGAGTAAGGAAAGCCCTCGAGGCACACAAATCTGTGATCACTGAAAGAGTATTCATTGCCTTCGGAGCCAACATACGCGGGCCCGCAGGCGATCCAGTCGACAGTTTCCAGGCGGCAGCACGGATTCTTGCCTGTCGAGGCGTTTGTTTTCAGGCAGCATCGCGGCTCTATTCCAGTGATCCCTGGGGTGGGATTCGCCAGCCGAAATTCCTCAATGGTGTCTGGGAAGTGCGGACCTTGTTGCCCCCGACGGACCTGATGGATTGTCTTTTGGACGTCGAGCGCTTGGTGGGACGTCGGCGCGGCGTTCGATGGGGGCCAAGGGTCATCGACCTGGACTTGCTGATTTTTGGCAGAAAGTCTGGCGTTTGGATGATGGATAGTCGGCAGGCTGTT
Organism: Candidatus Phaeomarinibacter sp.; assembly: GCA_050042885.1. GTDB lineage: Bacteria > Pseudomonadota > Alphaproteobacteria > CGMCC-115125 > CGMCC-115125 > Pyruvatibacter. The sequence goes on from JBHJJF010000013.1 coordinate 12,624, forward strand.
GATCTTGAACTTCCCCACCCTCGTATGGCCCACCGTGCTTTCGTTTTGATGCCGCTGGCAGATATGGCCCCGGTTTTGCGCCCTTGGGGGAGGCGGGGTCCCACCGTGTCGGAGCAAGTCGCCGCTCTACCTATGAGTGAGAGGTTGAGCGTCCGGCGATTTCGCTGAGACCCGGACCAAAGCAAAGGCGTTTTGCCTTGAAACGCTTGCGTTTGTGCGGTGCAGCGGTTAGGAAACTTGTCCGGAAAAACTTTTGCCTTGCCTTGCTGCGACCCCATTGCGCTCAAGGTCAGGGTTCCTGCGTCCGAATCTCAGGCATGTGGCATCGCGTTTTTCGCTGAACCCGGTCTGCTTTGTGGCGCATTTTAGGAGCGATACCATGGCCCGCGTTACCGTTGAAGATTGCATCGACAAGGTCCCCAACCGTTTTGAGTTGGTGCTTCTGTCTTCCAGGCGGGCACGCGCCATGTCTTCCGGGTCTGCGCTGACGATTGACCGCGACAATGACAAGAACCCTGTTGTCGCTCTGCGCGAGATTGCAGAAGAAACGGTAGATTGCGAAGAGCTGCGTGAAGACGTGATTGCCGGCCTCCAGCGCCATGCGATGACGGAAGCTGCTGAAGATCTGCCGGAAGACGATGACGCTGTTCCGCTGCAGCTCGGCATGGAATCACGCGCAGACGATATGCCGGCTGGCGATAGTTTCGGCAGCCGCGACATGAGTGACGAAGATCTGCTGCGCGCCCTGCATGATGCAGGTGAGAAGACAGCAGAACGCCCGGCAGGCACAGATGAGGAATACCCGGACCTCTAGGTCAAAAAAGCCCCCGGTCAAAAGCCGGGCCATAGACGCGGGGCCGGATATGGCCAGCGGTGGAACAGCTGTGCATCCAGTTGTTGGTGACATAGACAAGCCTGTCCTCACTCCCAAGCCTGAACGCCAGTTCCGTCCAATGATCCGCCAGTATGAACTCGTGGAGCGGGTGAAATCCTACTATCCCACTGTGGATGAAGGATTACTCAACCGCGCTTACGTCTATGCGATGAAAATGCATGGGTCGCAAAAGCGCGCGTCCGGGGATCCTTACTTCTCTCATCCGCTGGAAGTGGCGGGCATCCTCACCGACCTTAAGCTTGATCCGGCCACGATTGTAACGGCGCTGTTGCACGATACGATCGAAGACACAGAGGCGACGCATAGCGAAATTTCGGATCTGTTCGGTGAAGAGATTGCGCAGCTTGTGGACGGCGTGACCAAGCTTACGCGGCTTGAACTCACAAACGAAGAAACCAAGCAGGCGGAGAATTTCCGCAAGCTGATTCTGGCCATATCAAAAGATGTTCGGGTGTTGCTTGTGAAGCTGGCAGACCGGCTGCACAACATGCGCACGCTAGAACATATCCGCAAATCCGCGACCCGGAACCGCATCGCTCAGGAGACGATGGATATCTATGCGCCCCTCGCCGGACGCATGGGGATGCAGAGTTTTCGAGATGAGCTCGAAGACTTGTCGTTCGCGGTACTCCATTCTGAAGCACGCGAAGCGGTCAAGTTGCGGCTGGACCAGAAACAGGAAAGCAGCCGCGAACTGGTGCAGCGCATTGCTGATGAAATCAAAAAGCGCTTGGCTGAAGTCGGTATCGAAGCATGGGTTTCAGGCCGCACCAAGAAGGCGCATTCCATCTGGAAGAAGATGGAGCGCAAGTCCATCTCCCTTGAACAGCTGTCGGATATCTATGGTTTCCGGGTTGTGGTCGATACGGTCGATGACTGCTACCGGGCGCTTGGCATCCTGCATTCCACCTGGCCGGTCGTGCCGGGACGTTTCAAGGATTACATCTCGACACCGAAGGGCAACAATTATCGCTCGATCCATACAACTGTCGTCGGGCCGGAACGCGAGCGCGTGGAGATGCAGATCCGAACTCTGGAGATGCATGAGGTGGATGAGTATGGCGTGGCCGCGCACTGGTTCTACTAGGACTATGTCGAGAACGGCCCGAAGAAGAACATCGCCGCTTCGGATTAACTCGTCGCGCCGTTCCGCTGGCTGCGTCAGGTGGTCGAGCTTCTTGAGCATGGCAGCACGCCGGAAGAGTTTCTCGAGCACACCAAGCTTGAGATGTTTCAGGATCAGGTTTTCTGCTTCACGCCCAAAGGCCGGTTGATTGCGCTGCCGCGCGGCGCCAATCCCATCGACTTTGCCTATGCGGTGCATACAGAGCTGGGCGATCGGTGTGTTGGGGCGCAGGTTAACGGCCGTCATGTGCCGCTGCGTGAGCCGCTGCGCAATGGTGATGAAGTTGAGATCATTGCCACAGAGCAGCAAGTGCCGCCGCCTGGTTGGGAAGACATTGTAAAAACCGGAAAGGCCAGAGCGGCCATCCGGGCCCACCGGCGCCGGGCTGAGAGGGATGAGCATATTCGTCTGGGTCGAGGTATTGTCGAAGCTGCCTTGCGGGCGGAAGGCCTGCCACGTGACGAAGCGGCACTTGAGGTTGCCTTGCACGATATGCAGGCTGTTTCCTTGGACAACCTGTTTGAACAAGTCGGCCGATCCACAGTGCATGTGGATAATGTCGTACAGGTCATGACCAAGCACTTCACGCCTGAAACCGTGTCCCGCCGTCCGAAGATAAAAGGCGCGCGCGTTGCGGCCGCGGCGGAGAAAGCCCGTGGTGAAGGCCGCCTGCCGCGTCGGCGTCCGGATGCAGTGCCGATTACCGGCGCCGGGCCCGGGACCGGGGTCACGCTGTCAGAGGTTTCGATGCCTATTCCGGGTGACCGGGTTGTCGGGATTGTACACCTGGGACGCGGCGTTGAAGTCTACCGGATCGATAGTCCGTCGCTGGCCGAATTTGATGATGAGCCTGACCGGTGGATTGACCTTGCCTGGGATATTGATCCTGAAGAACACCGGCTGTTTCCCGCCCGAGTGGTTTTGATGCTGGCAAACTCTCCCGGTGCGCTTGGGGAAGTGGCAACTATCACCGGCAAATATGGCGCGAACATTGACAATCTCATTACGACTGACCGTCGGCCTGATTTTTACGAGATGGTGGTTGATATTGGTGTAGAGGGTGCAAAGCACCTTGAGCGTCTCCTGACCGGGCTGCGGGCACTGAAATGTGTGGCAGGCGCAAAGCGGGTATATGGCTAGCCTGTTTGCAGCTTGGCTCTCGCTTGCTATTGAGCGGCCATGACAGATTCAGCACTTAGCCTTGACGACGTTCTCAACGAGTGCCGCGCTGCTGGCGCGCTTCTGCAAGGACACTTCATCCTTTCCTCGGGCCGTCATTCGGACACCTACCTTGAAAAGAACAAGGTGTTCATGGATCCGGCAAGGACGGAGAAACTGGCCGCTGCCCTGGCGTCCAAGGTCCGCGCACAGATAGGGGAGGGCAATGATGAGGTTGTCGCGCCTGCCGTCGGCGGCATTATCCCCGGCTACGAGATGGCCCGGCAGCTTGGGCTTAGATCCATGTTCACCGAACGCGAAGACGGCACATTTGTGTTTCGCCGCAACTTTGTGCTGGAGCCGGGTGAACGCGTGCTGATGGTTGAAGACATCGTAACGACGGGTCTGTCATCGCGTGAGTGTCTCGCGGCGATCCGCGAGGCGGGGGGAAATCCCGTTGCTGCTGCGTGTTTCGTTGACCGCTCGGGCGGGAAGGCAGATCTGGGCGTGCCGCTTGTGCCGCTGGCCCAGCTCGATGTGCCCAGCTACGCGCCGGACGAGTTGCCGGAGGCGCTCGCCGCCATTCCTGCGGTCAAGCCTGGCAGCCGTAATCTCAAGGCCTGAGAGGCGCAACCAAGCCAGTATATCTGGGCTTCGATGGCCCAAGGTTTACTTTGGCGCCCCGGGACACCATTTTTGTGCACATGAGCAAGAACCTATTACGTCTCGGCGTTAACATTGATCACGTGGCCACCATTCGCAACGCGCGTGGCGGGCAACACCCGGACCCCGTGCGCGCTGCTGAAATCGCGGCCAAAGCGGGTGCCGATGGCATTACCGCGCATCTGCGTGAAGATCGGCGCCATATCTCAGACAATGACATCGATCGGTTAATGGACACGCTTGAGTTGCCGCTCAATCTTGAAATGGCTGCGACGGAAGAGATGCTGGAAATCGCCCTCACGCACAAACCACATGCGTGTTGCCTTGTGCCGGAACGACGCGAGGAATTGACGACTGAAGGTGGGCTAGATGCGGCCGCGCAGCACAACCAGTTGGCGCCTTATGTCAGCGAACTTGTGTCGGCGAACATCCGCGTTTCTCTTTTCGT
>JBHJJF010000014.1:0-19941 GCA_050042885.1 Candidatus Phaeomarinibacter sp.
GGCAACTAACTCTGCGTCGGATGACCCTCAATCTGCGGTGCATCTTCGCCAATCTCGTTCCAGTCCGGTTGTTCAGACACGAACTCATGAAACCGGTTGCGCACCTGCGGGGCATCATCCAGCACATTCGCGGAAATCGGAAAGCTGGCATCGTCTGACAGGATTTCACCCAGCGACGTGCCGCAAACCCTGCAGAAGCACCGGGCGTATTTATGCGGTGGCGCCGGCTCGTATTTTTGAACCTGGTCGCGCCCGGCAATCCATTTCAGATCGTCCTTCTTGATAAAGACGATAGCGCTGGCCCCTACCTTGCGGCAGCGGGTGCAGTGGCATGTGCCCATCATGGAGGGTGGCGATGTCAGTTCGAATTTGACGGCCCCGCAGCAGCAGCTTCCCTGCATGTCCGACTCTCCTCTCTTTTGAGAACATTAAGTGAACATCGCGATTCCAGTCAACCGAGCCAGCGGCGATTTGGCGGGGATTTGCCGCAGACCAGGATGCAACCTTGATTTTGCAGCCCCGAATGCCCATTCTCCCGCCCAATTCATGGACATACGCGTCAATCGCTGCCTCCTGACACCACCTTTTGTTGAGGGTGTCCCGCGCGTCCATCAGGTTTTGAAAACTGGAAAGGCCAGTATGGCAAAAGAAGAACTGCTCGAGTTTCCAGGAACAGTCGTCGAACTGCTCCCCAACGCCACCTTCCGGGTGGAGCTTGAGAACGAACATCAAATCATCGCCCACACCGCCGGCAAGATGCGCAAGAACCGCATCCGCGTGCTGGCCGGCGACAAGGTGCTGGTCGAAATGACGCCCTACGATCTTACCAAGGGCCGCATCACCTATCGCTACAAGTAAGCACCCCCGCTCGGTCATGGGTGCCCGGCTGGTGCTCGCCAGCGCCTCGCCCCGCCGCCTCGACCTGTTGGCGCAGTCTGGCATTACACCGGATGTCGTTGACCCGGCAGACATCGACGAAACGCCCCATCCTTCAGAATTGCCGCGTCGTCATGCCCTGCGTCTTGCGCAGGACAAGGCCGCGCTCGTCGCTGCGCGTCATCCGGATAGTTTCGTTCTGGCAGCGGACACCGTCGTCGGCGTCGGCCGCCGTATCCTGCCCAAGACAGAAACCGAAGCATCCGCCCGCGACTGTCTGAAACTCCTGTCCGGTCGCTCGCACCGGGTCTTCACCGGTGTCTGCCTCGTGGCGCCGGACGGCAAGTCATCCACCCGGGTGGTTGAGGCAAGGGTCCAGGTCAAACGCCTGAGCAAGGACGACCTGGAAACCTATCTCGCGTCGGGCGAATGGCAGGGCAAGGCAGGGGGGTATGCTATTCAGGGTCTGGCCTCGGCCTATATCCCCAAAATTACTGGGTCCTACACGGCCATTGTCGGGCTTCCATTGGCTGAAACCGTCAACCTGCTGGCCGGCGCGGGGTGGGGGGCCGGATATCGTGCAGTCTCAGCACCTTAGCCGGAAATGACGCACCCTCTGACCAGCGTCCGCGCTGGTATTTTGCCTTAATTGCAGCCTAGACTTGCATCGAAGCAACAACGCGAGTCTCTATCCTTCCATGAGCGACCAAATTCTCATCAATGTCGGCATCGGCGAAACGCGCGTCGCGCTCGTTGATGATGGCGTGCTGCGCGATCTGGTGATTGAGCGCAGCGTGGATGACAGCGCCCATGGTCCGTGTTCCGGCGGCACAACCGGCGCCAGCCTTGTGGGCAATCTCATGATGGGCCGCGTTGAGCGGGTGTTGCCTGGCATGCAGGCAGCGTTTGTGGATATCGGCCTGCCGCGCTCCGGCTTTCTCGGTGTGCGCGCAGCCCAGTGCCTGTGCGAGCTCATGGGGCTGCGCGACGCAGGCAAGATGCCGCGCATCAATGATTGCGTGCGCGAAGGCGAAAAGGTTCTGGTGCAGGTCCTGAAGGACCCCATCGGTGATAAAGGCCCGCGCCTCTCCGCCAACGTCACCATTCCCGGCCGCCTGCTCGTGCTGGTGCCCCACCAGCCCGGCGTCGCCCTGTCCCGCCGCATCGAGGACGAAGACGCCCGCGCCCGCCTCACCGAACTGGTCGAACGCGTCGGCGCCGCCGTGGCCGCTAGCGAAGACGGCGATGATCTCAAAAAGGCCGGCTGGATTGTCCGCACCGCCGCCCTGCAGGCGGACGAAGCGGCTGTCGAGCGGGACGCCCGCCACGTGCTGGAGACATGGCGCGAAGTGAAAGAACGCGCCAAGGGCATGAATGGCCCGGCCACCGTCTTCAAGGAACTGGGCCCGGTGCAGCGCGTCCTGCGTGACCATCTCAACGAAGACACCAAGGCCGTGCTCATCGACGACGCCGATGCCTATGTAAAGGCCCGCGCTTATTGCGATGCGGTCATGCCCGGCTACGCCGACCGGCTGAAGCACCACACAGCCCGGCAGGCACTCTTCGCCGAACATGGCGTCGACGCTGAAATCGAATCCGCCCTCTCGTCGCGCGTTGATCTGCCCTCCGGCGGGTGGATCACGGTGGAGCGCACAGAAGCGCTGACGGCGGTGGATGTAAACTCCGGCAGCTTTACAGCCTCCACAAACCTTGAGCAGACCAGCCACCGCATCAACCTGGAAGCAGCGGACGCGATTGCCCGCCAGGTGCGCCTGCGCGGCATCGGTGGTCTCGTCATCATCGACTTCATCCATCTGGCCGAAGACGAACACAAGGAGGAAGTGGTGGCGCGTCTCGAGGCGGGTTTCGAGGGCGACCGTACCCCAACACAAATTCTTCCGATGACGGAGTTTTCCACCGTCGAGATGACCCGCAAGCGTGTGCGTGAACCGCTCGAGCGCCTGCTGCTCGATCCCGTCCGTCGCGATCCCAACAAGACCCGCGCCACGGTGGCGTATGAAGCCCTGCGCGCGGCAGAAGCAGCCGCGACGGACAACCCCGGCCAGCCCCTGGCGCTCCATACCGCACCGGACATTGTCACCTGGCTGGATGATTCAGGCCTGATGCCGCAGCTGCGCGCCCGCCTGGGCGTTGATGTCGTCCTCAAACCGGTGGAAGGCGCCCGCCGCCATCACATCGACGTTGCGGTGATGGCGTAATCCATGGCCGCACCGAAAGCCAAATGCACAAATTGCGGCAAGCCGATGGTGGCTGACTACCGTCCGTTCTGCTCCAAGCGCTGCGCGGACGTGGACCTGTCCCGCTGGCTGGGCGGCAAATACGCCATCCCTGCGGTAGAGCCGCCAGACGAGTGGGACATGGCCGCCGCCCAGAGCGAATCCGAGACCAAACACTAGGGTGTAGCGGCGTCCAAACACCCCAACCAAAGGCAGACGGATTTCCCGCCCCAATGACTGGACTTACCAGCCGTATTTGCCTATAAACCGCCGCCTTGGCCCCGGTGTCTCACCGGCTCCGCACAAAGCGGACACACACATATGGCCAGGTTCGCCCAGGTAGCTCAGTTGGTAGAGCATGCGACTGAAAATCGCAGTGTCGGTGGTTCGATCCCGCCCCTGGGCACCATCCCTCCCATTGTTCACAGGCCGGTTGCGACAACTCTAACTCGTCCTGTATCGCGTGTGTTTTCAGGACCACGTTTGGTGGCAACCGGCCTTCTGGGAAGGTAGTATTGGCTAACGCAGAATTCATGTGAGCATTGGCCAAAAAATGACAGATGGGCAGGTTGCCGGTGAGCCTCTCCGGGCGGTTGGGCGAGCCAGGATCGATGATCCGAAAACTGCTTTCAGTAAGCTGAATGCGCACATAGCAGAGCATGGTGTTGAAGCTCATGCTGGCGGCGACGACCGGGTTGAGTATCGCTTCGGAGAGCAGGCGATCATCCTTTCTCATGATCCAGCGCGCCTGATTGTCGAGCTTGAAGGGCCGTCTGAAGGGGCGATGGTTTTTCTACGTCAGGCAGCCGCAGAGCACTTTGCCGAACTGGTGGCGGAAACGGGCGCTGATCTCGTCATGGAGTGGGATGAAGGGCCTGCTGAGCGCGGCCTGCCTCCCAATTTTCAGGAGATCCGTTTTCAGTCACTCCAGCGCCTTGCCCCCGGCATGGCACGTCTGACATTTGAGGTGGATGGTATCGGCGCTCTGCAGGGGCGCGAGATCCACTTCCGCGTCTTCATTCCCACGTCGCCATATCGAGAACCGGTGTGGCCGCTTCTTGAACCAAGCGGGCTGTTGTCCATGCCCGACGGGGAAGACGAACTCGAGATCCGCTACTACACCGTGCGCGCGGTCAACACAGACAAGGGCACGTTTGATATGGACATTGTTCTTCATGGAGAGGGGGCGATGACCCGTTGGGTGGATCAGGTAAAGCCGGGTGCGCGGCTGGGTATCATGGGTCCGGCAGGAGGGTTTTTGCCGCCGGCGGCGGACTTCATGCTGATCGGCGGCGATATGACAGCGCTCCCCGCCCTAGCGCGCATGCTCGAAGAGATGTCGGATGACAGTTGCGGCCATGCAGTGCTGTGTGTACCCGAAGGGTTGTCCGAAAAGCCCTACTCTCATGCTCCTGACGGCATGACAGTTGATGTGCTTGAAGGGGTGCAGGGTCAGCTAGAGCTTGAAGCTCGCATCAAATCTGTGCTGGTTCCGAGGGATACAAGAGTATCCGCATGGTTTGCGGGAGAGTTTGATCAGGCACAAGCCATGCGGAAGTACTTCAAGGGCACACTTGGATTGAAGAAGGACGGCCAGCTCTCAACTGCCTATTGGCGGCGGGGCGTTGCAGGCAATGAAGACTAGGCGCGCGATCCATCTCTAGGGTGTTGGGGCTTTCAGAAGCTGTATGAGCCCGCCGACGACACCATCCGCCGTTATCACCTCTGAACTTGGTTCGCCAATAGCTTGGGCTGCGAGGCAGGCTTGCGTCACGGTGCTGTAAACTGTCATGAGGGCGATTGTCGCGGGCACGTCACGCCGAACCACACCATTGCTCTGGGCCCGGAGGATTGCCTTGTGGAAGCGCTGAAAGCCAGCAGAACTCGGCCCCGCACCCTGGCCAGGGTCAGCCTCCAGCAGACGCCAGGACATCATGCGCAAAGCTGACGGATTGGTTTCCCAGAACTTCCATAGCGTCATGAGAAGCTGGCGTAGGTCCTCCTCCGTCGGCTCCTCTATATCAAGGAGCGGACCGCCGTCCGTGAACCAATCATCGGCAATCTGTCCGGTGACGGTGTTCCACAACTCGTCCTTGCTGCCGAAATGATGGCTGATCAGGCTTTGGACACAGTCCGCGCGCCGTGCGATTGCGCGCATGCTGGCACCTGCCTTGCCCTTCTCCGCAAACTCGTCATAGGCCGCCTGTAAGATGGACTCCCTGGTCTGGTCCGGGGTCTCTCGCCGGTTGCGGCGTGCGGCTGCGGTGTCTGTCATACAAAACGTCCGAAATGTGCGAGTCAGAAAAATAGGTTGCTTGCAAAGCTGCCTTATACAGCAACTCGCGGCGGCGTGGTGAATGCGAGGATGATGGCCACGACGGCGATACCGCCAGCACCCGCGAACACCATAGACGCCCCCACGCTGCCTGCAATCACCGCCCCAAGAGCACCGGCAATCATTGCGCCAACAGCATCGAGACTCATAAGCGTCATGAAGTCAGCCGCATGATGCTCGTCGCGGCAAACACCCATGAACATTGATCGCCCGGCCGTGTATCCCGCGAAGCCGAGAAATCCGATACCCAGCACATACGCAATGACCAGTGTCCGGCTAGGCGTTGTCCCAAGCTGTGTCGCCAGTACGACGTTCATGGCCAGTGCCAGAAACGCAATGATGGCGAGCGCTCTGGGCGCGCCGATATAGGACACAACGACACCAAAGATCGATGCACCCAACAGGCCGGCCGCATTACCACCAATCACGCCAATGATGCCGATCTCCGACAGGCTCATGCCCGCATCAACCTGCAGGATTGCGCGTTGTGCGAAAGGAAGCGTTATCGCCATGTCCATCAGTTGGACAAACAGATACACCAATACAGCCTGTCGGTTCCTGAACAGGCTGAGGCTGGCAAAGACCGACAATCGCTCAGGGTGGGCCGGGGGGCAGCTGGGAGATCGGGGCAGGACGACCAGCAGGACAAGTCCGAGCAGCGTAACTCCGAGCAGAGCGAGGATGCAGTACTGCCAACCCAGATCACCAAACAGGTAGAAGATACCAAGGCCCAGTATCAGCCCGCCGACAGCCGCGGAGGACGCCTGTGCCGCCGCGCCTGCCGCATGCTGACTTGTTCCGAGCTGATCAAGCATCCACCCGCTTGCTGCCGCAATATACGTGCCCAGAAAACCCATCATGACCGCAGCAGTCAGGATGAGAGCGTAGGGATGCTCCGCGGGATCCAGAACAAGAAACATACTCGCTGCTGCAATGGCGCCGACCAGGCTGATCAATAGCCAGCCGCGCCGGTAGCCGAGGCGTCTGAATCCATATCGATCCACCAATGGGGCCCACAGGAAGCTCAGCGCGAAGGGAATGCCTGCGGCAAAGACAAGTCCCACGATTTCCTGCGGTTGCCCCGCCATACGTAGAAAAACTGTCAGGCCCTGGGAGATGAATCCCGCAAGGACCGCCGGTGCCAGAAACATCGCGGCAAGTAGGATGATCAGGCGTCCAGATGCCTTGGTATCGTGGTCCTGGTGCGATATGGCGGTCACAGATCGGTCCTGTCAGAAACAGGGACAGGACACACGCAAATGTGTGCCCTGTCCGCTGCCTTGGTCGTGACGGATTAGAACGAAAGCATGAGCTCAGCACCAACAGTACGCGGCGGGAGGAGGTCATTGAAGAAGCCTGGCCCGGCGCTGTTTGTCAGCTTTCGGGTCACAGCTTCTTCATCGGTCGCATTCTTGACGAACAGACGTCCTGTGACAGGGCCGTGCTCGTAGGATGCGGTGACATCAAGCAGCGCATAGTCGCCTGCTTCCTCGGTGGTGCGGTTGATCGCATCAGAGAAGTATTCCCCCACATACGTACCCTTCGCCGCCAATGTCAGACCATCCAAGGGCTGCCAGTCGGCACCCAGAGACACGGTTGTTCCCGGGTCGCCACCAAAGTCGTTGCCTTCAATGGCAGGTAGGGCGGTCGGGGCTTTCGTGACTTCAGTCTCGAGCAGGCCAACACCCGCTCTGACATTAAGGGCCTCCGTCACACGTGCCGTTGCGCTGATCTCCGCACCATAGCTCTGGCCTTCGCGTGCATTGACAATCTGCAAGGCGGCGAGGCCGCCAGGACCCGTTTGCAGGTACAGTTGCGGATCCTTGAAGTCATTGAAGAATGCCGTGGCATCAACTGTGACCCGTCCATCCGCCATGACACCCCGGTAGGTGGCTTCGTACGTCCACACACTTTCTGAATCAAATGTATAGGCAAGCCCGGTTGCCAGCACTGCCGACGCACCACCGGGGTTGTATCCCTTTCGCGCTGTTGCCATCAGCGAGTGGTTGTCCGTGATGGACCATCCCAGACCAATCTTTGGAAGCACTTCCGTTTCTGTCAGATCCTGAGTGACTATCCCAGGGCTTGGAAACGGACCAATGCCGGGAGAGCCCGGGAAGGTTCTTTGGGTGCGCTCAGATGAGTATCGGTTGAGGCGCACGCCCGCGAGAATGTCGACACTGTCGAAAAGTCCGATGGTCAGATCAGTAAACACCGCTTGCGATTGGGAGACGTCTTTGGACGTGGTGAAAGTGTTGTCCGCCAGCGGAAGCGCAAGGTTGTCGATATCCACATCCTGTTGCCGTTGATTGAAGGAGAGGCCAACCACACCATCCACGGAAGACGTGTCGCCGCCGATTTCAAGGATCAGATCCTGATTGTATTGCTTTTCATTGATGTTGAAGAAGACGAAGTCACTCTGCCGATCATTGGTCTTTGTGAGCGCGCTGGTGGCGCTGGAAATGGACCGTAGAGATAGGCTGTCAGTCAGATCGTAGGTCGCATCGATTGATGCCGTCCACGTATCCGTATCGTAGACACGCTGGCCGCCATTGCTGCCGAACGGGTAAGCGCGATCAGACAGGGATCGGCCGCTGATGAGTTGGTCGCCAACTGTGAAGCGGTTGCCCGCCACCGTCCCGGTCTGGGCATCGACTGTGACTTTCACCGTCGCATCATCCAGACCCGGCGGAAGTAGCAAGAGCTTGCCGCGGATGCGGGTCAATTCGTTGTCCAACTGTGCGTCGTCCGTGAGCTCCGCATTCGGATTAATGCTTGCTCTTGGCCCGACGAGACGAATCGGGGCTTTGCCGGCCCTGCGATCAAATGAAATTCGTCCTGCGGCGATATCTTCAAACAGTGTTCCGGACAGCACGAAAGAGTTTCTCGTCGCAATCCCGTGGAAGTCATCCACTTCAATGCCCGTCCGAACCTTGCGTTCCGGTGTGAAGGTCGGGTCTTTCGTGTTGATGACAAACGCACCAGCCAAGGCGTTGCGGCCACGCAGTGTTGTCTGAGGCCCGCGGAAAATCTCAACACTTTCCGTATCCCACAAGTCGCGGTAGTCGGCATCGCTGATGCTCGTGATCCGGGCAACACCGTCAACGATGAAGGGAGCGCGCGGCAGGGTGCCCGTGTTCAGATTTGTCGCGAGGCCGCCACTGCCATCGCCGCTTGGACCGCTTGAAGAAAGCCCGCGAATGGCAGGTGGACCAAGCGTCGTAGGCGGGCTGACATTGGGAACACCTCGCACGACGTCATCGAAATCGGATATGCGGTTGATTTCCAGTTCCCGCTCATCGAATACGCGCACGCTGGCAGCCGTTTCACCCAACGGCCGGCTATAAAGTTCGCCCTGAACGATAACCGGCGGCAATGTCAGCGTGGTTGAAATCTCACCAGGATCAGTGGTTTGAGCGCCTGCTGCTGACCCATAAAACACGCACAAACCAACACAAATCATACGACGCATAACGCGGCCCCCGCCCCGAGTTTAGAAATACAAACGATAGATTGAACGACCGATCTATCTCTCAGTCGCGGCACCCTAGCGATCCACATCAAAGAGTCAATAATTATGAGCCTCATTCGCAACAAGGGGCCAAAATCATATATAAGTGGCTGTAAACAGTAGTTTTGGGGCGTGAAACGGCATGGCCCTACTCCATGAAAGGAATTGAGCAGATGTTTATTGCGATGAATCGCTTCAAAATTCGCCCCGGCCGCGAGCAGGATTTTGAGACTATCTGGCGGGAGCGAGATAGCTTTCTGGAGGATCTGCCAGGCTTCAAAGCCTTCCATCTGATGCAAGGCCCATCCTCCGAGGATCACACGCTCTATGCGTCACACACGGTTTGGAACAGCCGGGAAGATTTTGAAGCATGGACCAAGTCGGAAGCCTTCCGCAAAGCGCATAAAGGCGCCGGCAGTCATGAAGACATCTATCTCGGCCACCCGAACTTTGAGGGCTTTGAAGAGGTAGACGGCACGGAAGCTCTGGCGCTTGCAAGCTAGGCTTTCAGTCAATCAAGGCGTCGGTTATCGATGCGGCGGTGCAGGTCCAGTACCCTGCACCGCCGCCGAACTTGGGTACCCGCGCGGGCGGTGTGATCCGGTCCGCCCAGTAGGCCCAGGTCCATTGGGTGCTCTGGTAGCTTGGAACCGCATACGCGCCCCATTGCAGACTCCTGTCGAGCAACCGCAAAGCCAGCTGACGTTCAGCCGGTGTGGTGGCTTCTTCGAGTTTCAGCAAAGCTGCATCCACAGCCGGGTCACTGATCCCGAGGATGGGCTCCTTGCCGGCGCTTTGCAGCGCCGGACTGCCCCAAAGGGATGTCTGCTCGCTGCCGGGGTCAGGATCAGGAATGTAGAAGCGGTATGCCATTTCGAAATCCGCCTCGGTATAGCGGCTTGCGTAGGTCGAAGCATCCAGCCGTTGCAGCGTCGCTGAAATGCCCACGCGCTTCAAAAGACCTTGCCATGCGGCGAATATCTTGTCCTGGGTTGTCGTGTTGGCGATGACGACAATATCAAACGGTTCTCCAGTCTCTTCGCTCACCAGGCGCGCAGTGGGCTCATCATAGACCCAGCCCGCTTCCGCTAGCATGTCCAGTGCGCGCGAGAGCCCCCCGCGAATATCGTCACTCGGATCAGCGGGCCTCCACGCCGCATTCAGGGCAGCTTGTGGAAACTGACCAGGAAAGCCGCGCATCCAGCCTATTTCCTCCGCTGTCGGAGCATCTGATGCTTCATGGTCCGAGTTGCCGAAATAGGAAGATGTCCTGCTTTGCGCGGAGTAGAGCTGGGTGGTGTTGACCCATTCAAACGGCATCAGGGAGGCTAGTGCCTCGCGGACCCGCCGATCCTGAAAGCGCGGATCGCGCATGTTGAAGAAGAAACCGTTCATTCCCATCGGCCACCAGGCGTCGGTTGTGAATGTCTTGATGGTGCCGTCCAGAATTCGCGGATGATCCATATAGGATGCCCAGCGCCGGGGATCGCCAACGCGGATTTGATCGATATCCCCACGGAAAAACGAGAGGTAACGTGTCGCTTCCTCTGAGATGTAGGTGTAGCTCACAGCAGAAAAATTGTTGGTGCCCAAACGGGTAGGGTGTTCTCTGGCCCAGTAATCCTCGACGAATTCGAAGCGGATTGACTGCCCCGGTTGCATCTCTGCAATCCGATAAGGGCCGCTGCCCAGCGGTACCTCAAGTGTTACCTCACCATAGTCCCGGTCGCCCCAGTAGTGAGCGGGCAATATAGGCAGACCGCCGAAAGAGAGAATATCGGTTGGGTCCGGCTCACCATCGAAGCGGACATGAACCGTATCCTCTGAGACAGGCGTCACAGTTGCTTTGCGAAGAAGCTGCCGCCAGAAGATCCGAGCCGTGTCCCGCATTGCATCAGCCGTAAAGACGACATCCTCGGAGGTGATCGGATGTCCATCGTGAAACTGGGCACGCGGGTTGAGAACAAACATCGCGCCGCGTCCATCCTCATCAACAACTACTTCCTTCGCGATGAGGCCATAGCCGGCCGCATCTTCATCGGCAGAACTCACAAGCAGACTGTCATACAGATAGGCGAAGACACCATCCGCCGCGCGGCCGCTGATGATCCACGGGTTCAGGCTGTCGAACGCAATTGAAGAGGCGAGGCGCAGCTCACAGCTCCTGGCGGACTCCGGTGCCGCTGACTTGAAATGGGTGAAGTCCGATGGATACAGGAACTCACCCGTCTCCGAGTACCCATGCATCGGCTGGCCAGCTGGCGCTGCAAGAGCTGCGGCTGACAGGCAAACGGCTATCGCAACCTGAAGCGTGAGCCATTTCAGACGGGTGGATCGCTCAAGCACGATAGCGAATCTGGGCATGGGTCAGCACTCCTGTGTCAAAAAACTCTTATATGAGATCAATTCTTATTTGCAAATAGGATGACGAAGTGTCAGATTGCCGCCGTATTTATTGATAATGATTCTTAGTATTAATAGAGGGTTGGGAAAATGCATAAGGATTGTGCCAAATGCGCGTGTCTTTCTGAGGAAAGGCCGTCAGGCACCGGCAGTCATCGGCTGTCTTTGTTCATACAATCGCTTCTGACATCGACTGTTCTGGTCATGGCCATCCCGGCAGCAGCACAGGAAACATCCACTGACGCCGCTCAGACCGAGATATCTGAAGAACGTCAGGCTGCGGATTCCGAGACCGATGTAGAAAACGATGGTGAAGAAGCGAATGATGTTTCCGCTGCCGACACCACAAGTCAGGGCACCGTTACAGCAGCACCGATCACAGTGACGGCAACCCGCCAGGAACGCACCCTGCTTGAAACCGCAGGCAATGTGGACACGGTTACCAGGGAAGAAATTGAGAAGATCGGTGACGTCACCGTTCGTGACATCTTCCGATACAAGGCTGGTGTGGAGGTCCCGATCCAGAGTTCAAGCACGGATCCATTCAACAGCAATGGCGGCATTGAAATTCGTGGTGTCGGCGGCAACCGAACTCAGGTGCTTGTGGACGGTAACCGTACACTAGAGCGGATCACCGACAACACCCGTGACGTTGTTGAAGCATCCAACATCAAAGCCGTCGAGATTGTCCGAGGACCATCGTCCGTTTTGTGGGGGTCAGACGCATTGGGCGGGGTTGTGAACTTCATCACACGTGATCCGTCCGACCTGCTAGGTCCTGATGACATCTGGGCAGCTGACTCGGACTTCTCCTATAATTCGCTCGACAATGCTTTTGTCGAGACAGTTACTGGCGCATTCCGGGTAACACCAGACTTGTCAGTTCTCGGCAGTTATACCCGTCGTGATGCAGAGGAAATTGATCTGTCGAACGCGCGTGATGGCCTGGATGCCATCCAACCATGTCCCCGTCCCGTGGGTGCGCAGCGCTGTGACGGCTTCGCCCCGTCTGACACGTCGTCCAACAACTATCTGGCAAAGGTGGTGTTCGAGCCGAACCAACATCACCTGTTCCGCCTAACCGGCGAGTACTTCGAGCGGGATACCGAGGTCTCTCAGAATTCGGTGCTTGGTGTGAGCGGCGCTAACAATACGCTCTCCTATGAGCGTAAGCAGGAAACCACACGCTGGCGGGCGACGTTGGAGCATGAGTGGTATCCGGACTCCGATTATCTGGACGAGTTGGTGTGGAGCGTCACCTACTCACCGCAACAGAACAAGCGGACCGGGGTGCGTATCCGGGAAGCAGTTGGTACAGGGGTTCAAACCCAGTTGGAACCGACACTTGACTACAAGGAAACCTTTCTGGAAGCCGACATCCAGGCAACGTCGTCGTTTGAGCTGGCTAACATCGACCATGTCCTCACCTATGGGTTTGATGGCGATATCACTGAGACTGAGTATGAGCGTGAAGACATAACCACCAACCTCACGACTGGCGCTGTAACAGTCACACGTGCAGGTGGCTTCAACTTCGCCAACGCGGAAACGACGCGAGCAGACATATACCTTCAGGACGAAATTTCGTTCTTTGATGGCGCCTTCAAGATCATTCCAGGCGTTCGTGGGGCGTACTACAAGATCGCCCCTGATCCGGACGAGGACTATCAGGTCGCTCAAGGAGCCGAGCCTCGCACAATCGAGGAGTATGACGTCCAGTTCAAGCTTGGCACCATTGCCGAATTGGGTGGGCCGTGGTCGGTCTATGCCAATTATGGTCAGGGCTTCAAGATGCCGACCGCACAGCAACTGTTTCAGTCGATTGACTTCAGTCCAGCATTTGCCCTCGTCCCGAACCCGGACCTGAAGCCCGAGAGTGTGGATAGTTTTGAGCTCGGTGTGCGGCTAGACTTTGAAGAGGACGGGTACTTCTCCATCAACGGGTTCAACGCTCAATATGACGATTTCATCCAGAACTTCGTTTCGATTGACCCGGTGCAGTTCGGTCTCCCTGCCACCCTCAATACCCTTACCTATGACAATGTGGACAAGGTGCGGATCTGGGGTATCGAAGCGGAAGGCTACTATGGCTTCAGTGAAGACTTTTACACTTGGTTCAACGTGTCCCATCAAGACGGAACGCAGAAGAACAATGGCGTAAAATCAGAGTTCCTAGATGCCCTGCCCCTGAAGTGGGTTCAGGCTGTTGGGTTCAGCGATGAGGAAACAGGTGTCAATCTTGAACTTGTCGGAACATTCCAGTTGGGCGACCAGCCGGTCAACAACAACACGACCCAGTTCAAGCCGGATGACTACTTCATCATGGATGCACTTGGCAGCTGGGATGTAACGGACAATGTGTCCGTGCGTGCCGGCGTGCATAACATCTTTGACCGCCGTTACTTCTCCGCAGAGTCCAGGGGCTTCCCGATCAATTCAGGCGCCAACGTGCAGAGTAGCAATCCCATCGAACTGCAGGTACAGCCGGGTCGGTATGGCACGGTGGGTGTGTCATTCAAGTTCTGATCACCCGAACTTATCGAAGGCAAAGCTGATGGGAAAAATGAGCCGGTACATCGGGTGGCGTATATTGCTGATGGTCCCGACGCTATTTGGCATCATGGTCCTCAACTTTGCTTTGACGCAGATGGCGCCCGGCGGACCGGTAGAGCAATTGCTTGCCGAAGCCGCCGGGTCCTCCGGCAACGAAGCCCTTGCCCGGGCAACGGATGAGGGAGACGTTGATGCTGTTCCCCAGGCTGAAAGGCCTGGCCTCTACCGGGGGGCTGAGCAGCTTGATGCTCAGCTGATAGCAGAAATAGAGGCATCATTCGGGTTCGACAAACCGCCGCTTGAGAGATTTGTCGACATGATGTGGCGTTACATCCAGTTTGATTTTGGCGAGAGCTTCTTTCGCGGCGGCGACGTCATATCGCTGACGCTGGAGCGTCTGCCGGTATCGATCACTCTGGGATTGTGGGCCACGCTTATCACCTATCTGGTGTCCATCCCGTTGGGGGTCGCGAAAGCTGTGCGGGATGGATCCCGGTTTGATTTCTGGACCAGCACGGTCATCTTTGCGGGCTATGCCGTGCCCAGCTTCGTGATCGCCATCCTGCTGATCGTGCTCTTTGCGGGCGGCACCTATTTTGAATGGTTCCCGTTGCGCGGGCTCATCGGCGATGGCTGGCAGAACTGGCCCTGGTATCAGCAGGTCGGCAGCTACCTGCATCACATTACGTTGCCGGTACTGGCCATGGTGCTGGGCAGCTTTGCCTTCCTCACCATGCTGACAAAGAACAGCTTCATTGACCAGTTGTCACAGCACTATGTGCTCATGGCCCGCGCCAAGGGTATATCTGAGCGGCAGGTGCTGTACGGACACGTGTTTCGCAATGCCATGCTGATCGTGATTGCCGGCCTGCCGGGCGCCCTGATCGGGATCTTCTTTACGGGTGTTCTGATGATCGAGGTCATCTTCTCCCTCGATGGCCTGGGCCTGCTGGCTTTCGATGCAGCCCTGACGCGTGACTATCCGCTGGTCTTCGGTGCCTTGTTCCTGACCACGCTTCTGGGCCTTGTCCTGCGTCTTGTCAGCGATCTCGTGTACACCCTGGTCGACCCGCGTATTGATTTCGAGAAACTGCATGTCTGATGCCAGTACAGCGGGCGTATCTTCCGCTGATTCATCTTCGCCAGGGGTGTCGGCCTCGGCCGGTGAAACGGCCTATCGTCCGGATCGCGCGTGGCAGCGCAGGTGGCATGTCTTTCGCCGTGACCGGCGTGCAATGGTCTCGCTCACCCTGTTCGGGCTGATCAGCCTTCTGGCTCTTCTCGCGCCGCTCATTGCAAACAATAACCCTTTGGTGGTGGTCCATCAGGGCAGCATCTTCTTTCCAGCCTTTGAAACAGTCTCCGAGCGGGACCTGGGAGGCCAGCTGCCATTGCAAGCGGATTTCTCGGAAGCAGCAGTGCAGTCTTTGGTTGCTCCAGACGGGATTGTTGTCTGGCCAGTGGTCCGCTTCTCTTATGATACCGTGGACTTCTACACTTGGGATCGGCACCCGGCAGCGCCAAGCAGCACCCATCCTCTGGGAACCGATGACCAGGCCCGCGATGTGCTGGCGCGTGTCCTCTACGGCCTGCGTATCTCGCTCTGGTTCGGACTCCTGCTCACCTTCATCACCGTTTCAATCGGCATCGCGGCCGGAACGGTTCAGGGCTATTTCGGCGGCTGGATCGACATTTCCTTCCAGCGCTTTCTCGAGATCTGGGAAAGCATGCCGCAGCTCTACGTGCTCATCATCGTCTCCAGCGTGCTGGTGCCAAGCTTTCTCAGCCTGCTGATCCTTCTCAGCCTGTTTGGATGGATCGGCGTCGTTGGCATCGTTCGGGCGGAAGTCCTGCGGGTACGCAAGCTGGACTACGTGACGGCCGCGCGTGCCATGGGTGTGCCGTCGTGGACAATCATGGCTCGTCATGTGGCACCCAATGCACTTGTCGCGGCAATGACCATGCTGCCTTTTGCAGCAACGGGCAGCATTGTGTCACTTGCCAGCCTCGATTTTCTGGGGTTTGGCCTGCCCACCGGTTCGCCATCCCTCGGTGAACTTCTGCAGCAGGGACGCAACAATCTGAATGCGCCATGGCTGGGTATCTCAGCCTTTGGGTCCCTGGCTGTGTTGCTGACGCTGCTGGTATTTGTCGGTGAAGGTGTCCGGGACGCCTTTGACCCACGGCGGGCCCGCCGACACGCGTCAAATGCAGGAACGCGCCGCTCGACTCATAAATCCACTATGGTGGAAGAGACACGGGGTCTGCTGGCTGTACGCGGCCTGTCGGTTTGCGCTCTAACAGACACGTCCCGTTCTTTAGTTGACGACATCTCGTTTGACATCGCCCCCGGAGAGATTGTCGGGCTGGTGGGCGAATCCGGATCCGGCAAGTCTCTGACGGCCCGAAGCCTTTTGAACATCCTTCCTGATGGTGTGATTTTTGGCGGTGACGGCCAGCTGGTTTTTGATGGCGTGTCCATGCCGTTTTCATCTATGGCTCAAGCTTCATTACGCGGTCGGAGCATCGGCTTTGTGCCTCAAGAGCCAATGTCGTCCTTGAACCCTGTCCACACGGCCCGCGCGCAGCTCGTCGAAGCCCTGAAAGTCGGGAACCCCGCAACTGCGGGGCTGGCTTTGGAACAGGCAATCATGCGCCTCCTGCGTCTTGTCGGGCTTGAACACATTCAGTCAAGGCTCGGGTCTTACCCGCATGAGTTATCGGGCGGCGAACGGCAGAGGCTGGTGATCGCGATGGCTCTGGCCAACAACCCCCGGCTGCTGGTTGCAGATGAACCAACCACGGCCTTGGACGTCGTATTGCAAGCTCAGATTCTGGACCTTTTCGCACGGCTCAGGGATGAACTGGGGATCGCCATTCTTCTTGTCTCTCACGATCTCGCCGCAGTCAGCAGTCTGGCCGACCGCGTGCTGGTCATGGATCAGGGGCGCGTGGTGGAAGAAGGCGCAGCCGAACAGATATTGTCCTCTCCGAAAAGTGCCCAGGCAAAACGTCTTGTAAGCGGTGCCTCACTGCAAACAGAGGTAAAGAGTAGCCCGGCAACATCCGTCGAGAAGCGTGATCGTGAGCACGTTGCTCTCAGCACAACCGGCCTGACGGTTCGTTTCGCACTGCCTTCCAAGGGTCTTGGCCTGAAACGCCGGCATCTGGTGGCTGTCGATGATGTCTCGCTCGAACTACGTCGTGGCGAAACACTTGGCCTTGTCGGGGCGTCCGGTTCCGGCAAGTCAACACTCGGCCGTGCTGTGCTCAACATGCTGCCCCATGAGGGGGCGGTCACCTATGCCAGCCTTGCAGATGGACCGGATGGGCAGCGCTCCCGGCAAAACATCGCCGCAGCGGTCCAGATTGTGTTTCAGGATCCGTTTGCCTCTCTCTCTCCGCGCATGACCGTGGAAGACATCCTGCTTGAGCCCTTGAGCGTTCATGCGGCGTCCCTGTCCGAAGATGACAAGGCGCGGATGGTCAGGCAGGCATTGGAGCGTGTGGGTTTGGGAGCGGACAGCCTACACCGCTATCCGCACGAATTCTCCGGCGGTCAGCGCCAGCGCATCGCCATAGCCCGGGCGCTGATTGTGCAACCTGACGTCATTGTTCTGGATGAACCCACATCCGCCCTGGACGCGTCCGTGCGCGCCAGTGTGCTTGAAATGCTGAAGAGCATCCAGCAGCAGACCGGTATTGCTTGCCTGTTGATCACGCATGACTTTGCGGTGATTGCCAGAATTGCGGACCGCATCGCCGTCATGAAAGAAGGGGCCGTGGTTGAAACCGGCAGCCCATCCCGTGTGTTCTCCAAACCCGAGCACCCCTATACCCAGGAACTCCTGGGAGCCGCCCGTCGGCTTAATCCGGCACTTTTTCCTCCAGAGCCAATTTTTGAAGAAGGACATAGTCATGACTGAAAAAGCGGAAGACAAAGACCTACTGCAGCCCGTCACCGGTGAAACCAAAGAGGCCGCCTGCCAGGTCATCCTTGGAACAACACATGCCTCACTGGCGACGATCAGCGCGAAAAACGGTGTGCCTGCATGCAGCCGTATCGGCCTGGCTCTCGATTCCACGGGAATGCCTGTTTTTCTGACATCCTCCCTGTCGTCTCACAGCGCAGCGCTGGAGGCTGATCCGCGTGCGAGCATGCTGATTGGGGAAGTGGGGAATGGTGATCCTCTGGCACATGCACGGATCAGTATTTCAGGGACGGTTGAAAAAGTGACGGAGGCCAGCGACCGCGACCAGGTGCGTGCCGCTTATCTGGCGCGTCATCCAAAGGCCAAGCTCTATGTTGATTTTGCGGATTTCGGATTCTGGCGCCTTCGCCCGGAATATGCCGGGTATGTGGAAGGGTTCGGCCGTGCATACGCCCTTACACAAGAGGACCTGGCAGATATGGCGTTGCAGATGGCCACTGAAACAGCAGCTTAGATGGATGACTTGTTCGCTTCTATTCGCCAACTGCCCCTCAGGGCGGCGTCATCGGCTTTGGCACTTCCCTCATTCGCAAACGTGCCTCTCGATTGAGGGGCGCAGAACAGTACAGTCAATAACGCAAACCTTTACCCCGTGTTCATTCGCGACAATTCTTGATTGGTGGAGATCCGCTACAGCGTTACTTCCCCGCGTGGTGTGTTGATAGTGAGCCGGGGTCGTGGAGCGGCGCTTCTGCGCACTGCGACGCCGAGCTCCAGGGCATCGAAGAGAGCCTGCGTTTCCTCCGGCTCGTTGTGTTCGACCCAGACCTCTTTTAGATCACAGCCGCCGGCGGATTCGGGAATGGGCCGATCTGGACGCGTAATCCATTGGATTACAAAGGGAACAGCGAAGGCCTTTTGGCGCATGTCCGGCACGCCGAAGAACCCGCGCTTATACTCGTAGGCACCATCGCCGCTGCGGTGGCTTTGCGGCGTGAGGAGAAATGGCAGCCCAGACGCCCTGACGTCCGCGTCGAATCTAACAATGTCCTCGACGGCGATATACCAGAACTGAAGCCGCGGTTCGGTGAGCGCGCGTAGTCTTTGGACGAGGGGGTTCTCCTCGCTGGCGGCTGGATCGGGCGCGACGATCTCGATCGAATGTGGCCCTTCGCCCAGAAGCGCGATGCCGCTCCGTACACCCACATCGCCTCCTTCTTCAGGTATGACCCACGGCTGGACACCTGTGCGGCGCTGGAACCAGTCACAGCCCTCAGTCATCTCACGCACGCCCAGACCTATATGGTCGAGGACGCTGCCGCCTCTGCGAATAATCTGCGTGGTGAGGCTCATAATGCACCTTTCTTGAATGATTGGTCATCTGCTGGTCGCACGGCTTCGTTGCTCCCCTGCATTGGTGCGTCCCTCACTCGAAGGGGCCTAGTTCCAGCCGGGGTTATCGAACACAACGTTGCCCTTGGGGCAGGCAATCTCGAGACGAAATCTGGAGGGGCCTGGGTTCAGGCGTGCATCGATACCCATCTTTTCCATTGCCTGGTTGGCGGCATCTGCGGTTGGGTGGGAGAGATCGAGTGAAACGATCTCGCATTCGGGCGTGGCTCCTTCAACACCCTTGCGCAGCACGTGCCGGTCCCACTGGATGACGCACGGCTTTTGCGGCACGAAACCCGGCCCGAGGAAGGCCCGGCCATAGCGGCTGTGCTCCGGGTGCGCATCATCTGTATTGACCCATTCGATGTTCTCGATCACCGCCCCCGCTTGCTTTGCCTGCTGTGCCAGGCCCTCGATGTCATCTGTTGCGATGTACCAGAAGAAAACCGTAGGCCCCGACAACTGCTCGGTCAGGGTTCGCATCGGATGCTTGGCATGGAAGTGGGGATTGGGGCCGACAATCTCCAGATAGCTGTCAGCGGCAATCGGGATGACGCCACTCCAGTACCATTGCCCGGGCTCCGGATCGTCAATGAAGACCCGGGCGCCCGTGCGTTTCTCGATCTCGGCAATGCCGGCCTGCGTGTCCGGCACGCAGAGGCCAAGATGATCAATCTGCAGGCCATGATCTCGTCTAAGAAT
>JBHJJF010000015.1:0-30399 GCA_050042885.1 Candidatus Phaeomarinibacter sp.
TCGGACAACGCTACTTCCGGACGCGGGCCCATATGCGAAATGACTTCAGATGCGCAGATCGCCCCCATGCGAGCACAGTCAACCGGAGAGCGACCGGTCGCCCAGCCATACATGAAGCCGGCGGCGAACTGATCCCCGGCACCGGTGGTGTCCACAAGGGCAGTCGGCGTCTCTGCGTCCACCACATGAATTTCACCGTCGACCACCACAACCGACCCGGCCGCTGACCGGGTCAGGGCGGCGACCCTGCACTCACCCCGAACGGCCTGCAGAGCCTCGTCAAAGGTCTCGACCTGATAAAGCGACAGGATTTCGTCTTCGTTGGCGAAGAGAATGTCCACATTGCCTTTGACCAGATCGCGGAATTCATCGCGGTATCTGTCCACACAAAAGGAATCCGACAGGGTCAGCGCCACAAGACGGTTGGCGTCATGGGCGGCCTTGGCGGCTTTCAAAAAGGCCTCTTTGGCCGCTGGCGGGTCCCAAAGATAGCCCTCAAGATACGTGATGGCGGATTTGGAGATGACTTCCACGTCCACGTCATCAGGCGTCAGGTCCTGGGCCGCGCCCAGATAGGTGCTC
This sequence comes from Candidatus Phaeomarinibacter sp., assembly GCA_050042885.1. GTDB lineage: Bacteria > Pseudomonadota > Alphaproteobacteria > CGMCC-115125 > CGMCC-115125 > Pyruvatibacter. Next base: position 583 of record JBHJJF010000015.1, read on the forward strand.
ATGGAACGCTCGGCGTCCGGCGACACCACGATCAGGCAGCGCCCGGTGGCTGGGCCACGGTCAGCGGCGGCGGTGTCAAAGGCAACCCCGAGCGACCGGATGTCATGGGTAAACGCCGTGCCCAGCTGGTCGTTGCGGACCTTGCCGATGAAGGCCGCTTTGCCGCCCAGGGAGCCGATGCCGGCGATCGTGTTGGCCGCCGACCCGCCGGAGACCTGTACCGTCTGCCCCAGAGCATCATAAAGCTGGGTGGCACGGGCCTCATCAACGAGGGTCATCGCCCCCTTTTCAATGCCGTTGGCGACCAGAAAGTCGTCTTCTGCGTGGGACAGGACATCGACAATTGCGTTGCCAAGTCCGACAACGTGAAATTCAGGGGCGCTCATCAGCCAAAACTCACTTGTATGCGAGGGGTGTGGAGAAGTGTTGGAGGGCTGGGTGCCTGGCGACCAAGACGACCTGGATGTATCCAACAAAGGCGAAAGGAGCGCGACTATAGAATCCGCAACAGCCCGGCGCTACCCGTCAGATATCGTGCCTTTTACCCGCCCAAAAGATGGGGCAAGGTGCGCGCCTCATGATTGGTGCATTCGGCAAAACCCTGTCGCAGATCTTCTCCAAACCATTCCGCAGCATTCTGTGGCGTTCGCTTGGAATGACGCTGCTGCTGCTCGTGACCCTGGGTGCTGTGGGCCTGTGGGGGACAGGCTTCATCCCCAATCTTGGCATCCCATGGGCGGACGCCGTCATTGATGTGCTGATCGACGCCATCGTCGTCATCGGGTTGATTTTTCTGGTGGTCCCGGTCACCGCGATCTTCATTCCTCTGTTTCTGGACGAGGTGGGTCAAGCGGTTGAAGAACGGCATTTTCCAGACCGGATCGGCCCACGCAAGCAAGGTATCGTCGAGGGCATTTCGCTGGGCATCAAGGGCCTGTTCGTGCTGCTCGCCGTCACCCTGCTGGCCCTGCCGCTGGTGTTCCTGCTGCCGGGCCTTGGCTTTGTAATATTTTTGGTGGTGAACGGGTTTTTGCTCGGGCGGGAGTTCTTTGAGGCAGCCGCCGTGCGCCACTATGCACCCGATCAGATAAAGCAGTTGCGCAAGCGCCATTCCGGACGGGTCTTTCTGGCCGGTATGGCAGTTGCGGCCCTCCTTGCCATCCCGATTGTCAATATTCTCGTGCCTCTCTTCGGCACCGCCTTTATGGTGCATGTGCTGCAGGGAATCATGGTGCGGGACGTCTCGCTCCCAGAGGCAACATGACACAATCTGACCCCATAAGGCCGACGACACCGCGATGCTGAGACAACCCGTTATTGCTCTGACCCTGGGTCTGGTGGCCACCGCCACGCTTTCGTCTTGTGGGCCGCAGGCCGGCTATGGCCAAAGTTCGTTAGTAAGCCCCGAGCCCGCCCGCACTGCTGTGTTGCGGGCCGCACCCGACCCGCAAAGCCTCATTGGTGTGCCGCCACAGACCGTTCGGCAGCATCTTGGGTCCCCGGCATTTGACGGCAGTGACGGCGAAGCGCGTATCTGGCGGTACTCCGGCAGCAATTGCGCCTTACTTGTCATTTTCTACCCGGACGAAGACGGCACAGTAAAATCCAGCCATCTGGATGCCCGCAAACTTCAGGGGGGTGCGGCCCCCATTGGGCCGTGCCTGCGCCAAGTGGTGAACACGCCGGGCGCTTAGCCGGCGGTATTCTTCTTCGCCCGGCTCTTTGATTTTGTTTTGGCTTTCGCCTTGGGTGCCGGTGCCGTCTCGGCGGTTGTCTTTGCCTTGAAGCTGCATAGGTCAGCCACATAGCAGGACGGGCAGTCCGGCTTGCGGGCCTTGCAGATATAGCGCCCATGCAGGATCAGCCAGTGATGCGCGTGCTGCATGTAGGGCTTGGGAATGCGCTTGAGGAGCTTGAGCTCCACTTCCAGCGGGGTCTTTCCCGGCGCCAGACCCAGCCTGTTCGACAGGCGGAAGATATGGGTATCCACGGCCATGGTGTCTTCGCCGAAGGCGACATTCAAAACGACATTGGCGGTCTTGCGCCCAACACCGGGCAGGGCTTCCAGCGCCTCACGATCTTGTGGAACCTCGCCCCCATGCTGTGAGATCAGCTGCCGGGACAGGGCAATCACGTTCTTGGCCTTGTTGCGATAAAGACCGATCGTCTTGATGTAGTCGCGCACCTTCGCTTCGCCGAGCGCGACGATCTTTTGCGGCGTGTCAGCCACCGCAAACAGCGGTCCCGTGGCTTTGTTCACGCCGATGTCGGTTGCCTGTGCGGACAGCACGACGGCGACAAGCAGGGTGTAGGTGCTTGAATACTCAAGCTCGGTTTCTGGGTTGGGGCTCTTTTCCTGAAAGCGGCGGAAAAGCTCTTCGCGAACAGCTGGTTTCATGCGGCCGGACTTTACCTGATGCCTAAAACGGCGCCATAGCAATTTGCGTCATCTGGCCGCATCCGCTTGGCAGCCGCAGGTGCATCGCTCTAGCTTGGGTGTTATGAGCGACGCCCAGAAAGAACATGTCTTTTTCGATGCAGTCCTGCATCCCCACCGGTCCCTGCCACCCAAGGGGTTCTTGGCAGTGATGATGCTGATCGGCGTTATAAGCTTTGTGGCCGGCGGCGCTTTTCTGCTTATGGGTGCCTGGCCGGTCTTCGGCTTCTTCGGGCTTGATGTCGCCCTGATTTATCTCGCCTTTCGCATGACCTACCGGGCCGGCCGCATGGTCGAGCATGTGCGCCTGACAGACAAAGCCCTGACCATTGAGCGCGTACACCCCTCAGGTCGCGTGCAAAGCTGGCGCTTGGAGCCCACCTGGGCGCAGGCCCGCATGACAGTATCGGCACGTGGAAGAACCCTGCGCCTCAAGTCCCGCGACGTCTGGGTTGAGGTCGGAAAATTCCTGCCGGAGGAAGAACGCGAAAGCTTTGCCGATGCCTTCAGCGCCGCCCAGGCCCGCCGCCGGGACGGCATGGGGCTGCTGGGCCTGGAAACCCCTCAACCGGTCTGATCCCGTTCGCGGGCAGCCTAGGAATAGGTGCGGTCTGCCAGAACCTGCTTCGACAGGACTTTGCCATCGTCGTCCAGCTCATAGGCGATGGGCACACCGGTCGCGATATTGACCTCAACAATTTCATCCGGACCCAGATTATCTAGCTGCATCACCAGCGCCCGTAGCGAGTTGCCGTGAGCAGCAACAAGAACGCGTGTGCCGGCCAGCACCTTGGGCATGATCTCGGCATCGAAGTAAGGCAACACCCGGTCAGCTGTCATCTTGAGGCTTTCCCCACCAGGTGGGGGGATGTCGAAAGCGCGGCGCCAGATATGCACCTGCTCTTCGCCCCATTTTTCGCGTGCATCGTCCTTGTTGAGACCGGCAAGGTCACCATAGTCGCGCTCGTTTAGCGCTTCGTCCTCGATCACGGGGATGTCGCTTTGCCCAAGCGCGGCAAGCGCCAGTTTGTTTGTTTCCTGCGCGCGCTTGAGAGCGGACGTATAGGCCACGTCAAACGTGAGCCCTGCGGCCTTCATCAGCTCGCCCGCTTCGGCGGCTTCCTTGCGGCCCTGTTCTGTCAGCTCGACATCGCGCCAGCCGGTGAAAAGGTTCTTCTTGTTCCATTCGCTCTGGCCGTGACGGACCAAAACCAGCGTGTGAGCCACGATGCGTCTCCTGTTGAAGTAGGTGCGGTATGTCTAAAAGTCGGACAGGCCCAGAACGTCGAGCATGTCGAAACTGCCGGGGCCTTTGCCCTGTCCCCACAGGGCCGCCTTGACAGCCCCGCGTGCGAAGATCGACCGATCCTCAGCAACATGTGTGAGAACGATGCGCTCTTTCTCCGCTGCAAAAATCGCCGAGTGCTCCCCAACGACGGACCCGCCGCGCAAGGCCGCAAAGCCGATGTCGCCGCGCTTACGTGCGCCGGTCTGGCCATCCCGGCCGCGGTCTGCGACATCACCCAGTTTGATACCGCGTCCTGCAGCGGCCGCGTCGCCGAGCATCAAGGCTGTTCCCGATGGCGCATCCACCTTGTGCCGGTGGTGCATCTCCACAATCTCGATGTCCCAGTCTGCATCCAGCGCCTCAGCAACACGCTTGGTCAGGGCGGTCAGCAAATTGACGCCCAGCGACATGTTTCCTGCACGCACCAGCGTCGCGTGTCGTGATGCCGCTTCAAGGCGTGTTTCATGCTCCGGCCCAAAGCCCGTTGTGCCGATCACGTGCACGATGCGGGCCTGCGCGGCAAGGTCAGCAAAGGCAACCGTTGCATCGGGCGCGGTGAAATCAAGGACGGCATCGACGGCGGCAAATACCTCCAGCGCGTCGCTGCTGAGCGGCACACCCACTTCGCCGAGCCCGGCAAGCGAACCGGCGTCGGCGCCAAGGTCTGAATAGCCCTCACGTTCGATCGCGCCTGCCACCGTGCACCCGTCGGTCTCATGAATGGCGGTCAACAGAGCCCGGCCCATACGGCCGGCGGCACCGGTAACAGCAATGCGAAGCGGTGACATGAAAGTCGTCCAATTTTAGGGGCGATGCACAGCGCATTACCCAAGGTCTGCCGGGTTGTATCAGGCCGTTTCGCCAGAGCAAAGCGTGGCCTGGCATAAGCCAAGGCGATGCAACCAGATACCATCAAAACGAGATAATTCGATGTTTAACAGATTGTTTGGGGAATGGAGATAAATCTCGTGAAAGACCATTCACTACCGGGGCGTTTTCGGCGTTGTTCTCTTATCTCACACACATGTCATCCATAGCGCGGCGGGTCGGCCGGTTCCTAACCAGGTCACGCCGTGACGCAGCCGTACTCACAGTTTTTTGTGTTCTGGGCTTTGTTGCCACGACGCGGTACAGTCTGGATGCGCAATGGCACGCTATGGTGGAGCACTTCGGCGGCTCTTGGGTATTCCATCAATTGCCAGCAGGTTTCATCATTAGTTTTTTTGGCTTTGCCTGGTTTGGCTGGCGTAGGTGGGCGGAAGCCCAAAGGGCCATGGAGCTCGAGCATGCAACCAACGTCGCTCTGTCAAAGCAACTCAAACAAAACGCAAAAATTATTTCTGACCTGAATGCGGCCCGCCAAAAGGCTGTTGAGCTGGATCGCGCCAAGACGCGGTTCCTGTCGCATATGAGTCATGAGCTTCGCACACCCCTCAACGCAATCCTGGGTTTTTCGGAACTGATGCAGCAGGAAGTGTTTGGGCCGTTGGGGCATGAACAATATGACGAATACACCTCCAGCATTCATGATTCCGGGCACCATCTGCTGGAGCTGATCAATGACCTTCTGGACCTGACGCGCATCGAGTCCGGGGATGTCACACCGCATCCGGAAACATGCTGCTTGGGCGACCTGATGACAGACGCCATCCAAATGCTGAAGGACAATGCTGCCTGTGCAGCGGTTGGCCTCAATCATGTTCACTCTTCGATTGCCGAAACCCGGGTGAACGTCGACCGCCGAATGATGCGCCAGATCCTGATCAACCTGCTGGCCAATTCAATTCGTCATACACCCAAGGGCGGGCACATCAATGTCGAAGCCGTCAAATTGCCAAATGGCGATATCGGCTTCTTGGTCAAGGACACCGGCGAGGGTATGGATGAGCGAACCGTCCGGCGGCTTGAGCGCGGATTTGCAGAAGTCGAAAACGCTTTCCGCCGCGAACATCACGGCGCCGGTATTGGTCTGCCACTGTCGCGCGCCATCGCCGAAGCCCATGGTGGGTCCCTGCGCATCTCAAGCAAAGTCGGAGTGGGCACCGAGATCAAGGTTCTGTTGCCGCACGACTGCATTATGCATGAAGAACTTGAACGTGATCGCCTGACGGCCTAGAACCCAGCGTCAGCTGCTGGCCCCGTTCAGAAACTCTTTCACCCGAGAAAAGAAGCCTTCAGACTCAGGGCTTGTCTTGTCTGTCGATTCGTCCTGAAACTCCTCAAGCAGTTTCTTCTGCTTCTTTGTCAGACTCACGGGCGTTTCCACATTCACCTGAATGTAGAGGTCACCATGCTGTGCCGAGCGCAGCACCGGCATACCCTTGCCCTTGAGGCGGAACTGCTTGCCGCTCTGGGTGCCCTCAGGAACCTTGACCTTGACGCGTGCCCCTTTGAGGGAGGGCACCTCAATCTCGCCGCCAAGCGCTGCCGTCGGCATCGAAATAGGTACGCGGCAGAAAAGATCAGCCCCGTCGCGCTGGAAGAACTGGTGCGGCTTGATCGACAGGAAGATGTAGAGATCCCCTGACGGTCCGCCCCGCGCACCCGCTTCGCCCTCATTGGACAGGCGAATGCGCGTGCCGTCTTCAACGCCTGAGGGAATATTGACCTGCAGCGTGCGCTCTTTTTCGATGCGGCCCGACCCGTGGCATGCCTCGCACGGGTCCTGAATGACCTCGCCGCGCCCGCCGCAGGTAGGGCAGGTGCGTTCAACCGTAAAGAAGCCCTGTGACGCGCGGACCTTGCCGGCACCATGACACGTGGGGCAGGTGGTGGGCGACGTACCCGGTTTGGCTCCGGAACCGTTGCAGACTTCACAGGTGACGGCGGTCGGCACTTTGATCTGCGCCGTCTTGCCTTCAAAGGCCTCATCGAGGCTGATTTCCATATTGTAGCGCAGGTCAGCGCCGCGGGTACGCCCCCCACCTCGGCGTCCGCCGCCGCGCTGGCCACCGCCAACGAACTCGCCGAACAGATCATCAAAGATGTCTGACATGGAGGACGCGAAGTCCTGGCCAAAGCCCGGCCCGCCCGGCCCGCCCGGCCCGCCGGGACCACCCGGGCTGCCATTTTCAAACGCCTGATGGCCGAAGCGGTCATAGGCTGCCCGGCTCTGCGGATCCTTCAACGCATCGTAGGCCTCGTTCAATTCCTTGAACTTGGTCTCGGCTTCAGGATTGTCCTGGTTTTGGTCCGGGTGAAATTTTTTCGCCTGCTTACGGAAAGCAGATTTTAGCGCCGCGCCATCTGCGTCGCGCGGGACACCCAGAACCTCGTAAAAGTCGCGCTTTGACATAGCGTGATATTCCGTAGGCGGAACGCTTTGGAAGGGCCCACCAAGAGGGCCCGGCATGACCGTTTAGATCAATGCCGAGCCCACATGGTTGGAACCGGCCAGCGTGCTACGCCGTGCCGTCCTTCTTGTTTTCGTCGTCGACTTCGGTGAAGTCGGCGTCAACCACATCGTCGCCAGCCGGGTTGTCGGCGGCTTCCGCCGCAGCATCTGCTGCTGCGTCAGCACTGGCCTGCTCAGCCTGGCTGGCCGCATACATGGCTTCGCCCAGCTTCATGGAAGCCTGCGCCAGCTCTTCAGACTTGGTCTTGATGAGCTCAGGGTCAGCCTCTTCGGCTTCAAGCGCGGTCTTCACTTCAGCAATGGCCGCCTCGATGGCGCCCTTGGTTTCCGCATCCACCTTGTCGCCGTTTTCTTCCAGCGCTTTTTCAGTGGAGTGGACCAGAGCTTCCGCACCGTTGCGGGCCTCAACCGTTTCGCGACGCTTCTTGTCGTCTTCGGCGTGGCTTTCCGCGTCCTTCACCATCTGGTCGATGTCAGCATCTGACAGACCGGACGATGCCTGAATGCGGATTGCCTGTTCCTTGCCGGTGGCCTTGTCCTTGGCCGTCACGTTGACGATGCCGTTGGCATCAATGTCGAACGCCACTTCCACCTGCGGCACGCCGCGCGGTGCGGGCGGAATGCCCACAAGGTCAAACTGGCCGAGGATCTTGTTGTCCGCCGCCATTTCACGCTCGCCCTGGAACACGCGGATCGTCACCGCGCTCTGATTGTCCTCAGCGGTGGAGAAGGTCTGCGCCTTCTTGGTGGGTATCGTCGTGTTGCGCTCAATGAGGCGTGTGAACACACCGCCCAGCGTCTCGATGCCGAGAGACAGTGGCGTCACGTCGAGCAGCAGCACGTCTTTCACGTCGCCCTGCAGCACGCCCGCCTGAATGGCGGCACCCATGGCGACAACCTCATCCGGGTTCACACCCTTATGCGGCTCCTTGCCAAAGAACTTTTCAACAACTTCCTGGATCTTCGGCATACGCGTCATGCCGCCTACCAGAACAACTTCATCGATGTCTGATGCCTTGAGGCCTGCGTCTTCCAGCGCCTTCTTGCACGGGTCAACCGTGCGCTGCACGAGCTTGTCCACCAGCTGCTCCAGCTTGGCGCGGGTCAGCTTCATGGTCAGGTGCTTGGGGCCGGATGCATCAGCGGTGATGAACGGCAGGTTCACTTCCGTCTGCGTGGCCGAGGACAGTTCGATCTTTGCCTTTTCAGCGGCTTCCTTGAGGCGCTGCAGGGCAAGCTTGTCGCCCTTAAGGTCAATGCCGTTTTCCTTCTTGAACTCGTCAGCCAGGAAATCGACCAGAAGCATGTCGAAGGCTTCACCGCCGAGGAACGTGTCCCCATTGGTGGACTTCACTTCAAAGACGCCGTCGCCGATCTCGAGGATCGACACGTCAAAAGTACCGCCACCAAGGTCATAGACCGCGATGGTCTGACCGTCGGCCTTGTCCAGGCCATAGGCGAGGGCGGCTGCGGTGGGCTCGTTGATGATGCGCAGCACTTCAAGGCCGGCGATCTTGCCTGCATCCTTGGTGGCCTGGCGCTGGGCGTCGTCAAAATACGCCGGGACCGTGATTACGGCCTGCTCGACGGTTTCACCAAGATAGCTCTCGGCGGTTTCCTTCATCTTCTGCAGAATGAACGCCGAGACCTGCTGCGGCGAATATTTCTCGCCATGGGCTTCAACCCAGGCCGCGCCATTGTCCGCCTCGACGATGGAGTAGGGCACCATGCCCTTGTCCTTCTTCACCGTCGGGTCGTTGATACGGCGGCCGATGAGGCGCTTGATCGCAAACAGGGTGTTTTCAGGATTGGTGACCGCCTGGCGCTTGGCCGGCTGGCCCGTCAGACGTTCGCCGTCTGCGGTAAAGGCCACCATGGAGGGCGTCGTGCGCGCGCCTTCCGCGTTTTCAATTACTTTCGGGTTTGACCCGTCCATGACCGCGATGCACGAGTTTGTCGTGCCAAGGTCAATGCCGATGACTTTCGCCATGTATCTTCGTCTCCACGTTACTTTAGGCGGACCCGGACTGCTGCGGCCTTGAAATCAAGCACCGGACTGCATCCGTGTTGCGGGACCTATACGCGCCTAAACAGCAAACGTCAGGTCCTGCAGGTCCCCTCGTGTTGAACCTACAAAAAAGCGTGGCCAAAAAGACCCGCAACGTCAGGGCGGTATATAAGTAGGGGGCGGGTGCACTGCAACACTCGCAGGCCTGAATTCAGGGCCAATTTTCCATAATTCTACTGTGAATCGAGCCTGATTCCATGAATCGCCCCATGAGTGACCCGTCAGGAACACCGAAATCCGGCAAATGGGCCGCTTTGCGACTGGTGCTGGGGCTTGCAGCCTTTCCGATGGCTTTTCTGTCTTTCATCATTGGCGTCGCTGCCGTCCCGGGGACACCGGACTCGTATCTGATGAACGTCTTTCCGGTCTTTCTGTTCGTCCTGCCTGCCATTCTGGTGCTCAGCGGCATCGGGTGCCTACTTCCCATACGCAGCCTCAACCGGGTTGCCCTTCCGCTGGCTGCCCTCGCGATTGCGGCAACCCTGGCACCGGCTGCACTTGCATTCGGACTTGCAGCGCTTGACGGGGTGATAAATTGACAGCGGGTTTGTCAGAGCTCGGCATCGCGCCGGGGATCTCTCTTGTCAGCGGCGCGCTCGAGCCCAGCGACCAGTGGAGGCTGCTTGATGCGGTGCGCGCGGTCACCCGCACGGCGCCTCTCTACACTCCCACCATGCCGCGCACCGGCAAGCCGTGGACTGTGCGCATGACCAATTGCGGGCCGCTGGGCTGGGTGTCGGACCGGTCGGGCTATCGCTACCAGCCGACCCACCCGGAAACCGGCGAGCCCTGGCCCGCCATCCCCAAGATGCTGCTGGATCTGTGGGACGAGGTCACCGGCTACCCGGCCCCGCCTGAATGCTGTCTGGTCAATTTCTACACTGACAAGGCCCGCATGGGCCTGCACCGCGATGAAGACGAGGAGGCGTTGGACGCTCCCGTCCTCTCCGTCTCCCTAGGCGACACGGCCACCTTCCGCCTCGGCGGACTGGAACGCAAAGGCAAGACCCAGAGCTTCAAGCTCTATTCCGGCGACGTGCTCCTCATCGGTGGCGACAACCGGCTCGCCTATCACGGCATCGACCGGGTGTTCCCCAACACATCCACACTGCTGAAGGCCGGCGGTCGCATCAACCTGACACTTAGGCGGGTGCCCGAGCCCTGATGCAATCCGTCCCCTGATCATCTAGGCTTTTCGGCAAAGCAGAACGGGGAGAGACAAATGGGTGTGGCACATGATCTGGGCGTGGCCTTCAAACGCTGGCGCTATGTCGCCAAGCACGGCAAGGCCGAAGCGCCCCTATCGGGCGACGACTTTCGCGATCAGGCGCAGCCGCTGATTGATGCGGCAGCGGACCAGATCGCCGAAGCGGCCTTTATTGATCTGCCGCCGTCGCGCATGCCGTGGACGTCCACGGACATTGTTCTGGAGGACGGCGATGAAGTGACATTGCTCTCGGTCGGGCGGCTGTGGCTGAGCCGGGGGCTGGACATCTGGGTCGGGCCGCAGTTCCAGGTGTGGGGCCGGGTCGGGGAGACCGGCAACGTGTTCAACGGCACCCGCGAGAGCATGACGGTCAAGGCGTCGGACACGGGTGCGACCGGCGGGCGTCTCTATCTCGGCGGGCAGTTCCCCGGACAGTTTTCAGAAAAAACCGGCCGCATGATGCCGGACCTGAACGCCTATGAAGGCGCAGATGGCGAGTTCACGGTGCTGGCCATTCGCTGGCGCACCAGTGCCGCAGACGGGCTCGCGGCCATGGCGGCGGCAGGGCCAGAGGCAGGAGACGTCAACGGCCTTGTGGCAAAGGAAACGGCGCGGCTGGCGGCCCCGGACACGCCGCCTGAGGGCTGGAACCATCTGTGGTTCCTCGGCCAGAATAATATCTATACGGAGCAATTAGGCGATGGTGATGGAGGCGGGCATGCCTGCATTCACTGCCACACCGATCAGAATGTCGGCATCCTGCAAAAAGAAACACCGTTTGAGCTGACGCCGGAGACAGAAATTTCCTGGGACTGGAAAGTGGATGCCATACCCTCAGCCCTGCCGGAAGATACCGCCGCCAGCCACGACTACATCTCGATTGCTGTGGAGTTCGAGAACGGCCGCGACATCACCTACTACTGGAGCAAGGACATGCCCGTGGGCAAGGCATATTGGTGTCCGCTGCCCACCTGGAAGGACCGCGAGTTCCACGTTGTCGTCCGCTCAGGCGAAGGCGATCTGAAGAAATGGCTGAGCGAGACCAGAAATCTGTACACGGATTATATGCAGTATATGGGCGAGCCGCCGGAACGCGTCGTCCGCGTCTGGTTCATCGCCAACAGCCTGTTCCAGCGCATTCCAGGCACCGCCGACTTCCGCAACATCCAGTTGGTGAACGATTGCGATACTTTGCGGGTTCTATGAGGTTCGATCTGAATTTGAAAGAACGATGAAGCCTTGAGGTCGGAAAAATGGAATTGGATTTTCAGATACAACAAGAAATCACTATATTTGATGGCCGGAATTACTTTGATCTTCACAATGACTTTTTCACTGCTGACGTAAGTATCCACTACATGGAAAAAAAGGTCGTCTGGCATCTTCTGGGATCGACGAAAGACTACTCCCAAGACACGTTCACTGGTACTGGCGAAGAGATTTCTATCGTGTTTGAAGGTGTGAACTTTGTGGACACGGCCTTGAATTTCGACAATGCCGGCCACATTCGATCCCTAGTCAATGCAATAGGGTTTCAGCCTCATGATGATCCGCAATGTTCATGGTTTGCAGCGCCGGGCGATGAACTCGAAACGTACTACTTCGTGGCGGATTTTATGTCTGGCGATAGGCTTCGCGTTGGAGCATCGAGCGCAAATTTCCGTGCGAATGGCACAGACCAATCTTGATCCGCCGCCGATCGACCGCGTGACTAATGTTCATTGCCAACGGTTTCTGGGACTGCAAAGGCCAGCTTCACAGCTGGCCTTTTGCATGTCGTGAAAGCCCGGGAGCCTTACGCTTTGGTATCGATCGTTGAGCCCGGCGTTGGCTTGTCCAGGTCACTTGCCTCAGGCGCCGGGTCAGCAGGGGCTTCCGGTGCAGCTTCAGCAGCGGGTTGCGGCGCGGCGGCGGGGCCGCCCTTGGAGACACCCACCATGGCGGGGCGCAGCAGGCGGTCACCAATCACGTAGCCGGTGGCGACCACTTCCATAACGGTGCCGGCGGGCTTTGACGGGTCCGGCGCTTCAAACATTGCCTGATGCAGATTGGGGTCGAATTTTTCGCCATGCGGGTTGATGGCCTTGACGCCGTGGCGCTCCATCACCGAGAGGAATTCCCGCTCGGTCATCTCGACGCCCTCAATGAGGTTGCGGACGGGCTCCGGCGCGCTGGTGCGGTCTTCTTCCGACAGGGTGTCGATGGCCCGGCGCATATTGTCGCCGACGCTCAGGATGTCACGGGCAAAGCTCGTCATGGCGTATTTGCTGGCATCCTGCTTGTCGCGCTCGGCACGCTTGCGGGTGTTTTCGGCGTCAGCCACGGCGCGTAGCAGCCGGTCGCGCAGATCATTGACCTGGGACTCAAGCTCGGCAATCTGGGCGTCCGGTGTCAGCAGGGCGTCGGCTGCTGCTTCCAGCTCGGCTTCAGTTTTAGGCTCACCGCCCTCTGCCCATGGCGTCTCGCCCGCACCATCCTGAGGAGCCGCGGCGTCTTCAGCCGGGTTTTCTGGCGTACCCAGGTTTTCCTGGGTGTTCTGGGGGTCTTGCGGGTCTTTGGGGTCACTCATCAGAACGTCACCATCTGAAATATGGGGGAGTATCGGAATGTCGGGGCGCTTGTAAGCCAAGCCGCCGCTCCTGTGAACCATCCCGAGGAAACGATTACGGCAGCTATCTAGGGGTAGTTGTGCCGTCTGTGAAGTCTTTAGGTCTGCTGCTAGCTCACAAGCTGAGTTACCAGCCGGGCGGTGTAGTCCACCATGGGGATCACCCGCGCATAATTGAGCCGCGTCGGCCCGACCACGCCCAGCACACCGACGATCTCATTGTCAGCATTGGTGTAGGGCGAAACGATCACGGATGAGCCTGACAGGGAAAACAGCTTCGTCTCTGAGCCAATGAAGATGCGTACGCCGTCGGCTTCCTCGGCAACGGTCAAAAGCTGCAGCAGCTCTTCCTTGGTTTCCAGGTCGTCAAACAGCTTGCGGACGCGCTCGAGATCTTCCAGCGCCTGCACATCTTCCAGCAGATTGCCGCGTCCGCGCACGATCAAGGAGCGCTCCGCCGTGCCGTTGACAGAATCCGTGCCGGACCAGACCGCGAGTCCCGCCTCTACTACCTGTGCGGTCAGCGCATCCAGTTCGGCCTTGCGGGCGGAGATTTCGTGGCGCACCTGAAGCTGCGCATCGCCGAAGCTGCGGCCCTTCAGGCGGGCATTGAGATAGTTGGACGCCATACTGAGCGACGCAGGCGGCATATCGACAGGCGTATCAATGATGCGGTTTTCCACCAGCCCGTCTTCGAAAACGATGACAGCCAGGGCCTGTCCTGGTGAGACCGGCACAAATTCGAGCTGCTTGAGGCGCGCCTCCCGCTTCGGCGCCACCACCAGCCCGGCGCACTGCGACAGGCCGGAAAGCGTTTGAGAGACCTGCGCCAGGGCGTCATCCACTGCCTGGTTTGATCCGGTCAGCTGGGATTCGATCCCCGCGCGTTCATCGTCGCTGAGGTCGCCCACCTGTAGCAACGCATCCACGAACAGCCGCAGGCCTGCTTCCGTCGGCATCCGTCCGGCGGAGGTATGCGGCGACGACAGAAGGCCGATTTCCTCCAGATCCGCCATCACATTGCGGATTGAGGCGGGAGACAGTGAGGCCCCATTGACCAGCCCGCTCTTGGACAGTGTGCGCGAGCCGACAGGCCCGCCTGTTTCCAGATAGGTCTCCACAAGCTGGCGGAACACGTCCCGCGAGCGTTGATTGAGTTCCAGCAGTGTATTTGGGCCATCTGCCGTAAAGCCGGACATGGAGGGGTTCGTCTCCGAGGGAACAGACATGAGGCGACAAAACGGCACCATTGGTGTCAAATCTAGGAACGCCCTGACGCCCCGTCATTATGCGGCCATTCGGGTGGCTCCCAGCATATCCCTTGCCGACAGGCGGCGCGGACGATAGGAAGTGCGCAACCTTGCTGGCATCTGGTCCAGCGACCACGGCCTTTTTCACAAAGCCCCCTTCAAGAGCACTGGAGCCCACATGCGCCCGTCCGGCCGCCGACCCGATCAAATGCGATCTGTTTCCTTCGCGCCGGGTTTCTCAAAACACGCTGCAGGCTCCTGCCTGGTGCGGTTTGGCGATACCCATGTGCTGGTCACCGCCAGCCTTGAAGAGCGCGTTCCGCCGTTCCTGCGCTATTCAGGCCGCGGCTGGGTCACGGCTGAATACGGCATGCTGCCGCGCGCAACCGGCGACCGCATGCGCCGTGAAGCGTCTGCCGGCAAGCAGTCGGGCCGCACCCAGGAAATCCAACGCCTGATCGGCCGCTCCCTGCGCGCAGTGGTTGATCTGGAAGCCATGGGCGAACGCCAGGTGTCCGTCGACTGTGACGTGATCCAGGCCGATGGCGGCACCCGCACCGCATCCATCACCGGCGCCTGGGTGGCTCTGCATCAGTGCTTCAGCTGGATGAAAGAGCGCGACATGATCAAGGACATTCCCTTGAAGGACCACGTCGCGGCCATTTCCTGCGGCATCTACAACGGCACGCCGGTCTCTGACCTCGACTATGACGAGGACTCAACAGCTGATACGGACGCCAACTTCGTTATGACCGGCTCCGGCGGCATTGTTGAAATTCAGGGCACCGCAGAAGGCGACCCGTTCACGGAAACCCAGTTCAACGACCTGATGGTTCTCGCCAAAGCGTCAATCCGCGATCTGGTGGAGATGCAGAAGCAGGCGGTGGCCTAAGCCATGCCCCATCGCCGTTTCAACGCCGGCACGCTGGTTGTCGCCAGCCACAATGAAGGCAAGGTCAAGGAGATCCGCGATCTCCTGGCTCCCTTCGGTGTTGAGACCGTGTCCGCCGCCGAGCTGGGCCTGCCAGAGCCTGAAGAAACCGAAAAGACATTCACGGGCAATGCAGAACTCAAGGCGCTGGCCGCGGCTCGGGCAGCCGACATGCCGGCCCTGTCAGATGACAGCGGACTTGCGGTCGACATTCTGGATGGCGACCCCGGCATCTATTCCGCCCGCTGGGCTGAGACCGGCGACGGCCGCGATTTCGCGGTGGCCATGACGCGCGTCGAAAAAGAGATGTGCGAGAAGAATGGCGGGCCGGATGGCAACCGGAGGGCCAAGTTCATTTGCGCGCTCACGCTGGCCTGGGCGGACGGTCATGTAGAAACCTTCGAAGGCAGCGTATCCGGCGCCTTGGTCTGGCCGGGACGCGGCACACGCGGTTTTGGCTATGATCCGGTTTTCCAGCCCAATGGGCACAAAATCACCTTTGGCGAGATGGACCCGGCAGCCAAACATGCAATCTCCCACCGCGCCCACGCCTTCGAGCAGCTCATCGACGCCTGCTTTGCCGACAGGAGCTGACCACCAGGCTGGCGGCGTTTCTGGGGAGCGGCCCTTTGGCGTCTATGTGCACTGGCCGTTCTGCCAGGCCAAATGCCCCTATTGCGATTTCAACAGCCACGTCAAACAGGGTGTCGATCAGGCACGCTATGCGCAGGCCCTTATCCACGAGCTGACGACCATGGCCCAGCGGATGCCGGGGCGGACCGTCTCCAGCATCTTTTTTGGCGGCGGCACGCCATCCCTGATGGAAGTGACAACTGTAACGTCAATTCTGGATGCCATCAGCGGCCTGTGGACAATCGCGCCCGACGTGGAAATCACGCTCGAAGCCAATCCCACCAGCGTCGAGGCGGATCGCTTCCGCGGCTACCGGGCCGCGGGTATCAACCGGGTGTCACTCGGTGTGCAGGCCATGGACGACAAAAGCCTCAAGGCGCTTGGCCGGTTGCACACCGCCCGAGAAGCACTGACGGCAGTGGCGCTTGCCCGCGATACTTTTGAACGCGTATCGTTTGATTTGATCTACGCGCGGCCGCACCAGACGGTGGCAGACTGGCGGCGGGAGTTGTCAGACGCCTTGGCCTATACCGCCGGGCATATGTCGCTCTACCAGCTAACCATCGAAGAGGGCACGCCTTTTGCGGCCCGTCATGAGGCAGGCCGCCTGCAGACACCTTCCGAAGACACAGGTGCCGAAATGTACGAAGTGACCCAGGAGCTGTGTGAGGCTGCGGGGCTTGCGGCCTACGAGGTGTCCAACCATGCGCGGCCCGGCGAAGAAAGCCGTCACAACCTTGTTTACTGGCAGGGTGACGCCTATGCGGCGGCAGGTCCCGGCGCCCATGGCCGGTTGCATGTCGACGGCCAATGGATTGCCACCCAGACCCATGATGACCCCATGCGGTGGCTGACGCAGGTCGAGGCCCACGGCCATGGCCTGGCTGTGGATGACCATGTGGATAACCCGGACCGCGCGGTGGAAATCCTCTTGATGGGTCTCAGGCTCTCATCCGGAGTCGCTCAATCGCAGCTTCCTGCGCCGATCGATCAATTGGTTGACAACGAATCTGTCAAAGACTTGGCCGCAAACGGCCTTCTCAAGGCCGGTGGGGATAAGCTGGCTGTCACGGCCAGGGGCCGCCCGGTGCTGAATGCGATCCTGCGCGAGATATTGCTCTAGAAGACCGGTCCGCCAGTGAGCGATTGCGGCGCCGGGCTCACAACCACAAAGCCGCCCGGGCGCACTTCCATGACCGCCAGGCCACGCTCATTGAGCCCGTCCTGTGTAAAGCGGAAAACGCCGTCAATACCGGCAAAGCCGTCTTCGGCAGTGAGTTCTGAAACAGTGTAGCGCTGCCCGGGCGCACCCCCAGACAGGGCAATCGACAGGCTCATGGCATCATAGGCGAGGCTTGCGATGCGGTGGGGCTTGCTGCCGAAGACCCGTTCAAAGCGGCCCTGAAACGCATTGCGGGTTTCAGGCGGGGGGGCGGCGAACCAGCCCCCGACGAGTGACGGCTCACGCAAAACCGATGGATCATCCCAAAGGCCCGTCCCGATGAATTTCACCTGACGCGGGTCGACGTCGTAGTAGGGCAACAATGGCGCAAGGCCCTGAAGCTCGGTGCCGCCGGCCGGCAGCAGCACGACGTCATAATTGTCCTTGAGCTGGGCGAGCCGTTCCGCCGGGGCAAGCATGCCGTCGGTGGTGGGCGTGTAGCTTTCGGTTGCCGCCAGTTCTGCGCCGCGGGCGATCACCGCCTGGCCGAACTGGTTGCGCACCCGTTGGCCATACTCGCTTTGGGGCAGCATGGCGGCAAAGCGCTGGTGGCCCTCAAGCACGGCAAAATCGACGACACGTTCAATGTCTTCTTCCGGCAGGAAGCTCAAAAGATAGACGCCCCCGCCGGCCACATTGCGGTCGGTCGAAAAGGCAATCACAGGGACGCCCGCTGACTGGGCTGGTCCGGCCACTGCGGCAACAGAGTTGGCAAAGAGCGGACCCAGAATGATGTCGGCCCCTTCGCTGATCGCTTCGCGCGACGCCTGCGCGGCTTTCGCAGGATCACCGCTGGTGTCCTTGGGGATCAGCAGGATGTTGGGATCATCAAATTCAAACAGGGCAAGCTGGGCTGCATTCAGCATGGCTTCGCCGACCGGAGCAGCGCCGCCGCTCAGTGGCACGAGCAGCGCAACGCGCACGGGTTCATTGGCATCCAGGTGCCGGGGCTTCAAAAAGCCTGCGGTATTGCGGTCCGGGTTGTTTTGAGGTGGTGGCGTGATTGTCACGTCCGGGGCGGCGGGTCCCTGTGGCGGCGGCGTAGGTTTATCGCCGGAGCTTGTGCAGGCCACCAGCACCAACGCCAGAGCGGTGGCCAAACCCGCCCGGAGAATGCTGCGTGCAGATGACGCGCTCGGCCGCGCGCCTGACGAAACCTGTTTTGCTGAATTCACCAACCCTGCCACTCCAACCCATCCTGTCCGCCCCGGCGTCGGGGCGATCAATACTCACCAAAGCCTGTTGAGCAGCTATATACGCGTCGCAGCGCAGATAACAGCTTTCTTGCCAGCCCAGTCTTGTTAGCATCGTCTGCGTACCCTATGGGGCAGCATGACATCTGAAAATGACATAAAGCCGCGTTCTGGCGACATTGCGGCAGGCGGGCAGCCAAACACGCCACGCGATCTTGCACCCGGCCTTCATATCGCAGCCACGCCGATCGGCAACGCGCGTGATGTCAGCCTGCGTCTGTTGGATGCGCTGGCCGCGGCTGATCTTGTGTTGTGTGAGGACACCCGCGAGACCAGCAAGCTGCTGTCCATCCACGGCATCTCGGCTCGGCTGGAGAGCTACCATGAACACAATGCCGAGCGCATGCGCCCGCGCGTGCTCACCAAGCTGGCGGACGGGGCGGCCATCGTGCTGGTAAGCGATGCGGGCACGCCGTTGGTTTCGGATCCGGGCTACAAGCTCGTGCGCGATGTTATTGCTGAGGGCCACGCCATCACTGCATTGCCTGGCCCGTCCTCGCTTTTGGCCGCGTTGTGTGTTGCCGGCCTGCCGACGGACCGGTTCTTTTTTCAGGGGTTTCTGCCTGCCAAGCAGGGCGCGCGGGCCAAAACAATCGCCGAGCTGGCGCCCGTACCTGCCACGCTCGTCATTCTCGAAACCGCCAAACGCCTTGATGCAACCTTATCCGCACTGGCGGACGGACTGGGCGACCGCGATGCCGCTGTGACCCGGGAACTCACCAAACGATTTGAGGAAGTGCGGCGGGGCACACTGCCGGATCTCTCGGCGCACTACGCAAAAGAAGGCCCGCCGCGTGGCGAGATCGTGCTGGTCATTGGCCCTCCTGCACAGGTGGCCGCAGATGATGACGCGCTCGACACAGCCTTGCAGATCGCCATGCAGTCCCAAAGCGCCAGCCGGGCAGCGGCCGAGGTTGCCAAGGCCCTCAACGTCCCGCGCAAGCGTGCCTATGCCCGTGCGCTGGAGCTCGTGGATCGGGATGATGCCTCCTGATGCCGGGCGCCCGCCATAAGGCACGCGGCAATGCGCGCCAGGCCGCGGAGACCCGGGGCCGACGGGCTGAGCGGATTGCGGCCTGGCTGTTGCGTCTCAAGGGGTATCGGATTCTCGCAACACGTCTGCGCACGCCGATGGGTGAAATCGACCTGGTGGCGCAACGCGGCAATCTGGTTGCCGTTGTCGAGGTGAAGGCCCGCGCGACCCTTGACGATGCGGTGGCGGCTGTATCGGTCCGCCAGCAGCAGCGTCTGAGTGCCGCAGCAATATGGCTGCCCAGTTGGAATGGACATCTTGCCGGCTGTGACATGCGCCTTGACGTGATTGCGCTGGCGCCGGGTCACTGGCCACGCCATATCCAAAACGCGTGGACCGCCAGTTAACGTTTCGCCTGTGAATCGATATCCAATACTCGCGACATTTGGCGCGATGTGGTACCAGTTGAGCGTCCAAAACGAATCAGTTGCATGAAGATGCCGCTGCTAAAGGTGCCGCCGGAACACCTCACGAAGAGGGGGCGGTTGTTGTGGACACGGCGCCTGCAAGAACTGCGGGCCTGCCGACACCGGACAACAAGGCCGGGGACGCATCAGGTCGAGGACGGCCGCTCACCAGGGACTAGTCAATTCGGGCAACCATCACCCGCGCGCAGTTACATGCGAGCGGGGTCACTGCCGCATGTTGTGTAACTCCAATCGGAGCTGCATGCGGTGCTCCATGGTTGACGCGCTTTGTAAGCGCCGATTGTCTCAGGTGATGTCCAATGAGCAACTCCAAAACCCGTTTCGTTCCGATCCTCGTCGCGGTCGCCGCTGCCTTGGCAATGGCAGCCTGCTCCCCTATCGGCATGGCGGTGGGCGCCGGCGCGACCGCCGGCATCGCCGCCTTCCAGGAGCGGCCGATTGGCGAAGCGATTGATGATACGGAGATTAAACTCGGCCTCACAGACAGACTGATCAAAAGCGAGAACAGCCTGTTCTCTGACGTGTCCACCAACGTGATGGAAGGCCGTGTGATGTTGACCGGCCTGGTTGAAGACAATGAGGACCGTGCGGAAGCCGGCAAGATCGCCTGGACAATTCCCGGTGTGCGCGAAGTCATCAACGAGGTTGAGGTGGCGGACCGCTCGACCTTTGAAGCGCTGCCGGCGGATGGGTGGATCAGTACCAAGCTAACAGCCCGGCTGCTGACCGACTTCAGCATCTCCGACATCAACTACGAAACCGACGTCACCAACGGCTCCGTTTATGTGTTGGGCATCGGGCAGGATGCAGGGGAGATCGACCGGGTCGCCGCCCCTGCGCGCGACATCAATGGGGTCAAGCGTGTTGTCATGCATGCGATTACCGTCGATGACCCCCGCCGTATGGCCGATGCCCGTCCGGCCAATGCGCCTGCCGCCCGCCCCCTTGAGCGGCAGCCCGCCGGTGAGCGTCAGGGACATGTGCTGGCTGAAAATGCCGAAACGCCGGATCTCCTGACCGGTCAGCCGCCCCTGCGCACAGGTACCGATATCTCGGACTATGCAGATGCCGAGGCGATCGAAACCGCAAGCACCCAGTCTGCGTATTACGCCCAGCCGGCGCGCGAACCCAGCTATCAGTACACGCCGCCTGCCTACGAGCAGCCTGCCTCATCCGGCCCCCGGTCTTTGGCGCCACAAAATCGCGGAATTGAAAGCCGCGACTTAGCGCCGATCCGATGAGAGCGCTATCATTCACCCGTCGAGGGGACGCCGACGCCCGGCGCCGCCAGTCATCTGCGGGGCAGACCTCCATGACGCCTGAGCTTGACCGAATTCTGCGTGCGGCCGGCGAAGCGGCTGACGATGCGCTGGACCTGGCACACACAGCCCTGGCACTGGGCGCAGCCGACATGCCGGACCTCGTGCTCGACCCTTATCATGCGCATGTGGACCGCATCGTCCGCGATGTCGCAGCCCGCGCGGAGGCGCTTGAGACCCCGGACGTCCGATCGGCTGATCCCGTCCGCCGCGACGCGGCCAGGACCCGCGCCCAGGCCCAGGCGCTGGCAGATGTTATCGCCGGAGACTTCGGCTATGACGGTGACCGGGTGACCTATGACGACATGGCCAACGCCAATCTGGTGCGGGTGATCGACCGCAAGCGCGGTCTGCCGGTATCGCTGGGGTTGCTCTACATTCATGCCGGCCGGGCGAATGGTTGGGCCATCTCCGGGGTGAATTTCCCCGGCCATTTTCTGGTCCGCCTTAATGGCGTGGTGCAGGGCGGTCCGCCGCCGGTGATGATTGATCCCTTCTCAGGCGGTCAGGTGCTGGACGAAGACGCAGTGACGTCGCTGTTGGCCCGCGTGCAGGGCCTTGAAGATGACGACGACGGCGAACCGACCCAGGACGATCTGGAGCGGGCGCTGGCTCCGGTCTCGGCCCGCGCGGTTTTGTTACGGCTGCAAAACAACATTTACTCCCGAGCCACCCAGGCCCGGGATGTTGCCCGCGCGGATGCCATTCTTGCGCGGATGACGGCGATCGCACCGCGCGATGCCACACTGTGGCTTGAGCGCGGACGGCTGGATGGCGAGACCGGCAGTCTCATGTCCGCCCGCAAGGCCTATGCCCGTGCAGCGGAGCTGGCCCTGGCCGATGGGCGTGGACACATAGCCCGCGAAGCCAAACTGCGCGCCGACAAGCTGCGCATGAGCCTCAACTGACGCGCATCGGGCGAACCCACCTTTCTTTTGTCCATTGACCTTGGGCGGGCCCGCCCCGACATTCCGCGCGAACCTGATACCAACCAAGAACCGGCAGAGTAGGGCGGCGCATGACACTCAAAGTGGCAATTCAGATGGACCCGGTGGCGGCCATCGACATCAAGGGCGATTCAACCTTCCGCCTGGCACTGGAAGCCCAGTCGCGCGGCCACGAGCTGTCCTACTACCTGCCAAAGGATCTGTCGCTGCCTGACGGCAAGGTGCTCGCCCGGACGCGCTCCCTGGAAGTGCGCGATGCGGCCGGTGACCATTTCACTGAAGGCAACTTGATTGTCACCAACATGCGCGATGTGGACGTGGTGCTGATGCGCCAGGACCCTCCGTTTGACATGAGCTACATCACCGCGACCCACATCCTCGATCACGTTCACCCGCACACGCTGGTGGTGAATGATCCCACCCATGTGCGCAATGCGCCCGAAAAGCTGTTTGTCACCGAGTTTGACGGTGTCATGCCGCCGACCCTGATTTCCGCCAACGAAGAAGACATCAAGGCCTTCCGCGCCGCGCATGGCGACATCATCCTGAAGCCGCTCTATGGCAACGGCGGTGCCGGCGTCTTCCGGGTCAAACAGGACGATGAGAACATGGCATCGCTGCTGGAGATGTTCACCCAGATGTTCCGCGAGCCGCTGATTGCACAAGCCTATTTGCCTGCCGTCCGCGCCGGCGACAAACGCATCATTCTGGTGGATGGCGAGATCGCCGGTGCCATCAACCGGGTCCCGGCGGAAGGAGAAAGCCGCTCCAATATGCATGTGGGCGGACGCCCGGAAGCAACTAAGTTGACAGACCGCGAGCGGGAGATCTGCGCCATCATCGGGCCGGAGCTCAAACGCCGTGGTCTCATCTTTGTCGGCATCGACGTCATCGGCGACTACATGACGGAGATCAACGTCACATCGCCCACTGGCCTGCGCGAGATCGAGCGCTTCGACGGCACCAACATCGCCGCCATGATCTGGGATGTGATCGAAGCCAAGCGGGCTTAGCCATGCCGCTTGCGTCTCCAAAGCCTGGAAACGGGCGTTCTGCGTTAACCATTTTGGCGTCTGACAGTCCCCAAAAGAAGAACGTGCGTTCCCTTAATGTTCGTGTTATATTCTACCATAGGTAGGTTGATTGGGGATAATCGTACTCAGTTGTCAATTTGACCACGGCTTGCAGAACATATGCAGGACACGGATGATCACGGCATCTGAAGGCGGGGCGACAGGGGAAGGGCAACCCTATGGTGGCGCAGGTCAATACAGTGGCGTTCGAGGGCGTTGAAGCGCGTCACGTGGGCGTCCAGGTGCAGATATCACCCGGTGTCCCGGCGTTCACCATCGTCGGGCTGGGTGACAAGGCAGTTGCCGAAAGCCGCGAACGCGTCCGCGGGGCCCTCACGGCCAGCGGGCTGGCAATGCCGCCCAAGCGCATCACTGTCAATCTCGCACCTGCCGACCTCCCCAAGGAAGGCAGCCACTATGACCTACCCATTGCCCTGGCGCTGATGACGGCGCTGGGCGTGGTGCCGCAGGACGCTATGGACGGCCTGTGCGTTCTCGGTGAGCTGGGCCTGGATGGCTCTATTGCGCCTGTCACCGGGGCCTTGCCTGCCGCCATTGCCGCCAATGCGTCAGGCCGCGGGCTCGTATGTCCGGACGCCTGTGGTCCAGAGGCCGCATGGGCCGGGGACATGCAGATCATCGCCCCCGCCACACTGCTGGAAATTGTAAATCACATCAAAGGCACACAGACGCTCCCGGTTCCGCGCCAGGGGACGCCGCCGCAATCAGGCGCCGTGCCCGACATGGCGGATATCAAGGGCCAGGAAACGGCCAAGCGCGCGCTGGAAGTTGCCGCCGCGGGCGGACACAATCTGCTGTTCGTCGGGCCGCCGGGCGCTGGCAAATCCATGTTGGCAAGTCGGTTGTCGGGTATCCTGCCACCTATGGGTCCGCGTGAAATGCTGGATGTCGCCATGGTGGCATCTGTGGCGGGTATCCTTGAGGGCGGTGCGCTAACGCCGGACCGCCCGTTTCGCGCACCGCATCATTCCGCGTCCATGGCGGCCCTCGTGGGCGGGGGGATCAAGGCCAAACCCGGTGAAGTATCTCTGGCCCACAATGGCGTGCTGTTTCTGGATGAATTGGCGGAATTTGCCCGCCCTGTGCTCGATGCTCTTCGCCAGCCACTGGAAACCGGCGCGGCCGTCATTGCCCGGGCGAACCACCATGTGAGCTACCCGGCGCGTTTTCAGCTGGTGGCGGCGATGAATCCCTGCCGCTGCGGCTATGCCAGCGAGCCCGCCATGGCCTGCGGTCGGCTGCCGCGATGTGCCCAGGACTATCAGACGCGGGTTTCTGGCCCGCTGATGGACCGAATTGACATCCAGCTTGACGTCCCGCCCGTCGCCGCCGCAGATCTACGCCACGGTGCGCCCGGTGAGCCAAGTGCTGCCATTGCAGCCCGGGTCAAAGCAGCACGGGCGCGGCAGGCGTCGCGCTATGCGGCATTGACCGGCGATGCCGCTGTAACAACCAACGCGCAGGCTGACGGGCAACTGCTGGAGCAGGTGGTTCAGCTCGACACGGCCGGCCTTGATCTGATGGACAAGGCCGCTGAGACCCTGCGGTTGTCCGCCCGCGGCTATGTGCGCGTCCTGAGGGTTGCCCGCACACTGGCTGATCTCGATGGCGGCGATGGGAACAAAGACGTCCCTGTCACCCGCGCGCATTTGGCTGAAGCGCTCAGCTTCCGCCGGGCGCCTGCCCGGGCAGTTGCAGCCGCCTAGGCGCCCACGTGCGGTCCTCTCGACAGAACACCAAGAAATCTGCTGGAAATCCGCCTGATTTGTGGGCTGATTAACGCGATCTTCAGTGCCATGCGGCCACTCTGGAAGTCTAGTCAGTCCCTCATTATGAGGGCTGCCACCCTCTGGAGTCACTGCTAGATGCCATTCGGCCTTCCTTCCGGCCCGGCCTCACGCCGTCAACGGCATACAACTGCTGAGCGCGTGCGCGCATGGTATGACCGTGCCACGACGTGGACCCGCGCCATTGCGCGAAAGGCCACCGGCCTCGAAACGGAGTACCGGGAACTGGTGGCCCTGCGCAGCGAAGCCCATTTGCTGCGTGGACTTCTGGCTGGCCAAGCCGACATCATCTTCCGGCGCAATACCCGTGGCCAGCTGACCTTCGTGAATGACGTCTTCTGCGCCACGTTCGGCGTTTCGCGCGAACAGGCTCTGGGCCGGCCTTTCGTTCCCCATGTGGATGCCAGCACCGGCGAGGGACTGGTCGGCAAGGCCCCGACGGTTCAATCGGCCCCCGGTGCCGATGGCAGCCAAAAGTTTCGCATCCGAACTGATCAGCGCATCAAGACGGTCAGCGGCTGGCGGTGGATCGGCTGGGAGGAGCTCCCCATCCGCGACGCCCATGGCCGGCTGGTTGAAATCCAATGCGCAGGCCGCGACATCACCGAGCGCAAGCACACCGAGCGCGCCCTTTCCCAGGCCCGCGACGAAGCGGAACACGCAAATCAGGCCAAGTCTGCCTTTCTGGCCACGATCAGCCACGAAATCCGCACGCCTATGAATGGTATCATTGGCATCTCCGCCCTTTTGAGCGAGACCACCCTGTCGGCTGAGCAGGCAAATTATGTTCAGGCGGTGCGCCGGTCCGGCCATGCCCTGCTGCGCCTGATCGATGACATTCTCGATTTCTCCAAGATCGAAGCCGGACGGCTCGAACTTGAGCATGAACCCTTCAGCCTGGAAGATATGGCGCAGGGACTTGGTGAACTTCTCGCCCCACGCGCCCAGCAGCGCGGCATCAGCCTGTCCACTGTTGTGGACCCGACGCTGCCAACCCACGTCATCGGTGATCAGGGGCGGCTGCATCAGGTCTTTGCCAATCTGGTTGGCAATGCCATCAAGTTTACCGACACCGGCGGCGTTACCCTGGTTCTCAGGCGTGGCCGCGGCCCTGAGAGCGCAGATAACATGGCCGTTCTTGAGGCACAGGTGATCGACACCGTCATCGGCATGGGCGAGGAAGACCAGCGGATTGTCTTTGAAGAGTTCCGACAGGCCAGGGCTGCAGCCGCGCAGCGGCGCGGCGGCACGGGGCTTGGTCTGGCCATCTCCCGCAAACTGATCAGCACGATGCGCGGCTCAATCGCACTCAAAAGCGCACCCGGTCAGGGCACAACGTTTTCAATTTCCATCCCCCTTGAGATATCTGATCCCCGGCCGCTGGGCGACAGCAGTAGCCTCAGGGGGGTCGTATGCGCTGTCGCAATTGCAGGCCATGAGGCGGAAGCCGTTGCTGAAACGGTGCGCCAGCACGGCGGCACGGCTGTACTTGTTGCCGCCCAAAACCCGATCTCATCCCAGCTGTCTGACGCAACCATGCTGATCGCCGACGCGGAAACACTGACCAGCGATGGTGTTGCAGCGATCAGGACCAAACGTCCCGCCTTGCGCATTCTGGCGGCCTCTCTGGCCGGCGATCGGGCTGCCGCATTGGACGCCACGTCACGGGCCGACGCGCCCGCGGACGGCTATGTGTTGTTGCCTGCACGCCGCCAGTCGCTGGTGGGTGTGCTGCTGGATGATGCAGAAATCCTGGGCCGTGAAACCGCAGATCCATCTGCGGCGACCGGAGGAGGCGCGCCTGATGGGGCGTCGGCGGCTGCGTCTCAGCTCGACGACCAGACAGACATCGGTCGACGTGTTCTGCTGGCTGAAGACAATGACGTCAATGCGCTGCTGACCGTCAGCGTACTGGAGCGTGATGGCCATGAGGTCATTCGCGTGATCAATGGCAAGGAAGCGGTTGAGGCGCTCAATACTCAGGCTCGGTTTGACATCGTGCTGATGGACATGCACATGCCTGAAATGGACGGCATCGAAGCCACCAGGGCGCTGCGTGCAGACGGACACACAGTCCATGTTGTGGCACTGACGGCCAATGCCTATTCGGAGGATCGCCAGCGGTGTCTGGACGCGGGTATGGATGACTACCTGTCCAAACCCGTCGAGCCGGAAGCGTTGCGGAACATCCTGAGCGGCCTCGAAGCGGCCCAGCCCGACCAGAACCCCGACCTCTCCGAGGCGGTCTGAGCGGCCCCAATCCGCGCCGAAGCCCGGCGCTGAATACGGCCCCAAACGCGGCCCCGAACGCGGCCCCAAACGCGGCCCCAAACGCGGCAATGTGCCGATCCCGAGCGTCCGGAAGTTGCAATAATTTCAACAGACTAGCTGCTCACACGCGTGAGGGACCCTGCCGGTTTTGCTTGCGGACGCCCGTCAGCACTGCCATGTATATGTCGCATAGGCATGCCAAAGGGGTGCGGGCGGATAGCCTGCCTTCTGCGGCATGGGAATAAGGCTGGACATCAGCCATAAATCTGCACACAAGCAGGTCGCCTGCCGGCGCCATAGCACCACGCAGGCATGTGCCGGGTCCTGAATGTTCAGGGGCCGGAGACAAAGGGAGACGCGGGACGTGTTCAAGCAGCTTGCCGTGGCAGGACTGCGCCGGGGGTTCGGCGCAGTGAAAGCCCTTCGCTCCCGTTACACGCGGCGGCGCACACGCACGCGGACCCTTCTGCGCCTCACCCGCGGTTTCATGGCGCGCAGCCGCTACAGCCGCCATCTGAATATGCCGCGCCACCATACCCACACCCCCAAAACCCGTCGGGTCTTTTGGGGGCTGGAACCTGGCGACCTGCGCAACGCCCACGCGCCGGCGCTGGCAAAGCTGTCCGGCAAGCCGGTCAATCGTGCAGGACGATTCTCAGGCAAATACGGGCCTCCGCCCCGACCTTTGGCCCGCCGGAAGTCGCTTGAAGTGCGCGTTGCTGAAACAGAAGCCGAAGTACGCGCCGCCCAGCGGCTTCGCTACCAGGTTTTCTATGAAGAAATGTCTGCCCAGGCGAGCCCGCGTATGGCAGCCGAGCGCCGGGACTTTGACGACTTCGACGCGTTTGCAGACCATCTGCTTGTGATCGACCACTCCCGTATCCCGGACGACTATCAGGGCCGCGGCGTGCCGGAAGACGCGATTGTGGGCACCTACCGTTTGATGCGCCAGGAAGTGGCACAAGCGCGCGGCGGCTTTTACACGGCCAACGAGTTTGACATTGAGCCTTGGGTCGAAGCAGCCGGCCCGGATACGCGATTTCTCGAACTCGGCCGATCCTGCGTGCACATCGACCATCGCTCACGCCCGACACTTGAGCTGATGTGGCATGCCATCGTCAGCTACCTGGTGCACTACGAGTTGGACATCATGTTCGGCTGTGCCAGCCTTGAAGGCACGAGCCCGGAAGAGCTCGCATTGCCCTTGTCCTTCATGCACCACTACTGCCGAGGCGATGTCGAGACTACCGCGCCTGTGCGCGCCCGGGATGAACTCTTTGTCGACATGAACCGCATCGCCAAGGATGACGTGGATGCCAAGAAGGGCCTGCGCGCCCTGCCCCCCCTCATCAAGGGCTATCTGCGTGCCGGCGCGACCATTGGCGACGGGGCGGTTGTGGACGAGCAGTTCGGCACGACGGATGTGCTGATCATCTTCCCCGCCAGCCAGATCAATGACCGCTATCGCGACAAGTTCGGCAAAGGCGACATGCGCGACGAGAAGCCCGCCGCTGCTTGAGGCACCCGCTGCCGGATTGTGAAAGCGGTCTTAGGTATCCAGCCCATAAGCTGCAATGGCAGCCAGGTTCACGAGGTCGGATACTGCAGCGCCCATGGGCGCGATCTGAACCGACTTCTCAAGACCCACCAGCAGCGGCCCGATGATGGACGCACCGCCCAGCTCGGACAGCATTTTGGTGGAGATGGAGGCCGAATGAATGGCCGGCATCACCAGAACATTGGCCGGCTCTGTCAGCCGACAGAACGGATACATGCTCATCGCTTCGCGATTGAGCGCAACGTCTGCGGACATTTCGCCGTCATACTCGAAGTCCCGCTGTTGCTGATCGAGAATCTCAACCGCCTCGCGCACCCGCTCAGAGCGTTCGCCCATCGGGTGCCCGAATGTGGAGTAGGCCAGCAGCGCCACACGTGGCTCGTAGCCAAGGCGGCGTGCCACATCAGCGCTTTCGATGGCAATGTCCGCAAGTTCCTGCGCCGTCGGCATGTCATGCACATTGGTGTCGGCGACGAGCACAGTACGGCCACGTGCGACAACCATAGACATACCCATGGCGCGCTTGCCCGGTGCGTCATCAATGACGCGGCGAACGTCGCCCAATGCCACTGAGTAGGAGCGGGTGACGCCGGTAATCAGCGCATCCGCGTCACCTGTGGACACCATGGAGGCTGCAAAGATGTTGCGGTCGTTGAAAACCATGCGCGTGCAGTCGCGGGCAAGATAGCCTCGGCGTTGAAGCTTGGCATACAGCGCGTCCGCATAATCAGGCGCAGCGTCAGAGGTGCGCTGGTTGATGATTTCAATGCCGGTTTCATCTTCGAGCCCGACATCTTTCATCTGTGAACGGACGATATCTTCACGACCCAGAAGAATCGGAGTACCCAGGCCCTGATCGCGGAACGCAATAGCGGCGCGCACGACCTTGCTTTCTTCCCCTTCAGCGAACACAACCCGCTTGGGCTCACGGCGCACCCGCTCGACAATGAAGCCAAGCCAGGCCGCGGTGGGATCAAGACGCACGGTCAGCTCGTGTACATAGCTGTCCACATCGATGATCGGCCGCTGGGCGACGCCCGTTTCCTTCGCAGCCTTGGCCACAGCTGTCGGCCCAGGCGTATTCAGGCGCGGGTCGAACGGTAAGGGTCTGAGGTACTCGCTGCCGTA
>JBHJJF010000016.1:0-20916 GCA_050042885.1 Candidatus Phaeomarinibacter sp.
TATGCCCCGACTGCCAGCATGACCGTCAGATTGTCCCTTGCACTGCCCCCTGCACTGCTTGGCGCGGTGTTTTTGATCGCATCAATGGCGACAGCTTATGCTGATGACAAGTCCACACTGCCACGCTGTGAACCGACAACCCTTGGTGCAACTGCCTGTATGCAGAGTGTGCTGTGCGAGTGCACCCAGGTGCGCGGCGGAAGCATCACCGGTGAACTGTCTGGCGTGAGGTGGAACTGTGATGCCTTGCGGCCGCGCTGCGGAGATGAAGCCGCATCAGGAGATGGCGGCATTCCCGCTACCATCCCCTATACCGCATTTCCCTATCCAAACGCGGTAGGTATAGATCGCAGTGAAGAAACCACGATCATTCAGCAGAACCAGACGGCGAACCCCGAAAACAACAACGTCAATATCAACCCCTAGCAACTGTGTTTGCGGGGTGATGCCTAGCTGCAGCTGTAGTTCACCCGCAGTTCTGCCCCCATGGCGCGCTGGCGGGCATCATAGTCACGGTTGGAACTGAGGATTTGCGGCGTTGCTGACGGTTGGCATCGCCGGGCAATTTCCGCTTCTGCAACCTGCATCATTTCCGCCCAATGACGGTCTTTCACGCCGCCGGGTCCGCGGTTCGTGGGATGGAATGAGACAAGTACTTCGTACACAGGTTTTGGCAGCAACACCTGATCCTGAACGGTAATCCACGCAATGTTGTACGTGCCGTGCTCACCGACAATGGCAGCGCGCGGGCCCCGTTCGAACAGGCCTTGATGCTGGCCTGACGTCTGAATCGGTGTGCCAGCAGGTTTCGGAGTTGGTGCCGTCTGACAGGCGGTCAGCAGGCTCGCTGCCAACGCTGTGAAAAAGAGACGAGTGATTTGGCTGGAAGACAAGATTGCCTGAAACCAGGTTTTCATGCTGTATCTCTCCTTAGCGCGGCCTGATGGGACAAATCCTGCCACCCGAGCACCCCATACCACGCCAAAATAGCATATTGCGAGCATCCCGATGGACGAAAACATTCAGAATATGGCGGCTCAGGCGACGGAAACACTAGGCCCACTTGCCATCAGCTACGGCGTTAGTGTGGTTGGCGCCCTGGTCATCCTCATCATCGGCTTCTGGATCGCGAACCGGGTAAGAGGCGTGGTAAGTCGTTTACTGTCCCGGATCGATGGCATTGATCAGACCCTGGTTACATTCCTTGGCGGGTTTGCGCGTTACACGGTCATTGCGGTTACCGTTCTTGCGGTACTTGCCGAATTCGGTGTCCAGACAGCCAGCCTCCTGGCGGTTATGGGCGCCGCCGGCCTCGCCATCGGGCTGGCGCGTCAGGGTACGCTCTCGAACGTGGCAGCCGGGGTCATGCTGCTGTTCCTGCGCCCCTTCAAGATGAACGACTTCATCGATGCCGGCGGTGTGTCGGGCACAGTAAAAGGCATCAGCCTCTTCCGTACGGAACTCTCGACTCCTGACAATGTGCAGATTTTCGTGCCCAACGGCGATGTCTGGGGCTCGGCTATCAGCAATTATAGCTACAACGCCACCCGTCGTGTCGAAATCGAATGTGGCATCGGCTACAGCGACGACATCAACACGGCGTTTGACGTGATGCGTAAGGTCGTTGCGGAGGACGCGCGGGTTCTTGCCAACCCGGAACCCATGATCGCCGTGAAGACCCTCGGAGACAGTTCCGTGAATGTGATTTGCCGTGTGTGGGTCAAGTCTGCTGACTATTGGCCCTTCACCTTCGACAAGACCCGCGAGATTAAAGAAGGCTATGATGCAGCCGGGCTGAACATTCCGTTCCCGACACGCAGCGTTTTCCAGGTTACCGAGAACGCAGCCGACTAAGCCCTGCCCGTGTGAAGCGAACAAGAGCAATCAGACTGAAGCCAATGGTAAATCTCGAAGCCAAATTCCAGATCGGCCAGGTGGTCAAACACCGCCTGTTCCCGTTCAGAGGCGTCATCTTTGATGTCGATCCGGTATTCAACAACACCGAGGAATGGTGGCTCGCAATTCCAGAACATCTGCGGCCCCGCAAGGACCAGCCCTTCTATCACCTGCTGGCCGAAAATGACGAGACTGAATACGAGGCATACGTATCGGAGCAAAACCTGCTGGTTGATGAAACCGGCCGCCCGGTCCGTCATCCACAGGTGAAAGAGATGTTCGGGGACTTGAAGGATGGCCTTTATGCGATCCTTCCCGGCTCAGCCCACTAGAAGCAAAAGTCAGGCAGCGTCGTCCGCTTCCGGGTCAGGCCCGACAATCAGGGTGGGAACGCCACAGCTATTGTCACGAACGGTAGCGACAAGCGTGCCGGGTTTGCGCCCCTTGCGAACGTCAGAAACATTCACGCCCGCATCGGCGAGCCGCGCCTGAGCCGCTGCCACATTGTCCGCCCGAAAGGCCATTCCCCAGTACTTTGATGGTGCATCCTTGGGCATCGCAGGCGTCTTGTCATCTCCATACCGCTGAATGACTTCGAGGGTTATGCCGCCCAGCCGGAAGAACATCATCCGGGCACCCCATTGCTTGGCATCCCGGTCAAGCGCGAGCCGGATACCCATGGCATCTCCAAACAAAGCCACGGCATTGTCCCCATCCGGCACGTTGACCACCACATGGTCGACTTCGTGCAGGGTTGCGTCCTCGGGGCCAGCCGGTTTTGCCAAGCTGGTCATAACGGATGCCGCCTCATGCTCGATGGCGAACATGAAGAGGCCGAGCATGTCTTCCTGCGGCAAGTAGACATTGCGCCACCGGCGTACGCTGCCGTCATGTCCGTGGCCTTCGCCCGACTGCGGTGCTGACGCGTTCAGACCCTTGGCCTGCAACTCGGCAGCGGTGGCATCGGCATCGTCTGTACCAAGCGCAATGCCAAACAGGCCCTCGCCCTTATTGTCGAGATGGCCACGTAGCGACTCCGAAAATCTACCGTCGCCGGTCGGCGATAGCAGCTCGATGTACGTATTTCCCAGATTGATGAGCGCATTGGCCGTGCCGTAATCCGGGTGCGGCCCGGTCAGCGAATCAGACCGGCCCAGCAGTGTTTCGTATTGTCTTGTCGCTGCTTCAAGGTCGCGCACACAGACAATGATGTGGTCAATCGATTTCACCGGCATTATTGCGGCTCTATCCCCAACCAGTTGGTGTCATTGTCCTCGGGCCCAGCCGGTGTGAGATCGATCGACTGATAATCCACGCCCTGCGAAATGGCGAGATTGTAGATCATGGTCTGCGCCGCAAACAAAAACATCCAGAATGCAATCACCAGCGGCGCGACCAGCGAGAAAACGGCCCAGCCCTGCAGGATGCGGCGCTGCCGCGGCCGTTCCGGCGTTGGCTGGCCGAGGATCGGCACCAGCGCCCAACAAAGCGGCGTGGGCGCCAGAGCAACAATGAAGCCATAGCCCAGCCACCACAGGGCAACGAAGATGGCTTCATAGGGAACGTTTTCTCCGCCCCATGCTTCTCCCAGGAATGTGCTGGCGCTGATCGCCGACACACCGGTGACGATCTGCGCCCCACGTTCTAGATATTGCCAGACCTGATGGCCCGGGCCGAATTCCAGTAGCAGCATATGGTTGCCGTTATCCCCGCTAAAACAGGTGCATCTGTCCGCTGTCTGACAGGTCCCACCGATAGGTCTTCAGGATTTCATTGTGCGGATCAATAGATACGCCGCCAACCCATCTTTCGCCTCGATAGGTATCGAGAAAGTCCCGTCTTCCCGATAGGAGATCGGCGCCATAGGCGCTGATGTCAACCAGCCGCTTTGGCCAGGGCAAGTGCGTATCCGCAACATCAAGTGGGGCCGGGTCGGATTTCTGCATGTCCGCAAGTATGTGCCAGTACATCAGGTCTCCGAGAAACGGCAGCGGCTCGTAGTCCCGAGCCAGGACGCCGAACAGGCTCCCGCCCGTCATCGCGCCGCGGTCTGCCAATATCTGCAACGTCAGGGATTGGGTGAGCGACATACCATTGAGCGCTGACGGCAGTTCCTGCAGGTGTCGCCTGAGGGCAGGTCCCATCTGCGGGATGGGATCAGTTGCGGCATTGCACAGATCAAAGACGTCTCGCGGATCAGGGCTTCGTAGGGCCGTCCAGACGCCCTGCCCGAACTCAAGTTGGGCCTGTGAAACCGGTTTTCTCTGGGTCTCCCACAGCCAAATCAGGACTTCTGGTGCAAGCTGTCCCAGACCGGTAAATCCGGGAACGCCAGGGACATGGTCCACGCAGATGAGGTCAAGCCTTTCCGGCCGTAAGGCGCCGGCGAAATGCGTAAGGAGCCGGGCAAGGATAAGTTGATCATAACTGTCGTGCTCAAACCACATGACCACATGTGACCTGTCTGATGCGGCGGCAAGCGCGTCGTATTCGCGTTGCTGACGCGCCTGCGCATCCTTGAGCTCAATGCCATAGGCCTCTGAAAGGAACTGTGCCCGCGCCGCAAGCATGGCGTCCTGCGGCCCGGCTGGAACGGGGCCCTGACAGAATGGGTCAGCGAATTCCAGAAACGCACCCTTGAATCCGGCGAGCTTCAAGCTGTGGTGGATGTC
Organism: Candidatus Phaeomarinibacter sp.; assembly: GCA_050042885.1. Taxonomy (GTDB): domain Bacteria; phylum Pseudomonadota; class Alphaproteobacteria; order CGMCC-115125; family CGMCC-115125; genus Pyruvatibacter. Next base: position 4,569 of record JBHJJF010000016.1, read on the forward strand.
AGAGCCGCACCGAATGTGCAGTGTGTCCGGTGTGTCCAGAATGGGAGGGGTTCCCGCCTCGGTCTGCCGGCGTTTCTCCGCCAGCCCATCACAGTGAAATTTGAGCTTAGGCCAACTCGCAAAACCATTTTCCCGGGCAAGTACGAGTTGAGCGTCTGAAAGTTTCGCGCGGGCGGGTTCATCACACGCCGCGTGGGCCGCTAGACGAGCCAGCGATTCCGGCTGTCCCGCTTTGACGCTCTTGAGCAGGTCTTTGGCGCGGCGCTTTTGCTGATCAAGATTCAAGCGGCCGTCAAAATAGTCATGCGGAGGGTTTGATTTGTCGGACGGCATACGATTCCCCTTCGGGTCATTTGCCTGTGTCTGCAAATCAGGCAAGGAAATCGATGCAGGATCATAAGCGATCTTGGATGGGCGCAGCCCTTTCCGCAGACGGGGAGGCATGTCGCCATACCTCCCCGCAAGCTGTCGGATCGACGGTGTTCCGTCAAGCGATAGCTAGTACAGCGTCGCCAGTGCTTCCTTGGTGAACGGGTTTAGGTTGTCGAACTGGCCTTTGTGGATTTTGGCCGCCCATTCATGATCGCTGATGAGGGCGCGGCCGACTGCAATCAGATCGAACTCGTCTGCCTCCATGCGTTCCAGAAGGTCATCCATGCGGCCTTCGTCATTTGCCGCATCCATGCCTGCGAAGGTTGCGATGAACTCTTCATTGAGGCTGACGCTCCCGACGGAGATGGTCGGCTTGCCCGTCATCTTTTTCGTCCAGCCGGCCAGGTTCATGGTCGATCCGTCAAACTCAGGCTCCCAGAAGCGACGGGTGGAGCAATGGAAAATGTCCACGCCCGCATCGGCGAGCGGTGTCAGGAATGCTTCCAGTTCGGTCTGTGTCGGGGCCAGGCGGGCGTCATAGTCCTGCTGCTTCCACTGCGAGAACCGCAGGATAATCGGGAAGTCGGGGCTTGTGGCCGCGCGGCAGGCCTTGACGATTTCCTCACCCAGATGGGCGCGTTTGATCTGGTCACCACCGAAGGCGTCTGTGCGTTCGTTGGTGCCTTTCCAGAAGAACTGGTCGATGATGTAGCCATGGGCGCCGTGGATCTCGATGCCGTCAAAGCCGATACGCTGCGCATCCGCTGCACCCTTGGCGAAAGCGCCGATGAGGTCGGCAACATCGTTTTCGGTCATCGGCTCGGCAACCTGCTTGCCCGGCTTCAGCAGCCCGGACGGGCCTGCGCTGGGCAGATCAGGATTGGGGCCGGTACCCGGTTTGCGCATCATGCCCACATGCCAGAGCTGCGGCATGATCTTGCCGCCCACCGAGTGCACTTCCTTCACAACATTTGCCCAGCCGGCCAGTGAGGCTTCGCCATGGAAGGCAGGATCATTGGTGTCGAAACTCGCGACTGGATGATCAACCGTCGTGCCTTCGGTAATAATGAGACCGACTTCGGCTTCCGCACGGCGGCGGTAATAGTCGGCCACATTCTGCCCGGGGATCTGGTTGGGCGACTGGCTGCGTGTCATGGGGGCCATGACGATGCGGTTGGAAAGGGAGAGATTGCCGAGCTTGAACGGCCGGAAAAGCGTGTCTACTGAGGTCATGATAATCCGCGTATTCAGTGGGGAAATGAGTTCGCTGCGTACTTAGCAGCATTTCCGGGAATGGGCTAATGTCCGCAGATATCGGAACCGTGCTTCACAACAACAAGGGGTAAACCCGTGCGCAAAGACAACCGCCCCTATTGGGTGAAGCGCCTCCATGACATCTATCAGCGCGCATGGGTCAGGCACTTCCTGGAACCGCAGTTTGAATCGGTGGGCCCGCATCTGGATGCCGGGCATCCAAAATACATGACCCTCCATGGGCCAAATATTTCGATTGGCAGGTGCGCCACCCTGCGTGCGACGCGCGCCTACCCCATTACTTTTACGGTCTGGACGAGTTCGGATCGTGAAGGCCGGATCGACATTGGCGACTATGTGCTTATCAGTCCGGGCACCCGCATTCTGTCGTCAGACCACGTTACTATCGGCGACAACACCATGATTGCCGGCGAAGTCTATGTCTCCGATTCTGACTGGCACCACGTCTATGACCGCACCAGCGAACAGGATGCTCACCGGCCAATCGTGCTGCAGAAGAACGTCTGGCTGGGGTACGGGGTCAAAGTCTGTAAGGGCGTCACCATCGGCGAAAACTCGGTGATCGGTGCCGGCGCCGTCGTGTCAAAGTCGATCCCCGCGAACGTCATTGCTGCGGGCAACCCTGCCCGTGTCGTGCGCGAGCTAGACCCGGACCGTGAGATCAGAAAACGCGAGGATCTCTATGCTGATCCCTTGGCGCTGGAAGCTGAGATGCAGCAATTGGAACGCTACTTTTCCCGGGATAACAGTTTGATTTCCTGGCTGCGCGCCTTGGTCGCACCTACGAAGCACGACTAGGCTGCCCTACCTGATCCAGATCAACGCACCCCTGCACCGGCTCTCTTAGCCTTTGCATCTGTCACAGGTGCGCATCCAGAGAAACCGCTGCGCACACACACAAGGGGAGTTTAGATTATGGATACTGGAAACATCGCCTACCTCGCCCTGGTCGGCGTCGGCATGGTGTCGTTCGGTGTTACGCTTTTTGTCTGCTCAATGATTGCCGCAGATCGTTCGGACCCGTTTGGCTCGTCAGCGGACTAACAGCAGGCACTCCTGGCCTTTCATGCGTCCCTGCTCCGGCTATTGCGCTGGAGTGGGAGCCAGTGACGGGGCCGTTGCAACAGGCTTGCGGGCTGAGATCGCGCTGTAGGCAGCCGTGAAGCCTGTAAGCGACACGGGTGCGTCAATGCGCTGGCCCCGATAGCCAAATGAGATTTTCATCGTGTTGCCATTCTTGAGCATATTCACAAGCTCCGGGCTCAAAGGAGCGGTCGCGCGGCATCCCGCTTCTGTGCAATTGGTGTAGGGAGCAGCCATCTGCTGCCCTTCATCAACCTGCATCCCGATGCCCAGTGGCAATTCCACACCCAGCGGCGTACGTGACACCATCAGCAAATCTGCCGACCGCGGATGATAGGCAATCGTCACATGCAAGAGCACCTCCTGGGTGTCCGCATTTGAAAGCACCTGCTGCATGGTGCAAAACTCCGAGCCATTTGTCGGCGTACACTCAAATACCCACATGCCGTGCTGCTCAACGACCGTCGGCTGCACCGCACCGCCTTCTGATGTTTGAGCATGTGCGCCGGTCGCACTGAGAGCCAGGAGAAGCCCTGCACCTGCAGCAACCTGCGCCAGAATGCGCTGGCCCATGCGGCGAGCAGTGTTGCGGATCGTGCTGCGGATCGTGTTGCGGATCATGGATGTTTCCTTCAAACCATGTTGCGCTGATCTAAGCTTCAGCGTCTGTGTTGCACACCGCTAGCGCGGCATGCTCCATCGTGTCAAATCAACGGACTGTGTGATCGAAATTAAGCATAACGTGAAAGGTTCCGCGGTCTTACTCATGCCCAAATTCGGCCCTCTTGGTCTGTCATCAAAACTCAGCATAGCGGCGTTTTGATGAACAAAAGCAATATTGCTGGATGTGTGAATTACAGGCCACTCTGCTGGTGACGGCGACTCACCGCCAACAAATCGGCCAATTCCAACGAGACGGAAACTGAAAACAAAGATGGGCGCTTTTATGGTCAACCGGCTTTCACCCTCCGCAGCCTTCGCACTGGTCACCGTCGTATTCGGCGTTCTTGCTGTTTCTCCGGCAGCCTTTGCGCAAACGCCGCAGCATGGCATTGCGATGCACGGGACACCGAAGTATCCCGACGACTTCACCCGGTTTGATTATGTAAATGGCCGTGCCCCTAAAGAAGGCGATATCAAACTCGCGGCCATTGGTGGGTTTGACAGCCTCAACCCCATGATCGTCCGCGGTTCGTCAGCCGCTGGTATCAGATGGCACGTCTTTGAAAGCCTCATGGGCCGTGCCTATGACGAACCTTTCTCTTTGTACGGGCTGATTGCGGAAACAATCGCCACGCCGGACGACCGCAGCTGGGTTGAGTTCACTCTGCGCCCGGAGGCGCGCTTCTCGGACGGCGAACCCATCACTGTTGATGATGTGATCTTCACAGTTGAAACCCTGCGCGATCAGGGCCGTCCCAATCACAAATATTATTACGGCAAGGTCGCTTCGATGGAGAAGACCGGCGACCGGTCGGTTCGCCTTACCTTCAATGAAGAAGGTGACCGGGAGATGCCGCTGATCATGGGTCTGATGCCGATCCTGCCCAAACATGTATATGACGTTGAGGATTTCACGCGCACCGGCCTGACGCCGATGATCGGCTCTGGCCCGTACACCATCGGTGACGTGGACCCCGGCAGCAGCATCACCTTTGTGCGCAACCCCGACTATTGGGGCAAGGACGTGCCGGCTGCGCGTGGCCACAACAATTTCGATCGCATTCGCTACGACTATTTCCGTGATGCCAATGCTTCCTTCGAGGCATTCAAGTCTGGCGAATACACTTTGCGTATCGAGGACGACCCTACTCGGTGGTCCACAGGTTACGATGTGCCGGCGGTCAAGGACGGTCGCATCATCCGCGAAGACCTGCGCAAGAAGACACCCTCAGGCATGCGCGCACTGGTGTTCAACACGCGCCGCGATGTGTTCGCCGACATTCGTGTCCGTAAGGCCCTTGGTCTGATGTTTGACTTTGAGTGGATCAACAAAAACCTGTTTTACGGTCTCTACACCCGCACCCAGAGCTTCTACGACAATTCCGACCTTGCTTCGACCGGCCAGCCAGCCAGCCCGGCTGAGAAGGCGCTGTTGGCGCGGTTTCCTGATGCCGTGACCCCTGAGATCATGGCTTCGGGGTTTGTCGCTCCGCGTACGGATGGCTCCGGCCGCAACCGTAGCCAGATGCGCGACGCGCTTGGGCTTCTGAGTGATGCCGGTTACCAGGTGCAGGATGCCAAGCTGGTTGATGCAGCAGGCACTCAATTCACCTTTGAGATTCTCGTCGCCAGTCCCGAGGACGAACGCATCGCGCTCACCTTCGCGCGCAATCTGGAGCGGCTCGGGATCGAAGCAGATGTCCGCAATGTGGACTCAAGCCAGTATCAGCAACGTCGCCAGACATATGATTTCGATATGATCTTCAATTTCTGGTCCGCGTCCCTGAGCCCCGGCAACGAACAGTCGTTCTACTGGGGGGGCGACAGCGCCGACACGGACGGCACGCGCAACTATATGGGCGTCAAATCAGAAGCGGTGGACGCGATGATTGCCGCCATGCTGGAGGCGCGAGACCGGGAAGACTTCGTGACGGCTGTGCGCGCCCTCGACCGAGTGCTCCTGTCCGGCCACTACGTCATTCCGCTCTACCACGCGCCGGATCAGTGGGTGGCGCGATGGAACAACCTTGAGCATCCACAGATACAGCCCAACTTCGTGCGGTTCGATACGTGGTGGTCCGCAGGGACGAATTAGCCGTTCCGGCGACGCCTCAAGCTTGAGGAGCCCGGGTCCCCGGACTTGATCCGGGGCCTACTCTCAGTGCGGTTTGCTGCAGAGACGTCAGCAAATTACACCTCATTGCCATGCCAGAGATGCGAGTGGGCCCTCCGGTCAAGCCGGAGGGTTACGGGAGAGAGACAATGCCCTCTTCCGTTTCCTCGCATTTTGAATGCCATGTTCCCGGCCTAAGGTCCGGGGATACGGATCGGCGAGGTGGACCTACTCGGCGGCGGCCGGGGCGAGCTTGGCCTGTTTCATGGCCTCGGTCTTGGCCGTCCACTTGGCAATGGCGGCGCGGGCTTCAGCCCCCTCTTCCGCCATATATGTGTCATGGCACGCATCACGGACGGTGATTTCCAGTGCGAGGCCGTTGGGGTCGAAGAAGTAGATCGAGTGGCAGAACTCATGATCAATCGGCCCGAACACCGGCACCTTGGCTTCTTCCAGACGGGTCTTGAACTGCGCCTGCTCATCCATTGAAGCCACTTCAAACGCGAAATGATAATCCTCGATGCCGTCCTTCATGGTGAAGAGATCTTCCTTCACCGAATTGGGCTCATCGAAAAAGGCCAGAAAATTCCCGTCTCCCATCTTGAAGAACAGATGCATGTAGGGCCGGTCATTCCCAGCGGGGTCCTTGTCGAAGGCCAGCGCAGCACCGTCTTCCAGGCCCAAGATGTCCACGTAGAATTTCCTGGTTTCCCCAGCGTCACGGCAGCGAAATGCGGAGTGATGTATCCCTGAAATTGTCGGCGCCGCAGTCTTGATATCGTCGATATGATCGACCGTTCCAAGCAGCTCTTTCATGGCGTCTCTCCCAATAGGTTTTCCGAGAGCCTAACGCGTTGTTCCAGCTGTGAAAATCCCAAAGCATCACCTACCGGCCAAAGGTTTCCCCACCCCACATGCGGTTTTCTATTTCCTCGCGCCGTTCTGCTTCGCGGGCGCGCGCCTCTAGCTCCCTTTGCCGCATCGGCATGGTGTCGATCAGGTCCAACATGTCCTGGATGTCGCCGGGCGCGGTGCCCCGGTCCTTTATGCCGCCATCCTTGCCGACCAGGGTAATGCTCACTGCCTGACCCGCACTTCCATAGACTTCGCGAAGTCTGTCAGGGTCAAAGACTTGATTGGGTACTGCTTCCAGCGCCGGATCCCATATGGAAACGTCGTCCTCGGTAACGGTGAGTACGATGACATCACGGTCAGCCAAGGCATTACGCGATTGGCGCAGCGTGATCCGAATGTCTTCAAGAACCGGATCGTTGGAAGAGGGGGCAACAATCACCATCGGCCGGTAGGTCGATCCGAGTGTCTCGAGCTGGGCAAGCAGTGGCGTAGGGACCAGCAATGCGGTCGCTACAAGCAGGGCTTTTGGAAAACATCTCATACCAGACGATCTAGACTGGCGTCCTCTTTGGTCCAGTAGAGGTCGGGAGACCTCTAGGCCGGGTCCCGCGCGAAAATGGCTTCGAGGCTGGTCATGTTCATGCCGTGCTTGACGTAGTTGTACGGTGTCACGTTCACGGCCTTGATGATTTTCCGGACCACCTCCGTCCCCTCGCCCGTCTCCTTGGGCACCAGGTCCATGTCGATGATGTTGATGCAGGCCGGGTCCTGCTCAAACGCCTGAATGGCCTTGAGGCCGTTGCCTGTGCACCAGCCCAGCAGCAGCCGGTTGATGCCTTCATGGGCAACCACAAGCGCCGTATGCCAGCCCGGCGCTGCCAGTAGATCATTCAACCCTGCCACTGCCCGGTCCATCGCATCCCCAAACACTTCACCTTCAGGCCCCATGCGGGCATCGGGTTCCGCCGCCTGGTCAAATGTAAACGTCATGACGGCAGCAATATCGTCCTGCTCCATGACGGGACCAAAACCGCCGCCATGGATCTCGACCAGCCGCCGGTCATATTCAAGTTCGGGCGCTGGCGTTTCGAGTTGCTCAAGCGCGAGCTGAGCGGTTTGCTCTGTGCGCGGATAGCCCGAGCAGATGGCACGATCAAAAGTGATGTGCGCCAGTGCCTGTCCGGCCGCCTTCGCCTGGGCCTGCCCAAGGTCTGTTAGCGGCACGAGTGACGTATCGCCGGTCTCCCGCACTTGCCGGGAAAAATAATTGACGTGACCGTGACGCATCAAATAGACGCGCCGCCGGCCCGTTGTGCCCGGCAATGCACTCATGCCGCCTACTCCAATCTAAACAGTTTAAGAAAAGCTAGATCGCTTCCTTGGTTTTCAAGCCGGCGATGTCGTCAGACGAAAAGCCCCATGCGCTCAGAACATCGTCCGTGTCCCCACCGGCTTCCGGCGGCGGGCCCTGAATTTCGGACGGCGTCCCGAAGAACCGCGGCGCCACATTCGGCTGGGCGACTCCGTCAATCTCGACCACCGTCTTGCGGGCCGCGTTGTGCGGATGATTGATCGCTTCACCGATGGCGAGCACCGGCGCAAAGCAGATGTCAGTGCCTTCCATGATCTCGCACCACTCGTCGCGTGTCTTGGACTTAATGACTGTTGCGAGTTTCCCCTTGAGGTCTGGCCACTGGCCCTTGTCCATCTGTGCGTCGAAGGCCGGATCATTGAGGCCCGCCTTTTCGCGCAGCAAGGCATAGAACTGCGGTTCGATGGAGCCGAGAGAAACAAATTTTCCGTCCGAGCACTCATAGGTGTCATAGAAGTGCGCGCCGCCGTCGAGCATGTTGCGGTAGCGGTCGTCTTCCCACATGCCCGAGGCCATGAAGCCGAAGAACATCGACATCAAGGACGTCGCGCCGTCCGTCATCGCCGTATCAACGACCTGACCCTTGCCGGTGGCTGTCGCGTTGTGCAGTGCTGCGAGCATGCCCATGGCCAGGTAAAGCGCGCCGCCGCCGAAGTCACCCACAAGATTGAGCGGTGGAACCGGCTTGCCTTCCTTGGGGCCGATGGCGTGCAGAGCGCCGGTGAGGGAGATGTAGTTGATGTCATGGCCAGCAGCGTGGGCCAGCGGGCCTTCCTGACCCCAGCCGGTCATGCGGCCATAGACGATCTTCGGGTTGCGGGCGAGCACTACGTCCGGACCAAGCCCAAGACGCTCCATCACGCCGGGGCGGAACCCTTCCTGCAGAATGTCTGCCTGCTCAACAAGTTTGAGACCGGTCTCGATCGCATCCGGGATTTTGAGGTCGACGGCGATGGATTTGCGGCCGCGGGCGGTCACGTCGAACTTGGAGCCGCCCCGTGCACCCTTGCGGTCGATGCGGATGACTTCCGCGCCCATATCTGACAGCAGCATGGCGCAGAAAGGCCCCGGGCCGATGCCTGCAAACTCCAGAACCTTGACGCCTGACAGCGGTCCCTTACCCATGACGAACTCTCCCGGTTTTTGTTGATGTGCATGTGTGTGTTGGGCCCGGTTTTAGCGGCTTGGCGGTGGGGCAGCAAATACCCTTTTGGGCCCTGCTGTCAGCGTCAGCGTGACCCTGCGGAAACCCCAACCCTCTGGCGTACGCGCGGTGCGCGTTCTATACCGCCGCCATGACTGAGTATGGCTACACGGGCGGTTTGCCTCCGGACAGATTTAATATGGCGGCCTTCTGTCTGGCACCCGCACCCCATCGGGACCCATCCAAGGTGGCGTTGACGATCGAGCATGGTCGAGGTGAGCCGGGCCGGTGGACCTACGAGGCTCTTGACCACGCTGTTCAGGGCATCGCCGCCGGGCTGGCGGCGCGGGGACTGCCCAAAGGAGATCGCGTTCTCATCCGCATGGGCAACACGCCCGAAGCCGCGCTGATGTTCTTCGGCGCCATCGCCGGCGGCTTTGTACCGGTGCCGACCTCGGCACAGCTGACGGAGCGTGAAGCCGATTTTGTCCTCGAAAATTCCGGTGCCAGCATCGTTGCCCTGTCACCCGACCTGCTGCTGGATGCAGGCCATTTAGATATCCTGCTGCCGGCAGATATCGCCACACTCACAGCAACGCCCGTCACAGGATATGCTGACACACACAAGGACGACCCGGCATTCCTGGTGTACACATCCGGCACCAGCGGCACGCCCAAGGGTGTGCTGCACGCCCATCGAAGCGTCTGGGGCCGCAAGCCGATGGTTGATGGATGGTACGGCCTTGGCTGTGACGACGTGATGGTTCATGCAGGTGCCATGAACTGGACATACACTTTAGGTGTCGGCCTGTCTGACCCGTGGGCCAACGGGGCGTCGACCGTCCTCTACAACGGTCCCAAGAACATCAACATCTGGCCGCATCTCATTCGGGCGTATGAGGGCACGTTGTTTGCTGCCGTGCCAAGCCTGTATCGGCAGATGTTACGTGACAGCGACATTGGTGATGGCATCCCCTCACTGCGCCATGGCCTGACAGCCGGAGAGCCGCTGCCTGCTCTGGTGGCCGCAGATTGGAGGGAGACAACAGGCCTGCCCCTCTATGAGGCCTTGGGGATGAGCGAATGCTCCACCTACATTTCATCCGGACCCGTCACACCTGTGCGCAATGGCTCGCCTGGTCGCGCGCAGCCGGGCCGGTGTATCTCAATCCTGTCCGATGAACAGACAGACCCTCAGCCCGTGCCTCAGGGTAAAACCGGTCTTCTCGCGGTCCACAACTCGGACCCTGCCCTGATGCTTCGGTACTGGAACCGGCCGGAGGAAGATGCCCAGGTTTGGAAGGGAGACTGGTTCTGTGGTGGTGATCTGGCGCACATGGATGCCGACGGGTACATCTGGTTCGAAGGACGTGCTGACGATGTCATGAATGCTCAGGGGTATCGCGTGAGCCCTGCGGAAGTTGAGGCGGCGGTCGCATCACATGGGGATGTTGCCGAAGTTGCTGTCCGCGAGGTGGCTGCCGCGTCCGGAGTGCATATTATTGCTGCCTTCGTGAAACCGGCGGGCGATGGTCAGGATGCGTCTGCCATCATGTCTCATGCGGCTTCGTCCCTCGCCGCATACAAATGCCCGCGCGAGATTGTGTTCGTGGACGAGTTGCCGCGCACCGCGAACGGCAAGCTTGCGCGCAAGCGGTTGCCGGAGAGGATCTGAGATAGCCAGTTCCCCGGAATTGGGCTTTATGCCCTGCCTGCTTTCTATCGGCGTGCGAGAGTGCCGGGTCCAGCCCTTTGGCCAAGATGTTCCCGCGGTATCGGTAATCCATCCTTCCCCTGGATTGCCTGGCGCGGGATAGGCTCACCATCACGGGTATCAATGATCTCGAAACTCGGCCCGTCCTCATGGACTGCCCATTTGTCCCCCCACTGGGACAGCGACACGATAACCGGGAACAACTCTCGCCCCTTGTCGGTAAGTTGATACTCCAGATATTTGCTGCCCGTGGCATCCGGCACCCGTTCCAGGATACCCGCATCGACAAGACCGTTGAGACGCGTGGTGAGGGTGTTCTTCGCAATCCCCAGAGACTTTTCAAAGTCCTTGAACCGCCGGACGCCCATGAAGGCGTCTCTGATAATCAGGAGTGCCCACCATGGCCCGATCACGTCGAGTGATCTGGCTATTGAGCAGGGCATGTCTCCGAATGGCGTGGTTTTCACTTCAGGCTCCGAAAAAGTAGTTGCATATAAAAACTAGAGTAGTCTAATAATGAGACTACTCTACATTGGTGGAAACCGCCATCGCCGATTTATCAGGGAGGGACAGCAATGATCCCGTGCACATGTTTTATCCAGGAAGGTCAGAGGGCTGACCAGATTCAGGAAACACTCAAAGAAAAGCTGGACGCATTTTCCCAGCGCGCATTCAACGCGCCGGCCCAGCAAATGTGGATCACCGTAAGTGGCGGCAACGGGTTTACCGAGGCCAAGCCTTCTACGAGCTCCATCGTATCGTTCCAGTCGGATGTACCGCTCGAGCAGGACAAGCGCGCGGACCTGCTGCGGGAGCTTTGCAGTATCTGGACTGCCGAGACCGACTGCTCGCTCGACGAAATCGTCGCGACCATCAACGACCCTCGCGCCTAGGAAGGACAGTCACATGCCGCTTTATCTTTGTAACGCCCGTCCCGGTACCCTCTCCGCCGATGCTAAGGCCGGCATCGCCGACGATATCACCCGCATCCATTGCGAGGTGACCGGCGCGCCGCCCACCTTTGTCCACGCCTTCCATTTTGACGGTGGCATGGCTCCCGATATCGGGGATAAGTCGATTGCCCTGCACGGCAACATCCGCGCCGGGCGCACGGATGACCAGAAGCAGGACATCATGGATCAGATATGCGACGCCGTCGCCCATCGCAGCGGCGTGACCCGCGACCAGATCAGCATGACAATTGGCGACGTGCCTGCCAGCTGGGCAATGGAAGGCGGGGACATCATGCCGGAGCCCGGAGAAGAAGCAGCCTGGCTTGAAGCGCATGCGGCAAAGACTGCGCAGGCAGGCTGATTCAAGGCCAAGAGATCACATTACGGATACAAAAAGGGCGCCGGGGATTAAACCCCGACGCCCATTCTTTGGGAACCAGTTGAAAGCTATGCAGCTCTCACTCGGCTCAGGAACTCGTCGACCTTCTTGCGAAGCTCGCTTGACTGGCCGGAGAGGTCCGTTGCTGTTTCAAGGGCGCGGCGTGCCGCGTTCCCTGTTTCTTCAGATGTCCGCTGCACTTCGCCAATGTTGTCATTGACCTGCTGCGTGCCGCGTGCGGCATGCTGCGTGCTGTTGGAAATCTCAGCCACAGCGGACGTCTGTTCTTCAACGGCTGCCGAGATTGAGCTGGCGATCTCATCCACCTTGACGATGGTTTCCTTGATGCGCCCGATGGCCTGCACCGCAGTGTCTGTCGTGCTCTGCACGCCGTCGATCTGCTGTGCGATTTCGCCCGTCGCTTTGGCGGTCTGCTGGGCCAGATTCTTGACCTCGGAAGCAACCACCGCGAAGCCCTTGCCTGACTCCCCTGCCCTTGCCGCCTCGATCGTGGCGTTAAGAGCAAGCAGGTTCGTCTGTTCGGCAATGTCGGAGATCAGCGTGACAACTTCACCAATCTTCTGAGCGGCTTCCGCAAGATCACGAACAACAGCGTCCGTATTCTCAACCTCCTGCTTGGCCTCGCCTGTACTGCGTGTGGATTCATTGACCTGACGCCCAATCTCCTGGATTGAGCTGGACATTTCTTCCGACGCGGCAGCCACAGTCTGCACATTGCTTGATGCTTCGGTTGACGCACTGGCAACAGCGGTCGACTTCTGGGTTGCCCCTTCGGCCGCTGCGGTCAGCTGTTCGGCCGCGGAAGTAATTTCGGAAGCACCAGAGGCCACGCTGTTCACGACCTGGTTCACCGAGGCGTCGAAGTCATCAGCAAGCTTCATCATTGCCTGCTTCTTCTCTTCCTCAGCCTGGCGGTCACGCTCAGCCTGTTCCTCGCTCAGCCGGTCGACCTCGATGGCATTCTCCTTGAACACCTGAACAGCCTCGGCCATGGCACCGATTTCATCCTTTTGACCAAGGGACGGAATTTCAACCGTCTTGTCCCCGTCAGCCAGCTTTTTCATGGCCGTTGTCATGCGGTTGATTGGACCAGAGATACCTGTACCGATGATCCAGGCAATCAGGCCGCCCAAGACAAGGCTGATGCCGGCTATGATCAGGTCCATGATGACCGAGGCTTCAAGCTCAGCAGCTGCTTCCGGCCCAATCGTGTCCTGACGGTTCTTGACGGACAGCTTGTAGTCTTCGATTTCCTTGGCAACCAATGGGCCCAGCGTATCGAGCTTGTTGCTGATCGTGCTGTTGCGCTCGTTGATGACGGTGTAGACCTCATCAAAGGACGCGCGGTACGTGGCGACATGCTCGACCACGTTGTTGGCCAGAGCCCGGCGTGTTGGATTCTGCAAGCTGGCAAGCAGGTCGCCTGACTTGTCACCGAGTTCACTGAACTCCTTCATCACCCGCTGGTAGGACTCTTCCTTGTTGTCCACCAGAAACTTGGTGGCATAGAGACGGCCAAGCAGTAGGTTCCGCTGCACCATCCCAGCAAGGAAAGCGGCCTCCGCGTCGCCATCTGCGTATGCGCTCTGCATTATCTGCGTCAGTTCGCGCTCGATTTGCGGGCCCGTCGCATCAAGCACGCCGGAAACGATTTCGTTGCGCTTGTTGTTGAGTGTAAGGACGTCATTGAAGTGACTCCGGTACTCGCCCATCTGCTCTTCCATTTCGAGCAGCATGGCGCGCCGGTCCTCTTCCGATACCAGCTCAAGCGCCTCATCAATGAGAGCAACGGTTTTGTCCGTGAAATGGTGGACCTCATTGATGTCCTTTTCGGACTTCGTAATGATGAAGTCTTTCACGTTCAACCGGGTCATCAGCAGGTTGGCCTGAACACGGCCAACGGCGTTGGCCTGCCGGGCCAGCGAACGATATTCTGTAAATGTCGCTTCAGCACCGCCGAGAGCGAAGATCGACAGCCCGCCGACAGTGGCGAGCAAAACCAGAACGATTCCGAAGCCGCCGAACACGCGGGTCGAAATCCTCATGTTGTTCATGAAACTAAGAATGCCACTTGAGCGCGCGCCAGCGGACTTAAGTGATCCTGCAACTGCAGCTACTTTGGATGTATTCATCTGGGTCCCCGTCCAGAAACGTTATGCCCCGACCCTACTGCCATCTCACCCCGGAATGTGGTGAGACATCAGGTCAAGTTGTTGGCCTGCGATGAGGACAACTTCCAGTTTCAAAATTGAGGCGGGTTGAGTTAAATGTCGGTGAACAGCTTATGGTGGTATCGAGGCGAGTAGACAGACAGCGATCGATTTGGTCGGAAAACTGCCAAATTTTTAGAGTCCCGAGACCTCAACATGCCGTTCACGCTCAAGAGGGCTTAAGACGCCAACCTGAAAACAATTCAAAAAAAGAGCAAAACCGAGTGATCCGGTCGGGATAAACCGCCGTATTCAGGCTCGTCTTCTCTTAGAAGACATCCTTTATGAGCCGTGCTGGTGGACTATCCGGAGTACCTTGTCCCCTCTCTCCATCCACTGGTACGGCTCAATTAGGACCCCGGCGTTAGACCCGGTTTCTTACTAAATTCTTAACCGCTAGAGCGCCTGTCCATCGTCGATGGTCAGCGATGTGCCGGTAATGATCCGACCCTGGTCCGACGCCAGCAACAACAGCGCCCCGTCCAGATCCGCAATTTCTCCAAGCCGCCGGCGAGGGTATCCCTTCACCTGTTGTTGACCCGGCTCGGTCGCAAACCAGTGGGCATTGAGTTCCGTCTCAATGAAGCCCGGGCACAGCGCCGTCACGTTGATCTCATAGCGCGCCCATTCGCGCGCCAGAGACTTGGTCATCATCAGCACCGCCGCCTTTGACATGCAGTAGACCGACAGGCCCGGCAGCACCGTGTGGCCGCCGATGGACGCGATATTGATGATGCGGCCGGGCCGTCCCTTCTCGATCATGCGCTTCGCAGCTTCCTGCGCCATGAAGAACGAGCCTTTGAGGTTCGTGTCCATGATCGAGTCATAGGAGTCATCGGTCACATCGGTCGCCATCTGGTCGATGTTCATGCCCGCATTGTTGACCAGGATGTCGACCGGCCCGAGTTCCGTCTCGCAGGTCTCGATGCAGGACGTGATGCTCTTCGTATCCGTCACATCCAGCGCGACGGGAAGCGCCCGCCCATCAAAACTCTCAATCTCGCTTTTCAGGTCCGCCAGCCGGTCCGTCCGCCGGCCGGTGATCGCCACGTGAGCGCTCGCCTTGGCGAGGGTGATGGCCATATGGCGCCCGAACCCGGATGTGGTCCCCGTAATGAGGGCGGTCTTGCCTGTCAGGTCAATTGTGTGTGCATCGGTCATTGGGGGCTCCGTCGAAACGCGATAGGACTGCCGCATCCAATAGCCGCCAGAAGCCGCGTCAACAAGGTGGCGTTTCATCAGCGAGCCGTGATTTGGCCGCAACCTGCTTGCGGTCCATACTGGGCCTGAAAGAAATAGACCTGCGCTGCGCGAATGGGAGATCACACATGTTCATCGACGTCGTATCAGACACCGTCTGCCCGTGGTGCTACATCGGAAAACGGCGCTTTGACATGGCCAAGGCGGAGCGCTCTGACATCGAGATTGATGTGCGCTGGCGCCCCTATCAGCTTGATCCCACCATTCCGGCTGAGGGTGTGGACCGTCGCGAATACATGGAAGCGAAGTTCGGCAAGAACCGCTCCAAGGAAGTCGGCAACGTCATTCGTGAGGCAGCCGAAGACGCCGGAATAACCCTGGCTTTCGACAAGATTCAGCGTTCACCTAATACATTTGATTCGCACAGACTGATCCGCTGGGGGGCCAGTGCCGGCACCCAGAACGAGGTCGTGGACATCCTGTTCCGTCGCTACTTCGAGGATGGTGAGGACATTGGCGACCGCAAGGTGCTGGTTGATGCCGCCAAGGAAGCCGGCATGGACCATGAGCTGGTCGCCTATCTGCTGCTGCACGACAAGGACGCCGAACTGGTGATGAACGAAGCCAATCAGGCCCGCGAAATGGGCATCTCCGGCGTGCCGACTTTTTTGTTTGAAGGCAAGTTCGCTGTCGTGGGTGCGCAGGAAACCGAGGGCTATCTGCGGGCTATCGACAAGGTGCAGTCCAAGCTGAGCGAGCAGGCGTCTGCCTGACTGAACTCAACCACCCTGTCTGGTTGAAGACATTGTTGACACACGTCACCTCTCCCTTGACAGGAGAGATCGGTGCGTCAGCACCGGGTTAGGGTGACCGCGCTGGCCGCGGAGCGCGTGACCTTGAGGCTCACCCCCTCACCCTCCCCCGCCCATATGGGCGCGGGGCCCAACCCCACCCGCCCGGGGGGCGGGTTACTGCCCCGCATACCCCGTCAGCC
>JBHJJF010000017.1:0-45282 GCA_050042885.1 Candidatus Phaeomarinibacter sp.
AACAGCATCAACACAATTCTGCCGGGTATCTTTGATACTCCGCTTTTGGCAGGTGCCCCAGAAAAGGTCAGTCAAGCGCTTGGTGCGCAGGTGCCGTATCCCGCGCGTCTTGGTGCGCCGGATGAATACGCTCATCTGGCCAAGACCATGATTGAAAACGGTTACTTTAATGGCGAAAGCGTCCGCCTCGACGGCGCGATCCGCATGGCGCCGCGGTAGGTCTCAGCCTGCTGGCGAAATTGAAAGGCCGTCCGGGCACCCGGGCGGCCTTTTGTTTGCCGGCTTCACAAAAACGTAAGTGCACGGGCGCTCTTTTGGCCTTACAAAGCCCCCATACAACAATTGTTCCCGGAGGAGATTTCGATGCTTGGATATACCTGTGTCGGTACAAACGACCTGCCCAAGGCGCTGGAGTATTACGAAGCCCTGATGGCTGACCAGAACCCGAACATGGTCATGGAAGACCCGGGCCGGATGCGGATTTACAGCAGCGGCCAGGGCGGCATGCTGATGGTCACCAAGCCTGCTGACGGCGGTGAAGCGACGGTCGGCAATGGATGCATGATCGCGATCCCCGGCGGCAGCCGCGACGGTGTTGATGCGATGTACAAGAAGGCGATGGACCTTGGCAGCGCCGACGAAGGCGGGCCTGGCGAGCGGATGCCCGGTTTCTACGGCGCCTATTTCCGCGACCTGGACGGCAACAAGATCTGCGCGTTTCACATGGGCTAGGGCGTAAGCCTCTGACGTGATTTGGAAAGGCCGCCTGCACCTGTGAGGGTGGGGCGGCCTTTTTCGTTGTTGGAAATCTCCATGTCACGCTTACCTGCAACGTAGGTGTCTATGGGCAGCCGGTGCGGTTTACTGGCTGGCATATTCGTTCCTCACTTCACCCCTCAAGGAGAGAGACATGCTCGCTTACGCCACAATCGGAACAAACGACCTGCCAAAGGCGCTGGCCTTCTATGATGCGCTGCTGGCGGACCTGAACCCCCAGGTTCTCATGGAAGAAGAAGGCAATATGCGGATATACGCGGGTGGTCCGGGTGCCATGATCATGGTCACCAAGCCTTATGACGGCAATGCGGCTACGCCGGGCAACGGCAACATGCTGGCGATGCAGCCGGGAAGCAAGGAAGCGGTGGATGCCATGCACGCCAAGGCGATGGAACTCGGGGGTGCCGACGAAGGCGCACCTGGTGATCGCGGGCAGGGCTTTTACGGTGCGTATTTTCGCGATCTCGACGGCAACAAGATCTGCGCGTTCCACATGGGCTGATAGCCGCGCATCGATTTTCCGAAGGTATAAAGGGTCGCTCTGATCGGCGCGGCCCTTTTTTACAGTAGCACCGCCCGGCGCTTCATTGGCGCTTTCCTTCGCCGCCCACTTACGTCCGACAAGGCTCTGCGTCTTCCGGGTAGCCCGGCGTATTGAGCGGATGATGCCCGACCATTGCGATCACAAATAGTCACTTCAAAGCGCAGATCATCAAGAACACTTTGTGTTGAACTCGGGCTTGAGTCTGCTTCATACCTTGCGATGAAGTGCTTGAAATCGCGAGCTGATGCTCCGTGCTTGGCGCAGAATTGCGGGAAGAAGTTTCTGTAGAGTGCTACGGCTGTTTGGAGTTGGCCTGATGGTCGACCACCGCTGATTTCCCCAGAAAGAAAATTCACTGTGATCCACCCCTCCGGCGACTTCCTGACATCATCGTATACAGATGACAGGCATACGCCAACTACCAGGCCGATTCCCGAAGCAAGTGAGTCAGCATAGTTGTGCGCAATTGAATGGAGTACGCGTTGCTTCATTCAGCAGCCAGCGCAACGGGCAGGGCCCCCGGGGCACCGCCGCCGCCCTGGTTTTCGGCGAGCTTGGCGCGCATGCGTTCGAGCACGCTGGCGGCAACAACCAGCTCTTCCTTCGAAAAGCCGTCGCCCAGGGTGTCGGCCAGTTGGCCAAGGCTGGCGTTCATGCGGGCGTAGGCGTCGAGGCCCTTGGGGGTTGTCTCTATGAGCTGGGACCGGCGGTGGGCCGGGTTGGCGACGAAGCGGATCAGGCCCTCGGCAACCATCTCATTGGCAAGCTTTTGAATGTGCTGGCGGGAGACCGGGCGGGCGCGGGCCAGCTGCGGCACTGTCTGGGGGCCCTGGGTGATGACCGAGTTCAACATGCCCCAGACGCCGCCGCGCTGGGCATTGGCGGCGCCTATCTCCTGACCTTCCGCCTGGAGGCGGAAGTAGAGCCAGGGCACACAGTTCATGACGGCGAGGGAGAGATCGCGGCGACCCATGGACTTAGCGGGAGATGCAGCTTTGACGAGTTTCTTGGCGCCTTTGCCCGCTTTCTTCTTGCCGCCATTGTCCTTCGCCACGTGTGCCCCCTTGTCAACCAGTCGGGTCACGGTGAGCCCGACAAAGCGCGGACTCTACTCCGCGCGCGCGGGGTCTTGAAGGGGCAAAATCCACCTGATTGGACAATTTAGCTGTCAGATTGGATGCTTGTGACGCCTAGATGACACTTTGACAATGCGCCTGCCGTCGCGAGCATGCGGGTTCGTTGAGATGGTACGCTGCGCCGCGCGTCAGCCGGCATATGTGTCCATGGCTGTTGCCAGGTCGATGTCCTTCTGGCTCAGACCGTCGGCATCGTGGGTGGTGAGGGTGACGTCTACCTTGTTGTAGACGTTGAACCACTCGGGATGGTGGTCCATCACTTCGGCCTTGAGAGCCGCGCGGGTCATGAAGGCAAATGCCTGCGAGAAATCCTCGAACTTGAAGATCTTGCGAATGGCGTCGCGGCCCTCAACCTCGCTCCAGCCGTCAAGGGTGGCAAGGGCTGAGGTGCGGGCGTCGCCTTGCAGTTTCGCGGTCATGGTCGTCTCCCGTGAGAATGTCCTGATGCCTTACCTAGGCTCAGGCAGTGACGCGGGCAAGCGTGTAGCTTTGTTCCAGATGATAGATCGAGCCTGATGAATGGCTGAGGTCGCTGGAGTAGAGCCCGAAACTGTCGATGGCAATGGGGGCAGCCTTGTAGAGGCTGTGGTCCTGGAGGAACTGTTGCACCTTGAGGGGCTCTGCGTTGCGCAGGCGCGCAAGAGTGACGTGTGGCACGAATTTGCGCTTGTCCGGGGGCAGGCCCATGCGCTGGAAGGCGCGCTCGATCTTCTTTTGCAGATTGGTCAGCGCTTCATTGGGTTCAACACCGGCCCAGATGGCGCGGGGCTGCTCGTGGCCGAAGACGCCACATCCCTTGATCTGCAGGTCAAACGGTTTGGCAGATATGGCCGCCAGGGCAGAGGCGATATCTTCTGCTTCGTTTGGCTGAACCTCACCGATGAAGCGCAGGGTGATGTGGTAGTTTTCCGGTGGAACCCAGCGGGCGCCGGGCACGCCGCCGCCGGTAAGCATGGCCAGATCCATGGAGGTGGCGTGGGGCAGGCCCAAGGCAACAAACAATCTCAACATCTCAACAGACCTAGCGCAAAGCCCCCGCGTACAAAAGCCGTGCCGTGTGACTCTTTTGTGGCCAGGTGCTTCATGCCCTGCGTGCCAGGGATGTCAGCCGAAGGTGCTGGTGGCGGTGGCCTCCAATACGGCGGAGGTGATTTCCGCCGGACTGGATGGCTTCATCAGCACGCGAGCGGACCCAAGGTCATGGGCAATCTCATGGACCATCTTATCGTTGCTGGCGGTGAGCACGATCATCGGGATGCGGGTGATGTTCTTGTTCCTGGAAATGCGCACCGCCTGCATAAGACCCAGCCCATCCGTCTTTTCCATCATCAGATCAGTGATGATGACATCGGGCGTGGGGGCGCCGGGCATCGAGATGAGTTCCAGAGCGTTTTGGCCGCTCGGCGCTTCTGCAATCCAGGCAATGCCTGCATCTTCCAGGATGCGGCGTACGGCTTTGCGAACCGTGCGCTGATCATCCACAACGAGCACCATCGATGACGCTAGAAGCGGCAAGGGCGCCGGTTTGGTGATGGGCGGCTGTGCGAGTTTTGTGGCGGGGGCTGCCGTTTGTTCCTGATCGCGGTCAAAAAACTCCAAGTCGTCCGAGGAAGAGTCTGCAGACATCTGGCGTTTCACTCCTGCCGCTACACAAAGGGCCAGCGAGAAAATCGCTGGCCCGGGGTGTCAGACAGTATGCGCGCCCAAGTTTATATTTGGTAAAATACAACCAATGCGGGCATTTGTTGGGTGGTTCTTAGGGGCAGGGGTTGGGCTGTTCGAGGTGTGCAGCTTCGATCTCTGCCAGCAGCTCTTCGCTCATGTCGAGGTCGACACTGTCGATGTCGGTTTTGAGCTGCTCCATGGAGGTGGCGCCGATGATGTTGGACGTTACAAACGGCTTGAGCGTTACGTATTGAAGCGCCATCTGCGAGGCATCGATGCCATGCTTCTCAGCGATTGAGAAGTAGCTTTCCATGGCGCGGTCGGCGGCGGCTGACTCATAGCGCTGCAGGCGGTTGAAGAGCTCGCGGCGTGACCCCTTGGGGTTGGCCCCGTTGCGGTATTTGCCGGTGAGGTATCCCTGTGCCAGCGGCGAATAGGCCAGGAGGCCGACGCCTTCGCGATGAGCAACTTCGGAGCCGCCCTGTTCGAACGTCCGGTTCAGGAGGTTGTAGGCGTTTTGAATCGACTGCATGCGGGGCAGGCCGCGTTCTTCCGCATACTGAAGGAATTTCATTGTGCCCCAGGGCGTCTCGTTGGAGAGACCCACATGACGCACCTTGCCGGCCTTCACGATCTTGTCGAGGGCCTCGAGGAGCTCGTCCAGCGGTGTGCCCGGCTTGTCGATATGGGTGTAGCCGAGGCCGCCGAACAGATTAATGGGGCGGTCGGGCCAGTGCAGCTGGTAGAGATCGATGTAGTCCGTCTGCAGACGCTTCAGGCTCTTGTCGATGGCCTCCTCGATCTGGCGGGCGGAATGGTCGGTCACTTCGTCATTGTCGCGTAGCCAGCTGCAGGGTGCGCGGCCCGCGACCTTGGTGGCGAGAATGACCTTGTCGCGGTTGCCGCGATCCTTGAACCAGGTGCCGATAATGCGCTCGGTTGATCCCTGCGTCTCGGCGCGCGGCGGTACGGCGTACATCTCGGCTGTATCGAAGAAGTTGATGCCGCGCTCCAGTGCGTAGTCCATCTGTTCGTGGCCTTCGCCTTCCGTGTTCTGTTCGCCCCAGGTCATGGTGCCCAGACAGATCGATGAGACTTTGAGGTCGGTGTTGCCAAGTTGGCGATAGTCCATAGCCATGCGTTGCTTCCTTTAGCGCGATCTTGCGGTATGCGAATTTTTTGAAAGTGCAACGCGGGAGAGGCCCGGTTGCAGGTGAGTCGTGTGTGGGAGGCCTGCGCGCGTCTCCCCCCTAGGTTGGGCGCGCAGGAACTCGAATGTCGGTCAGGAAGACTTGTCCTTGCGGGCATGCTTCACAAGCTGAACTGCATAGGGAGTGATTGCCTCGACAATTACCGCCACACCATCCCGATTGGGATGGATGCCGTCCGCCTGATTGAGCGATGCCTCAGCGGCCACTCCTTCCAGGAAGAAGGGATAAAACAACACGTCGTATTCGGCTGCAAGGTCCGGATAAATCGAGGCAAACTCTTCGCCGTACTCTTCCCCGAGATTTGGCGGGGCCAGCATGCCGGTGAGCAGGACGGCGAGGCCACGCTCCTTGAGGGCCTCAAGAATGGCTGTCAGGTTCTCCCGGGTCTGCTGGGGCTCAAAGCCGCGCAGGGCGTCGTTGGCCCCCAAATCGACAATGACCGCGTCGACGTCGTCATTGAGCGACCAGTCGCGGCGCGCGAGGCCACCTGCGGACGTATAGCCGGAGACACCGGCATTCTCGATCATAGCTCACCCACCTTCAGCATCAAGGGCGGACTGGAGCTGAGAAACGAAGCCCTCTGCCTGTTCAAGGCCATATCCGGCCGTCAGGCTGGTGCCGAGCGCCACGACTTTGACCGGCTGAACTGCTGACGCAGCGTCCGCATCGGCTTCTTCTGCCGCCGCAGGAGCGATGCCGGGGAGCGCAAACAGCGCGATCGCCATGATCCAGCTTGCGAGAGGGCGCGTAGGACTCTTATCTGACCGGCGGTTGTATAAATGCGTGAAACTGCCATATGCCAAGGATGCGCGCCCGACCACACCCTTGCGGGGAGGCTTTTGAGGGGCGCGACCAACCAATGTCTGGAAAATCCGCGTGACCGAAGTTTCTGCCGGCAAGTCCATATCTGATCCGATCATCTCTCTTAGTGACGTCCATCTGACGCTGCCGAGCACGGCGGGCCCGGTGCATATTCTACGCGGTATCGGCCTTGATGTATCACCGGGCAAGGCAGCAGGCCTTGTGGGACCATCCGGGTCCGGCAAATCCACGCTCCTGATGGTGCTGGCGGGGCTCGAAAAACCCACATCCGGCTCCATCAAGGTCGCCGATCGTGAACTGACCCAGATGAACGAAGACCAACTGGCGCTGTTCCGCCGGGATAATGTGGGGATTGTGTTCCAGTCTTTCCACCTGGTGCCGACCATGACCGCGTTGGAAAATGTCGCTATTCCACTGGAATTTGCGGGCCGCGCGGATGCTTTTGACGTGGCGGCGGAAGAATTGAAGGCCGTCGGGCTCGCGCACCGCCTCGATCATTACCCCGGTCAGCTTTCTGGCGGTGAACAGCAGCGTGTGGCCCTGGCCCGCGCGGTGGCGCCCAATCCGGCCATTCTGCTGGCTGATGAGCCGACCGGTAATCTGGACAGCACCACGGGGGACGCCATCATTGACCTGATGTTTGACCTGCATTCGCGGCGCGACACCACGCTGGTGCTGATCACCCATGACATGCATCTGGCAGAATTGTGCGACGACGTTGTGCATCTGCGCGACGGCCTGGTGGAAAAGATGGCCTAGGGCACCAGGAATAAAGCTGACCTTCTTGTGGGAGCGGCCTCTTGAGCGACATCGCTGAAACCAGCCCCGCCCTTGCAGGCACTGCTCCCAAGCGCCGCGGCAGCAACATGCCGCTGCCATGGAAAATTGCGGCCCGCGAACTGCGCGGTGGCCTAAGGGGTTTCCGGATTTTCCTCGCCTGCCTGACGCTGGGCGTCGCGGCGATTGCCTCTGTCGGCTCTGTGTCGTCAGCGCTGATGCGCGGGCTGGCCGAAGAAGGACAGACCATTCTGGGCGGTGACGTCGGCTTCGAGATCGTGCATCGCGAAACCAATGACGCAGAACGGGCCTGGCTGAATGCCGTCGTCGAACGCGGCGGGGCCCTCTCCAAGACAGCGGACATGCGGGCCATGGGGCGCGCGGTGAAGAACACCGAGCGCACGCTGGTTGAGCTCAAGGCGGTTGATGATCCGTATCCGCTCTATGGCGAGGTAACACTCGCGTCCGGTCAGGCGCTGGATCAGGCCCTGGCGCGGGGTACCGACGGCGCGTTCGGCGCGGTTGTTGAGCCGGCGCTGCTGGAGCGGCTTCAACTGGAACCGGGCGATGAACTCAATGTGGGCAACCACACTTTTGTCATCCGTTCCGCCATCGACAATGAACCGGATCGGGTGGCGGGCGGCTTTGCCATCGGCCCACGGGTGATGATTTCTGACGAGGGATTGGCTGAAACCGGTCTTGTGACCGTCGGCAGCCTCGTGGACTACGAATACCGCCTGCGGCTACCTGCGGGTGAACAGACCAATGAAGCTGTTGCCGCCTTCGTGGAAGACACCAAGGAAGCGCTGCCGGACTCAGGCTGGCGCATCCGCGACCGCTCCAACTCCGCACCGGGTATAAGGCGCACTGTGGGTCAGGTGGCGTTGTTCCTGACGCTGGTCGGCCTGACGGCGTTGATTGTTGGCGGTGTCGGCGTCGGTAATGCCATCAAGAGCTATATCGACAAGAAGCGCGAAGTGATTGCCACGTTCAAATGCCTCGGCGCCCCGGGCGGGCTGATCTTTCAGATCTATTTCCTGCAGGTAATGGCCATTGCGCTGGTGGGGGTGGCGATCGGGCTGGCGATAGGGGCCATGGTGCCGATGCTGGCGCAGGCGTCTCTGGCTGACCTGCTGCCGGTGCCCACCGAGTTTGCCGTCCATACGGGCCCGCTGGTGCTCGCTGCCATCTACGGGATCGTCACGGCGGTAGCGTTTGCCGTGTGGCCGCTGGCGCGGGCGCGGGACATTCCCGCTGCCGGTCTCTTCCGCGACATTGTTGCGCCGGCCAGCCGCTGGCCGCGCCCATTCTACATCGCTTTGACGCTCGGCTCCCTTGCGACACTGGCTGTGCTGGCGGTGGCGCTGACGGAAGACTATCAGCGCATGTTTGCGATCTGGTTCCTGGTCGGCACAGCAGCCGCGTTTGGTGTGCTGCTGCTGACGGCGGACCTGATGATGTGGGTGGCCAGGAAAGTCGGTCGCCCGAAGATGCCGTCCCTGCGCATTGCGCTGGCCAATCTGTATCGCCCCGGCGCACCCACTGGCTCTGTCGTGCTGTCGCTCGGGCTTGGGCTGACGCTGCTTGTGACGATCTCGCTGATTGATGGCAACATTACGCGGCAGGTATCGACGCAGCTGCCGGACCGGGCGCCGTCGTTCTTCTTCGTGGACATGCAGAAAGCCCAGCTTGAGCCGTTCAATGCCATTCTCGATGAGACAGACGGTATTCAGAACGTCAACCGGGTGCCGATGATCCGTGGACCGATTGTTGCGGTGAACGATGTGCGGGCGGGTGACGTGGACGCGACGCCGGACACACGCTGGGCCTTGCGGGGCGATCGCGGGTTTACCTATTCCGCAGCATTGCCGGCAGGCTCTGAGCTGCTTGAAGGTGCGTGGTGGCCGGAAGACTATGCAGGCCCGCCGCTTGTGTCCTTCGTCAAAGATCTGGCGGATGGCTGGGGCATTGGTGTTGGCGATACGCTGACCATTGATGTGCTGGGCCGTGAGATTACGGCCGAGATTGCGTCCCTGCGCGAGGTGACGTGGCAGACCGGCGGCATCAACTTTATTCTGGTGTTCTCGCCGGGCGTGCTCGACAACGCGCCCCAGACAATCCTGTCGACAGTGACGATGGAGGAAGCCGGTGAACTGGAGCTGCAACTTCGGGTGACGGATGCGTTCCCGAACGTGACGAGCATTCGGGGCAAGGAAGCCATCAGTTCCGTGGCGGCGTTGCTGGAAGACCTAGTGCGCGCCGTTCGTGCGACCAGTGTGGTGACCATCATTGCGGGCATTCTGGTGCTGGCGGGCGCGATGGCGGCAGGGCACCGGCACCGGGTCTATGACTCGGTGGTGCTGAAAGTACTCGGCGCAACGCGGGCGAAGGTGCTTGGTGCCTATGCCCTGGAATATGCCCTGCTCGGCTTTGGTACAGCGGTGATTGCCGGCAGCGCTGGTACGCTCGCAGCCTATCTTGTCATCACGCAGGTGATGCAGGCAGAGTGGGCGTTCCTGCCGGTGACAATGGCAGTCACTGTCATTGGCGCGACCGTCATCACCATGGGCTTTGGTCTTGTGGGCACATGGTCGGCGCTGAGCCGCAAGGCGGCCCCCATTCTGCGGTCTGAATGATCCATGCTTGAGGTTCCGGTTCTTGAAACCGAGCGGATGACGCTCGCGCCTTTGTGTGCCGAGCATCGTGACGGCGTGCGGGCCTTGTGGTCGCAGCCTTCCGTGGCACGCCATTCAGGCACGGTGCTGGACCAGTTCGGTATTCCCATCATTATGCCGATGACATCTTTGGAGGATGCGGATCGTCTGATCGCATTCTGGGACAAGGCGCAGGCGGATGGCTGGGGCTTTCGCTGGGCGGTGTCGCTCGGCGCAGCACAGGCCTTTGCGGGCATGGTGGGGTTCAACTCGCTCAAGCCCAACGCGGAGATCGCCTATCATCTGCACCCGGACTATTGGGGGCAGGGCATGATGGTTGAAGCCTGTGAGGCGGCGCTTGAGTGGGTGGTCAGTGATGCAAGCGTCCGACGCATCGATGCCTTCGTGGAGCCTGCGAACGGCCGGTCGATTACCCTTGCCGGGCGTTTGGGGATGACGGCGACGGATGCCATGTCGAATGGCGCCACCCGCTATGAGCGCCTCGTTTAATCGAACGCCTGTGGTGTTTCCCTGAGGGCTGTGGTCAGCAGACTCATGACGGCGCGGGCCTGTTTGGGTGTGTCTTCATCCAGTGTCTGCGCCATCACGAGGGGGTTGATGAATTTGGCAACCGCCCCCTCGAGTACGTAGAGCGCATGCGGGATCTGTTTGGGGTCCAACGCGAATTCACCGCTGGCACATCCTTCCTCCAGGGCCGCCTGTGCAATGCCGAGGACGAAAGCTCCGTGGCGGGCCACCGCCTGGCCACGCTTGTGCATCGCCCAGAGGTAGATCTCCTTCACGCCAGGCCCGGCGGCCAGCTTCTTGCGGGTTGCCGTATGCATGTCGAGGATGAGCGATGTCAGGACGTCGCTGCTGGTCTGGGCGCGGGCAACGGCCTTCCGGGATCTGATTTCACTGTCGCGCAACCAGCGGTCGACCATGCCGTCGAGCAGGGCTTCGCGGCTGTCGAAGGTCCGGTAGATATTGGCGTGGGACACCCCAAGGGCGGCGGCAATGTCCACAACCCGTAGCTTGGCGTTGCCACGCTGGAGAAGCTGACGCTCCGCTTCGTCCAGAATCCGGTCGGCAGTTGAGACTGGCCCTCTGGTCTTTGCTGTACCCACTTAAAACTCCCGCCGACTTACCTGATCCAGGGGCGGACTTTACACGTAAAAAGTTACAAAATACAGTTTTTGTAACTTGAAACTCTTTGTGTGGTCACTATCAGGAGATGAGCCATGCCGACGCTCTATGAGCCAACCCGACGCGCGACGCCGAAGTCAGGCAAATATGCCCGTGTCATGAGTTCGATGCGCGGGCAGGGCAAACGTACCCAGATTTGCCCGGACAGCCCGCGTCTTGACGGCAAAATCGCGTTGGTGACCGGGGGTACCGGGGGCATTGGTGCGGAAGTGGTGCGCGGACTGGCGACACGGGGGGCCGACGTCATCGTGGCTGCACGCGGCGGAGCATCGGCGGAAAAGGATTGTGCCGCCGTGGCGCGTGAGACGGGGCGTGACGTGTCTTTCCTGCGGCTGGACCTTGCAAGTGTGCAGGCTGTTCGTGAATCCGTTGCGGCGCTCGGTGAGCGGCTGGGCGAGACGCATGGAGGGCGACCGCTGGACATTGTCTGTGCCAATGCGGGCATGTCGCCACATGCGCATTCGACCTCCATTGACGGGCATGAACAGGCCTTCGCAGTCAATTGTCTGGGGCACCATGTATTGATCCGTACACTGATGGATAATCATCTGCTGGCTCAAGGCGCCCGGATTGTCGCCACAACTGGTGACATCTACATCCTCAGCGAAAACTGTACGCCGGACTTCACCTATCGCGGACGTGGGGTCATGGCGTATGCCCGCAGCAAGCTTGGCAATGTCTGGCAGTTTTCCGAGCTGGCGTGGCGCCATCCGGAACTTGAAGTGGTGCTTGTGCATCCCGGCGTTGTCGCATCGGGTCTTGAAGGCTCTACCACTGGAGTTGTTGGCTTTGTGAAACGCCTGATCATGGCATCCCCTGCGCAAGGGGCGCAGGCGAGCCTGATCGGCGCCACGCAGGACCTGCCGTCCGGCACGTATTTCCACAACATGAACGGGGTGATGGATCTGCGTGAAGGCGACCCGGCGCGTGATGGCGCCAAGGCTGCGGCCTTTTGGGACACGCTGGAAGTCCTGTCGGCGCGCAAGTCTGTTTCGGCCGCAGCCTGATCAGCCTTGCGGCGGAATGGAGTAGGTTACCGTTGCGTGTGCCACCATGTCCGTGTCGCCGTCGCTGACGATGGCGACATCACCGATGGCGAGGCGCTTACCGAGCTTGAGCAGGCGGCATGTGGCGACCGTGGCGCGTGGCTCCGGCTTTCGCATGAAATTCATGTTGAGATTGGTGGTCACTGCAAGGGCTACCGGGCCGATACGCGAGAGGACCGCGGCATACATGGCGGTATCGGCCAGGCCCATCAGAGTTGGGCCGGACACCGTGCCGCCAGGGCGCAGCTGACCGTCATTGAAGGGCAGGCGGCAGATGACTCCGTCCGGGGTGACATCCGTGACGCTGGCACCCGTTGAGGTGCTCCATTGTGGGAATTCGGTCTCCAGAAACGTGTTCAGAGTAACCACATCCATTTTAAGTAATTGAATAGTCAACGAATTTCCCTGTTGGCTACATTGGAATGTCTTGAAACTGGCGCAATTCCAAACGATATTATGGGCCAGAGTTTCGTTTTGTTGACGTTTCGATTGATCAACCTTGAGAGGATCATAAACACCATGGCTGACTACGACAGCGAAGTCCTTCGTGGCCGTAGCCCCGCTCAGGCGCATGCCGCCGACATCGATCAGGGCCTGCGCAGCTACATGCTGGGCGTTTACAACTACATGGCCGGCGGCCTGGCGATTACAGGCGTTGTGGCCTATCTCGCCTACTCAATGGCTGTGGTCCAGACCTCTGAAGGCCTGATGCTTTCAGCGTTCGGCAATCTGATTTTCAACACCCCCTTCAAGTGGGTGGTGATGCTGGCGCCGCTGGGCATGGTCTTCTTCCTGAGCTTCCGCGTGCACAAGATGAGTGTCGGGACGGCGCAGTTCTCCTTCTGGACCTTTGCGGCCCTGATGGGTCTGTCCCTGTCTTCCATCTTCCTTGTCTACACCGGTGGCAGCATCTTCCAGGTGTTCCTGATCACGTCGGCGTCGTTTGGTGCACTGAGCCTGTGGGGCTACACCACCAAGAAGGACATCTCTGGTTGGGGATCGTTCCTGTTCATGGGTCTGATCGGCATCATCATTGCCTCGATCGTGAACATCTTCGTGGGCTCGTCTGCCCTACAGTTTGCCATCTCGGTGATCGGCGTCCTCGTGTTTGCCGGCCTCACCGCCTATGACACGCAGCAGATCAAAGAGATGTATGACGTCAATGACGACGGGACGGTCGCGGGTCGCAAGTCCATCATGGGTGCGCTGCGTCTCTACCTCGACTTCATCAACCTCTTCATCATGCTGCTGCAGCTATTCGGCAATCGCGAGTAGGGCCGCCAGCGACGTCACACTGCATAAGACAAGAAAACTCCCCTGCGGTCCGAACCGCAGGGGAGTTTTTTGTGTGCCGTGATGTTGTGGTGATCAGGCGGCCTTCACATTTGCCAGGAACGTCTCGATTTCCTCCTTAAGGCTGGAAGCCTCCTGACGCATATCGCCTGCGAGCGACTTCACCTGCATGGCTGCCTGTGAGGTTTCGCCTGTGACCGCATTCAGGCCGGAGATGTTCTCGCTTGCTTCGACCGTGCCTGCCGCCACGTTCTGGGCATTGTGTGAAATCTCATTTGTTGCGGCACTTTGTTCTTCGACAGCGCTTGCCACGATTGTGGTGAATTCTGCGATCTGGTCGATGGTGCCGGTGATATCGGTGATGGAGTCGACCGCCGAACCGGTTGAGGCCTGCATGGATGATATCTGTTGTGATATTTCCTCTGTTGCCTTCGCGGTCTGGGTGGCGAGTGCCTTCACTTCTGATGCCACGACAGCAAAACCCTTGCCGGCGTCGCCCGCACGGGCTGCCTCGATTGTGGCGTTCAGCGCCAACAGGTTGGTTTGTTCAGCGATGTCCTGAATGAGTTCAATGACGGTTCCCACTCTCTCAGCGGCTGTTACCAGGGTGCCAACGGTTTCCGTTGCGACGCCGGCCTTTTCCTTGGCTTCGTTTGACATGGCGCCGGTTTTAGCGACTTCACGGCTGATTTCCGCGATGGCGCTTGAGAGTTCTTCGGCTGCTGATGCTACCGAACTGACATTGCCTGACATGGTATCGACGGCGCGCGTGGCTGTTTCAGACCGGCTACTTGAATTCTGTGCCGACCCTGTCATTTCGTCAGCAGTCTGGCCCAGCTGAGTTGATGCATCTGTCACTTTGTCCAGGCTCTGGCTCATGGAATCGTCGAACCTGGTGATCATGCTGTTGACCAACTCGGCTCGTCTGTCATCGGCGGCCCGCTGGGCGGCCTGATCTTCCTCGAGCTTCACCCGCTGCACAGCGTTTTCACGGAACACCAGAACGGCGCGTGCAATCTCGCCAATTTCAGCGCGACTTTCGGTGTCCTTTACATCAACCGCATTGTCGCCCTCAGCAAGACGCTTGATAGCTTTGGTGATGCGGTCAAGCGGAGCGGTGATGCTGCGTGCAATCAGAAAACCAAACGCACCTGCGAGGAGCAGAACCACAACACCCGCTGTCAGGACGACTGTCCGCGTGGTAGTGCGGGCGGCTGTGAGCTCTGCTTCCGCCTTGGCACTTCCTTCTGCCGCCATTTGAAATATCGTGTCGAAGTCGCCGCTCATGTTGCCGAAGATGGTGCTCAGGTCACCTACTTCAGATGCCAGAACGGTAGACTGGCTTGCGAAGGCCCGGAAGCCTGCCTGGTAGGTGTCCAACAAACCAGAAATCTCTGACTTGTACGCCTCGGTGAGGTCTGTTGCGCGCAGCAAGGCATCAAATTCAGCGCGCCGCGCATCTATGCGGCCAATGTACTTGTCGGCGCCGCGCAGCATGAAGTCTTTTTCATGGCGGCGCAGCATCAGCATCTTGACCGTGAGCGCGTCAAGATTCGCATCTGCAAGACGCTTTTCCACTGCGTGCACTGCAGCCCGCAAGGTTCCCTGCAGGCCCTGCTTTTCATCCAGCCCGATTTCCTGCTGCAAGGATACGACCGAAGCAAATTTTGCCTCATGTTCTTTAATACCCTGGGCCAGGCCCGCCAGGGCGTCACTTTCTGCCACGGGTGACGCCAGCTGTGTCATCTCTGAAATCGTGGACTGAACGGTCGCGGCGTTCGCCACGTACTTTTCAGCGTCGGACAGGTCCTTCCGGGCCAAAAAGTCCTTCTCCCTGCGGCGCATCTGCAGAGCCCCCACTTCAATGGTCTTCGCCAGTTCTGCTTTGCGTGCGTGGTGGGCCTGTGCAGTAGAAGCTGCGCCACCCCGCCAGTCACCTATCGCAAAGGTTGTACCCAATACCAGCGCTGCAATAGCGCTCATGCCCGCAAGAAAGAAAATTCGAGTTGAGATTTTCAAATTGTTGAGGCTTGCAAATGATGTGGCGCCTTTCGATGCGCGCTGTTTGGGTTGCGTCATTCTGAACTCCTGGTTGCATTCTTTTGGCGATAGAAAAGAGGGTTGTGCGTCGTTCTAGAATGCAACCGTGAAGTTTGACTTAAAACTGTCACCAAACCACATGTTTCGTTGGATGCCTTGCGACTGGCGTTCCGTCCCTGATAGTCCGTTGACGGATGAAAGTGCTTGGCGACATTTTTTCTGATTTTCGTGTTTGCGCGCCTGTTCGGCAAAGGTGCTGAAGGGTGGGCAACCAGCGGCCGCCGGCATGGGCATTCGTTGGCGCGGGGGCCATGGAACAGGTGGCGATGTCCAGTGCCTTGGAGCACGGGCTGTTTGTTATTGGTGGCGACCTGGTGGTGGCGGCGATGCCGGCTGTGTTGGTGCTGACTGCGCGGCTTGCCCTGGGATCGCTTCTGCGGCCTAGAGGTCGGTGACGAGCGACAGCTGCTTGGGTTCAAGCACTTTCAAGACCTGTTTCAGCTCATGGCCGCGCTTCAGGACCATGCCGGACGCTGTGATGACGGCGTAGGCGCCCTGCTTGTTGCGCAGTTTCGGACGCTTCTCGATGCGGTAGAGCGGCATTTCGCTGGCGCGGCGGTACACGGAGAAGACCGCGCAGTCCTTCAAGGCGCTCATGGCATAGTCGCGCCAGTCTCCCGAGGCGACGCGCCTGCCATAGACATTGAGGATCGCGTCCAGCTCGCGCCGGTCCCAGAACACGCTTTTGGGTGCATTGGACTTTCGGGCGCTCTGGGGCTGCTGCGTTGAAACAACGGTGAGGTGTGTCGGATCGCTCATTCCCGCCATTGTTTATGGCTCTCGCCCTTGGCGCAAGGGTTCCGGCGGCAGAACACGGGTGTGGCGTTAACCATTTCAGGCGCCTGGTGGAGTGTCCTGAGCCTCGCGCGTCCGTGATCCGAATTCACAAAATGGCCCCAATTCAGCCGTTGGTGCGCCCAGAATCGTGCCCATATTCACTCTGTCGCAAGGCGGCCTTGGGTTACCGGCGTCTCCGACACCCCCCACGCCCCCCAGCCCCCCCGTCGGGGCCGCCGTTCATGGCCTGCCTACCGCGACCCCCCGCTTGACCCGCGTATCCAACGTATGGGCCCTTGCGGGGGCCCCTTTGCGGTGCCGGGTGGAGGCGCGTTTCGTCGTCTTCCCACCATCCCGTCCCCATCCCCCTTTATGGGATGGTGGTTGAAGACCCTTCTCACATGAAGTGCGTTTCGCCCGGCCCGCCTTTTCCTCCCCCCGACCACGCCTTTGCAGCCTTTGGAGGCGCGAGACACATGTGTCCGCGCGCGGTATAAGCGGTGCGCTGGAAAGTCACGCTTTGGGCGCAATTCTTTCCGAAAAGTCACTTGCGCCGGGTCGCTCAGATTTCTTTGCACGAGTAAGAACAACAAGGCCGCGTGGGCATCAGCATCGCGCGCATCCGGGAGAGAGCATGAGCGGTTCGGGGTCTTCATCACCGATGATCGAGATCAGTGGCCTGACCAAGCGGTTTGGGCTATTCGTGGCGGTGGACAATGTGAGTTTCGATGTCCCCAAGGGGCAGGTGCTCGGCTTTCTGGGCCCCAATGGGGCGGGCAAATCCACCAGCATGAAGATGATCACCGGGTTCCTCGCCAGGACGGTGGGGGACGTGCGGGTGTGCGGCCATGACGTGGAAACCAACCCGATGGCCGCGCAAAAGCGGATGGGCTATCTGCCTGAAGGCGCGCCGGCCTATGGCGAAATGACGCCGATTGATTTTTTGAGGTTCATTGCGGAGATCCGGGGGCTGCGGGGTGCAGACGCGGCAAACGCCATTGGTCTCGCCGTCGAGCGCACGACTCTGGCGCCGGTGCTGGACCAGCCGATTGAAACACTGTCCAAGGGCTTCAAGCGCCGGGTGGGTCTCGCCCAGGCCATTCTGCATGACCCGGACGTGCTGATCATGGATGAGCCGACCGATGGTCTGGACCCGAACCAGAAGCATCAGGTGCGGCTGCTCATTCAGGAGATGTCGCAGGATAAGGCGATCATCATCTCCACGCACATTCTTGAAGAAGTGGAAGCGGTGTGTGACCGGGCGCTGATCATTGATCGCGGGCGCATTGTTGCCGACGGCACGCCGGCGGAACTGATGGGCCGGTCGCGCTGGCATGATGCCGTGACGATGACAGCAGAGTTTGCTGCTGCTGAGGATGTGGCTGCTGCTGACGCAGCGCTGCGGGCCTTGCCGGGAACGTCGAGCGTTGAACACAGCGAGGGTGATGGACCCTCCAACAGCTTCACGATTTTTGCGGCGCCACGTCCGGATGACACAAGCCCGCCGCTGGCCGAGCAGGTGGCCGTTCTGGCACAGGACAAGGGCTGGCAGGTCAAGGCATTGTATGCGGAAAAGGGGCGGCTTGATGAAGTCTTCCGTATGCTGACGCATTCCGATGCGCCCGATGGCGGTAAGCCGGCCATCGTCGCTCATGAGGAGCTCAGCGCATGCGCCAGATGTATGCGATCTTCAAACGCGAGCTGGGGTCGTTCTTTGCAACGCCGCTGGCTTATGTGTTCATCGTCATCTTCCTGCTGGCTATCGGGGCTTTCACCTTCTATCTGGGCCAATGGTACGAAGCGGGCGAAGCAAGCCTGCGCGGCTTCTTCGGGTTCCACCCGTGGCTCTATCTTTTCTTGATCCCGGCGATCTCCATGCGGATGTGGGCGGAGGAGCGCAAGTCCGGCACCATGGAACTGTTGCTGACACTGCCCGCACCGTTCTGGGCCAGCGTGGTGGGGAAATATCTGGCGGCGTGGGCGTTTGCGGCCATTGCGCTCGTCTTGACCTTCCCGATCTGGATTACGGTCAACTATCTGGGTGAGCCGGACAACGGCGTGATTTTTGCCAGTTACATCGGCAGCCTGCTGATGGCGGGCGGCTACCTTGCCATCGGTTCCTGCATGTCTGCGGTCACGACCAACCAGGTGATCGCGTTCGTGCTGTCTGTCGTTGTGTGTTTCCTGTTCACGCTTTCCGGTCTGCCGCTGGTGCTGGATTTCTTCGCAGGCTGGGTGCCGCAGGCGGTGCTCAACACCATCGCGGGCTTCAGCTTCGTCACCCATTTTGATGCGATCATGGATGGGGTGATCGACGTGCGCGACATCGTTTATTTCGCGTCGCTGATCGCCTTCTGGCTGGTGGCAACGGGCATTGTCATTGACTTGAAGCGGGCGGGGTAACGGATATGGACCAGATAAAAACACGACCTGCCTTCAGCCGTGCGGTCTTTGCGACCAGTATTCTGGTGCTCAGCACGATTGCGTTTGTGGCGCTCAATACGTTCTCGACCGTCGGCTTTCAGAATGCGCGGCTGGACCTGACCGAGCGCAGCCTGTTCACGCTCTCTGACGGGACCCGCAACATCGTCAGTGGGCTGCGCGAGCCGATCACGCTGCGGTTCTACTATTCAGAAGATGTGGTGACGGAGATTCCGGCGCTCCGGGCACATGCCCAGCGAGTGCGGGATCTGCTGCAGGAAATTGCCAACGCGTCGAACGGCAATGTCCGTCTGGAAGAAATCAATCCGCAATCATTCTCCATTGAAGAAGATCAGGCGACGGATGCGGGGCTGACCGGTGTGCCGCTGCGTACGGGCGACAAGGTGTTTCTCGGCGTCGTTGGTACCAACACCGTGGATGGCCGCGAAG
Organism: Candidatus Phaeomarinibacter sp.; assembly: GCA_050042885.1. Lineage (GTDB taxonomy): Bacteria > Pseudomonadota > Alphaproteobacteria > CGMCC-115125 > CGMCC-115125 > Pyruvatibacter. Next base: position 18,880 of record JBHJJF010000017.1, read on the forward strand.
TGATCGGCTTTCTGTCGCCGGAGCGCGCGACCTATCTGGAATATGATCTGGCGCGGCTGATCTTCTCGCTGGCCAATCCGGAAAAGCCGTTGCTGGGGGTTGTTTCCAACCTGCCGCTGGATACGGGCGTGGGCGGACTGCTGCTGGCCATGGAAGGGCGCTCGGAACCCTTCATGATCTATCAGGAGCTGCAGAACTCCTTCACGGTCGAATTCCTTGAACAGGATTTCGACCGGGTGGCTAACGAGATCAAGGTGCTGGCGCTGGTGCATCCCAAGCCGATGGACCCGCAGACGCTCTATGCCATTGATCAGTTCGTGATGCGTGGCGGTCGGGTGATTGCGTTTCTTGATCCGCACTCGGAAGTGAGCCTCACGGCCGGTCCGGCGGGCAAGCCGGTACAGGGCTATACGGAAGCGTCCAACCTGCCGGTGCTGATGCGAAGCTGGGGCGTTGAGATGAATCCCAACGAAGTGCTGGCTGACAAGCTACGGGCGCAGCGGGTGGCTGCGGGTGCCCGGCAGCGCCGCCAGCTGACAGACTATGTTCTGTGGCAACGGCTGGTGCCGGACGACTTTGCCGATGATGATCCGATCACGGCACCGCTCGATGCGCTGCATACGGGTTCCGCGGGCATTCTCGAGCCAACTGCGGACGCGACAACGACATTCACGCCGCTTGTGCAGTCATCGCCGGACTCGATGATCCTGGACCTTGAGCGGGTCAAAGCGGCACCATCGCCGGATGAATTGCTGCGGGCGTTTGAGCCTTCAGGTGAGACATTCACGGTGGCCGCGCGGATTTCAGGGCCGGTCACATCCGCGTACCCGGAAGGCCGTCCGATGGCAGAGGATGAAGACGAGGTGCCGACGGCGCTCAAGTCCTCCACGCATCTGACGGAAAGCATTGATGACGCCAACATCGTCATCTTTGCGGACAGCGACATCTTTGATGACCGCTTCTGGGTGCAGGTGCAAAATTTTCTGGGGGACCGTATCGCCGTCCCGACAGCGGACAATGCGGCTTTCGTGGTCAATGCGGTGGAGAACCTCATGGGCTCCAACGACCTGATCTCGCTGCGTGCGCGCGAACCGGCGGACCGGCCGTTCACGGTGGTGGAAGACATCCGCCGGGATGCGGAAGCAAAATTCCTGGCGGAAGAAACTCGGCTTCAGACACGTATTGATGAAACGGAAGCACGGCTTGCGGCGCTACGGGCTGAACTGCCGGAAGGCGCGGGCGCGGCGGCGTTGCTGACCGATGCGCAGGAAGCTGAAATGACATCATTGCAGCGCGAGCTTGCGGAAGGCCGCCGGGCGCTGCGTGACGTGCAGGGTGATCTGCGCCGCGACGTGGATGCGCTTGGGGCGCGGATTGCGTTTCTTAACATGGCGCTGGTGCCCCTGCTTGTGGGCGCGGTTTGGCTGGTGCTGAGCTGGACGCGTCGGCGTCGGCGGCTCACGCGGGCGGAGGCCGCCGGACGGGCTGTCATGAGTGCGAATGCGGGAGCAGGATCATGAGGGACGTGTTGTTGCGCGGCGGCCAGGCCCGCACGCTGACCATGCTGGGTGTTGTGACAGTGCTGCTGGTGGCGCTGGCGATCTTTGCTGTCTCCCTGCAGCGCCGGGCGCTGACATCTGACTTTGAAACGCGGCTGATGTTTCCAGAGCTTGCCGAGCAGGTGAATGAAGCAGGCCGCGTTGAAGTGGTGAGCCGTTTGTCGAAGGTCACTGTTGTACGCGATGCAGACAGTGAACAATGGCGGCTCAACGAAAAGGAAATGCATCCGGCCCGGGCAGAACTTGTGAAGCAGACGGTGGTTGGTCTGTCTGACCTGGAGCTTGTTGAAGAGCGCACAGCGCTTGCGGACTGGCACAAGCACATCAATCTGACGGACCCTGCGGACAAGGGCACGGGTGTGCGCGTGGCGGTGTATGACGTTGCGGGTGAGGAGCTGGCTTCTCTGATTGTGGGCAAGCTTGAAGGCTCCGCTGACATAGACGGCACGGGCACGATCTATGTGCGGCACACGGATGAAGACCAGGCCTATGTGGCGCGGGGCTCGTTTAACCTCGAGCAGCAGCCTGTGGCGTGGCTGGACACCGGTGTCATCGACCTGGCACCTGGGCGGGTAGTCGAGGTAGATGTGCAGCCGCAAGCAGGCGAGGCCTATGCAGTAGCCCTTGTTGAAAGCGATGGTGCCGACGCACCTGCCTATGAAATTGTGGACCTTGCCGAGACACTTCAGCCGACTACGGATTATGCCGTTACCGGTATCGGCAATGGCCTTGTGGACCTTGTGTTCACCGATGTGGAGCCGCGGGCGGATGTGACGCTTGAAGCGCCTGTGACTTCAGTCTATCGCACCAGCGATGGTCTGGAAGTAACAGTGCAGGCTGAGAAGCTTGGGCGCAGCTATTACGCCATGCTGGATGCAAAGGCATTGGACGGTGCGGACGACGCTGTTGTGTCGGAAGCCGAGGCGTTGTCCGACCGGCTGTCGCCATACGCCTTTGCGCTATCCACACCACGCGGTGCGGACCTGACCCGTATGTTGGACGCGCTGGTAGAGGCCAAGGCCACAGATGGTGCCGAAGTGAATCTCGAAGCTGTGGAAGGTGCGAACTAGCCGGGGCTAGTTCATCAACGCCATGTCGATGCGCGCGGCGGTAATCACTTCGCCGACGCCGTAGTCGCCGGCCTGCTGGACGATGATGGCGCAGCCGTCATGATCGCCTTCCATCAGCATGTCTTTGGCCAGATCAATGCTGAGCGGCGTCGACATGTCCCAGTCATCCAGGCGAACGATATCCCGCACCACGTTGGAATAAGTAATGGTCTCGCCGGCATTTTCGCCGCGGGTGATCATGACTTCGTGGGCCACGTCATACTGGACGAGCCAAACCGAAGCGGTGCCGGACGTGCGGGTTGCGTCTGCGGAGACGGACAGGCCTGTATCCGATGGCGTGGTTACAAGCGTTGCGGGGCCCGCAACTTTTTCCACCTGATCGTTGATCGCGTTGCGGGAGGCCCGCTGGCGGCTGCCGGGCATGTGGGTCTCGCCGTCGATGACGAGTTGCGGTGTGTACTTCCGGTCCATGAAGTGCTGCGCATAGGCTTCCTGACGTGCAGTGTTTTCCTCGCGGCCCAGCGTATCGCGCCAGCCAAGATAATCCCAATAGGTGATGTTGTAGGTCAGCGCGATCACGTCGTCGCGGCTGGCGACTTCGTTGATGAGGGCGTCAGCGGGCGGACATGATGAACAGCCCTGGCTGGTGAAGAGCTCGACCACAGCCGGGCGAGCCTGTGCGGTTGCGGGCAGAAGCATGGCGGCTGCCAGCAGCGCAGGGGCTGCGAGCCGCATGGATGTGCGTGAGGTGAGTGAGGTAAGGCCTGTCATTGGGAACTCTTCAGGTTTGTGGGGGGTGTCTCCCTGACCGTCAACCTAGGGTTTTGATCGCTCCTGATCCACTCAAGAGAGTGTGAGGCAGGTCGTGAACGAGATGAACCGAAGATAAGCAGCCGTCTGAGTACTTGGCGACAAGACACAAAAAAGCCCGGAAACCGTAGCGGCTTCCGGGCTTTCTGGTGGGTGCTGGTGGTGTCTTACGACGCCATCAGGTTGCGCAGCACGAAGTGCAGGATGCCGCCGTTTTCGTAGTAATCGACTTCATCCGCAGTATCGATGCGGCAGAGCACCGGTACTTTCTTCTTGGCGCCCTTGGCATCGGTGATCTCGAGCGTCAGCTTCATGCGAGGCTTGATGCCCTATTCGTTGCCTGAGATGGACACGGTTTCAGAGCCGTTGAGACCCAGCTTGCTCCAGCTCATGCCGTCCTCGAACTGCAGGGGCAGCACGCCCATACCGACGAGGTTGGAGCGGTGGATACGCTCGAAGCTTTCCACGATCACAGCTTCCACGCCCAGGAGCTTGGTGCCCTTGGCGGCCCAGTCACGGGATGAACCGGTGCCGTACTCCTTGCCGCCGAAGACCACAAGCTTGCTGCCTGCGTCTGCATACTTCATGGCGGCGTCGTAGATCGGCATGGCATCGCCTGACGGATAGTGAACTGTCACGCCGCCCTCAACACCTGGAACCATCTGGTTCTTGATGCGGATGTTGGCGAAGGTGCCGCGCATCATGACTTCGTGGTTGCCACGGCGTGAGCCGTAGGAGTTGAAGTCAGCAGGCTTCACCTTGTTCTTCTTGAGGTATTCACCGGCCGGGCTGTCTGCCTTGATGGAGCCGGCAGGTGAAATGTGGTCGGTGGTGATCGAGTCCCCGAACAGACCCAGGATGCGGGCATCCTTGATCGGCTGAATGTCGGCGGGCTCCGCCGTCATGCCTTCAAAGTAAGGCGGGTTCTGCACGTAGGTGCTCTTCTTGTTCCAGTCATAGGTCTTGCCGCCTGTGACCTTGATCTTGCGCCACTGCGGGTCACCCTTGAACACGTCCGCATAACGTTCGCGGAACATCTTCTGGGTCACGGACTTGCGGACGGCCTCGGCAATTTCATGCGAGGTGGGCCAGATGTCCTTGAGATAGACATCATTGCCCTTCTTGTCCTGACCGATCGGCTCCTTTGTGAGGTTCACATTGACGGAGCCTGCGAGCGCGTAGGCAACCACCAGCGGCGGTGAGGCCAGGTAGTTGGCGCGCACATCCGGCGACACGCGGCCTTCAAAGTTACGGGTGCCTGACAGAACAGACGTCGCAACAAGGTCCGCCTCATGGATGGCCTTGGAGATCGGTGCCGGGAGCGGGCCCGAGTTACCGATACAGGTTGTGCAGCCATAGCCCACGAGGTTGAAGCCGAGCTTGTCGAGCTCCTTCTGAAGCCCTGCGTCCTTGAGGTACTCGGTCACGACCTGTGAACCGGGTGCCAGCGACGGCTTGACCCATGGTTTGGTCTTGAGGCCCAGCTTGTTGGCCTTCTGGGCCACAAGGCCGGCAGCCATAAGCACGGACGGGTTGGAGGTGGTGGTGCACGACGTGATGGCCGCAATCACAACGTCGCCGTGGCCGATGGTGTAATCAGTGCCGGCGACCTTGGCGCGCTTGTGGCCGTCGTCCGCCTTCTTGAACTCGTTGACCATGGAGCCAGCGAAACTGTCTGCAATGTCGGCGAGTGCCACGCGGTCCTGCGGGCGCTTGGGGCCTGCGAGGCTTGGCACGACGTCGCCGAGGTCAAGGTGCAGGCTGTCTGTGAAGATCGGGTCTTCCGTCTTGGATGTCCGGAACATGCCCTGCTTCTTGGCGTAGGCTTCAACAAGGTCCACGCGGGCCTTCTTGCGGCCTGTCGCCTTGAGGTATTTGAGCGTTTCCGCGTCAATCGGGAAGAAGCCGCAGGTGGCGCCATATTCCGGTGCCATATTGGAGAGCGTCGCCTGGTCTTCGAGAGACAGGTGATCAAGACCGGGGCCATAATACTCAACGAACTTGCCGACCACGCCACGGGCGCGGAGCATTTCGGTGACGGTCAGTACAAGGTCGGTCGCCGTGATGCCTTCAGGCAGCTTGCCGGTGAGCTTGAAGCCGATGACTTCAGGAATGAGCATTGAGATCGGCTGGCCGAGCATGGCGGCTTCCGCTTCGATGCCGCCGACGCCCCACCCCAGAACGGACAGGCCGTTGACCATGGTGGTGTGGCTGTCGGTGCCGACGAGGCTGTCAGGATAGGCAACTTCAACCGTCTTGGTCTTGCCGCCCGCCGCTGCGCGCTTTTCCTTCTTGGTCCAGACGGTCTGGGCCAGATATTCCAGGTTCACCTGGTGGCAGATGCCGGTTCCCGGGGGAACAACGCGCAGGTTGTTGAAGGCTTCAGAGCCCCAGCGCAGGAACTCGTAGCGTTCGCCGTTGCGCTCATATTCGATGTTTACGTTCTTCTTGAACGAGTCCTTGGCGCCGAAATTGTCCACCATCACAGAGTGGTCAATCACAAGGTCAACTGGCGCAAGCGGGTTGATCTTGTCCGGGTTGCCACCGGCGGCTGCCATTGCGTCACGCATGGCGGCGAGATCCACCACGCCGGGAACGCCTGTGAAGTCCTGCATCAGCACGCGGGCCGGGCGGAACGCAATTTCCTTGGTGGATTTGCGGCGCGTCATCCACTTGGCCATGGCTTCGATGTCGGCTTTCTTGACTGAGCGGCCGTCTTCGTAGCGCAGGAGGTTTTCCAGCAGAACCTTCAGGGAATAGGGCAGGCGGGAAATGCCCTTGAGGCCGTTCTTCTCAGCGTCTTTCAGTGAGAAGTATTCATAGCTCTTTGTGCCGACCTTCAGCGTCTTGCGGCATTTGAAGCTGTCGAGAGAGACCGGAACCACGCCTTTTGGGGTGGCGGTTTTTTTTGCTGCTTTTTTCTTTGCAGGTGCCAAGAGAGATCCTCCTCATCAGGCAACGTTAGGACGGGGTCCTTGAGCGCCGGCATATGCGCTGTGATGCGCCATAGCCTGGGCGAATAAAGACTGTGATCCGCGCGCGGTTTTTATTTCTGGCACCGGGGTTGTGACCCTCAGGCGGCGCAAACGGGTTCGCGCATTTACGGGCGTGCGGGCGTGTGCGGGCGCTTTATACTCCGAAGACGAATGCGCGCCTAGGGCAAGTAACGTCTTTGAAGGTGCTAAAGCACGGGAGAAACACACTAAATGACCGAATCCGCACCTGCAGGGACTGCAACCCCGCCTGTCATCGTTGAAAAAAACGGACCCGTCACAATCATCACCATTGATCGGCCGCAGGCCCGCAACGCCGTGGACCGGCCGACGGCGGACGCGCTGGTTGAGGCTTTTCTGGCTTTTGAGCGTGATGACGCAGCGTCGGTCGCGGTCTTTACCGGTGCGCGCGGCACGTTCTGCGCGGGTGCTGATCTCAAGGCGGTGGCGGGTGGTGACGCCTCCAAGGCCAATCAGGGTGTGCTCCCCAAGACGGGACTTATCGCGGACCCGCTGGCGGATGACGGACCCATGGGGCCGTCACGGATGCTCTTGTCCAAGCCGGTGATCGCGGCGGTGGAAGGCCATGCGGTTGCGGGCGGTCTCGAACTCGCCTGCTGGGCGGACATGCGGGTCGCGAGTGAAAGCGCCATCTTCGGTGTGTTCTGCAGGCGGTGGGGCGGGCCGCTGATTGACGGCGGCACGGTGCGGCTGCCGCGCATCATTGGTCATGGGCGGGCGATGGCCCTCATTCTGACGGGTCGCCCCGTTGACGCGCAAGAAGCGCTGCAGCTTGGGCTCGCCAACCGGGTGGTGCCCGAAGGGGATGCACGGGCTGAAGCCATCAAGATTGCAATGCAGTTAGCAAAGTTTCCGCAGGGCTGTATGCGCGGCGACAGAATGTCCGCATACATGCAGTGGGACATGCCCTACGATCAGGCCATGGCCAATGAGTTCCGGCTTGGCCGCGAAACGCTGGCGTCCGGTGCCACCCGTGAAGGCGCGGCGCGCTTTGCGGCGGGCAAGGGGCGTGGAGGGGATTTTGACGATATCTGATCGCCTTTCATGCCGCGCGTTTGAGGTCTGATTGACATGATTTGGTTTGTGCTCGCCAGACTACGTATGTTTGGCGAGATATTGCGCGGCGAAACTCATACACGTGCACCACTCAATGAACTGCTGGTCTGTTTCATTATTGCGAGTATTTTTGCTTCTTTGCTTTGGATTTGCTTCTGGCCGATTGGGATGTTGCTGTTTGCTCCGGGGTTGCCAGATAAAGCGAACGTGGCACTGACAATCCCAGTTTCCCTTGCCACCTTTGCCGTTATGATTTTGATTTGGTGGAGTCTTAGGCCGTTGCCGCGCGGGGACTGGCTGCTGATTTCGTGTTTGGTCGTATCCAGCTTGCTAGCTGCATTTGGCGCGTTGGTAGTAGGTGGCTGGTACCTAAATGCTGATACCGCTGCGCTAACAGGAGCGTTTGTCATTGAGGGCACTTTCGCTGGTCTAATCGGCATTCTTGGCCTTCAGGCTTTTTTGGTCGTTGTGCGAGACCTTTTGCAGCGTTTGTTTTGAGTGCAGTGCTGGAGGAATTTTGACGACACTTAGCACCCGACTGTTCATCATGGTCGAGATGGCTTACGGAACGAAAGATCTCCGTGAGATAGAAGAACCATCGGTGGTGGAGTGGTTCTGGGCATATGGAGCGATCACGCTACTGCCGGCGATGGGTCTGGGCGGTTGGCTCGCTATCAGCTTTGGCCTGTCAGCGCTTTCGTTCATTGTCCTGGCAGTGTTGGTATGGCTGGTCGGCATTGGCTTGATGCATCTGCTGCCGGCCGGCATCGTTACATGGACGACTTGCGCGTCTAAATTTCTGTGCCTTTCGGCGGTGGTTGCCGTGTTTTGGGGGGTTGCTCTTACGGGCGGCAGCTTCTGGGCTGTACGCCACTTCCTGGATATTGATCCTCTCGACGTGGTTTCCACTGATGCACTGGTGACATCTGCTGCCACTGTCGGGCTTATTGTGGTGGCTATCTTCTGGGTCGTTCTGTACAGACGGGCATGCCGGGTTCGCCCGGAGGACTTTTTCATCACTGCAGATGCGACACCGCGTGACGACAATTCTTGAAGTTTCCGACTTGGCCTGCCAGCGCGGGACGCGCCGTCTCTTCGAGGGCGTGTCGTTTGCGCTTGGGCGCGGCGAGGCGCTGGTGATCACCGGACCCAACGGCACCGGTAAGTCGAGCCTGCTGCGCATTCTGGCCGGGCTTCTTGAAGAGGAAGACGGCGAGATAAGTCATGACGACGAGATGCTGTATCTGGGGCATCTGGATGCGCTGAAGCCGCAGATGAGCGTGATGGAAAACTTACGCTTTTGGGTGTCGCTGTTTGGCGGGACGGGCGACCTTGATGCCGCGCTGGAGCGGTTCGGCCTCGGGCATATTCGCGATCTGACGGCGGGGGTTCTGTCTGCCGGGCAGCGGCGGCGGCTGACGCTGGCGCGGTTTTGCTGTTTTCTCGGCGGCGACAGTGCGCGGCCGATCTGGCTTATGGATGAGCCGGACAGTGCACTGGACGATGCAGGACGTGCGCTGCTGGACGATCTGCTTAAGGAGCATCTGTCGCTCGGCGGCGTAGTTCTGGCGGCGACCCATCGCGGGCTTGGCATTGAGGCGGGTGAGCTCAAGTTGGGCGAAGTGGGGATGGGCGCATGAGCGCGTTCTGGTCGCTTGTGATGCGGGACATCAAACTGGCCGGGCGACTGGGTGGAGGGCCGTTTGTGGGTCTTGGCTTCTTCATCATCGTCGTGACCATGGTCCCGTTTGGTGTGGGCGCCGATCTGCCGCTGCTGTCGCGCATCGGGCCGGGTGTCCTGTGGGTTGCGGTGCTGCTGGCCACCCTGCTGTCGCTCGACCGGCTGTTTCAGGCAGACTTTGAGGACGGGTCGCTGGATCTGTTCTTGATGTCTCCGCTACCAGTGGAAATGCAGGTGCTCGCAAAATGTCTGGCGCACTGGATCACCAACACGGTGCCGCTGAGCATCGCGATGCCGGCGGTGGCGTTTCTGGTCAATCTGGAAACCGGCATCCTGGGTCCGCTGCTTGTGAGCCTCCTTGTGGGCACACCGTCGCTCAGTCTTATCGGCGCATTGGGGGCAGCCCTGACCGTTGGTGTGCGGCGTGGCGGGCTCGTGCTGTCGCTGATCGTGCTGCCGCTCTATGTGCCCGCCTTGATATTCGGGGCCGCGGCGGGCTCGGGCGATCTCATGGGAACACCCATGCTATTTTTGGGGGCTTTTTCCCTGGCGTCTCTGGCGCTGGCACCGTTTGCAGCCGCGGCTGCCCTGCGCATTTCGGTGTCGTGATGCAGCTAATACCGCTCACCAAAACGCTATTTCGCCGCAGCGGGCTTATCTTGCTGCAAATGCGTGGCTTGGCTAAAAATCCCCATGGCTAAATCCCTACAGCGGTTTGCAAATCCGGCGCGCTTCATGGCGCTGTCCGGCGCGGTGTTGCCCTGGGCAGCAGCGGCGACGGCGCTGACGCTGAGCGTTGGGCTCTACCTCGCGTTGGTTGCGTCGCCCCCGGACTATCAGCAGGGTGAGACCGTGCGCATGATGTATGTGCATGTGCCGTCCGCATGGCTGGCCTCGGCGGGCTACGCATCCATGGCGCTGGCCTGCGCCGTCGGCCTGATCTGGCGGCATCCGCTGGCCTTTGCATCGGCCAAGGCCATGGCCCCGCTGGGGGCAGCCTTCACCTTTCTGGCGCTGGTGACGGGCTCCTTGTGGGGCAAGCCCATGTGGGGTGCCTACTGGGTGTGGGATGCGCGGCTGACATCCGTGCTGGTGCTGTTCTTCATTTATCTGGGCTACATCGCCCTGTGGGAAGTGATCGAGGATTTTGGCCGCGCGGCGCGCGCCACGTCGGTCTTCTGCCTTGCCGGTGCGGTCAACCTGCCGGTTATCCGGTTTTCCGTCGACTGGTGGAACACGCTGCATCAGCCTGCGTCTGTTGCGCGGCTTGACGGCCCGGCAATTCATTCCTCCATCCTCACACCGCTGCTGGTGATGGCGCTTGGTTTCACGCTCCTGTTTCTGGTGCTGACACTGGTGCGCACGCGCACGGAAATCATGGAGCGGCGGGCAGCGTCACTGGAGATGCAACAGGCGCAGGCGGGGATGACCGTGAGGGCGCAAAATGGCTGAATACTTCGCCATGGGTGGCTATGCGGATTTCGTCTGGCCCGCTTACGGCATCACGGCACTGGTGACGCTCGGCCTCATCGTGTGGAGCGTGCGGGCGCATCGCGCGGTCAAAGCCCGTATTGCCACGCTGGAAGCGAACAATGGGACCGCCCGGCCATGAGTGAAGCGGCACCCGCAGCGCGCCGGTTTGGTGCGTTCATACCGGTGGCGGGTTTTGCAGCGCTGGCGACATTGCTCTATCTGGCACTTTTCTGGGGAGACCCCAGCGAGATCGGGACTGCGCTCAAAGACAAGCCGGTCCCGGAATTTGTGTTGCCGCCGGTCGAGGGGCTGCAGAGCATTCCCGGCTTTGAGACCGACGACCTCAAGACGGGTGTGCCAACCATTGTGAATGTCTGGGCGTCCTGGTGCGTGCCGTGCCGGGCGGAGCATCCGATTTTGATGCAGCTGGCCGAGCGGGATGACGTGCGGCTTGTGGGCCTCAACTACAAGGACGCGCCGGAAAATGCGCGGCGGTTTCTGGGCACGCTTGGCAATCCGTTTCAGGCCGTGGGGGCAGACCGGACCGGGTGGACCGCGATCGACTGGGGTGTCTATGGCGTGCCGGAAACCTTCATCGTGGATGGCGAAGGGTTAATCCGTTTTAAGCATGTGGGGCCGATTGTGCCGGCGGATATCGAAAACGTGATCCTGCCGGCGCTGAAAAACGCCAGATCGCCGGTATCCGGGGCGTTAAATTAGGGTTTCGGCAAGGAAGGGCGGGCTACACCGGGAAGACCGCCATTTTTCCATGTGAGGGCCTAACCCCTTTATGCCGTTGCCGATTTCACCATCGCTGATTTCCGCCCAGGCGCAGAGTTATGTCGCGCCCCGCGAAGCGCGTCCTTACGCGCCGCCGCAGGTGGAAAAGCTGGCAGCGCGTGGCAGCAACAATGCGGTGCAGGTGGAAATTTCAGCCGAAGCGCGTAAGGCGGAACAGTCGCGGTTTGAAACACGTACCGTCGAAGCGAAACGCGACGAGAGGCGGGCTGATGAGCGCCGCGATGCGCAGGACGCACGGGCCAGCGATTTCGCGCGAGAAGCGCCCTTGAGGGATGCGCAGCAAAATGCCGGGACACGCAATACGCGCCCCGGCACCACTCTTGATATTCGAATTTAACGCCGGCTGACGCGGCTGCTGGAGACTAGCGGCGCTTGGCTGCTGTCTTTTTCTTTGCGGCCGCCTTGCGCTTGGGCGCAGCCTTCTTCTTTGCAGCTGGCTTTTTCTTGGCGGCGGTTTTCTTCTTGGCTGCCGTCTTTTTCTTTGCGGCAGCCTTGCGCTTGGGCGCAGCTTTTTTCTTGGTGGCCGCTTTCTTTTTGGTTGCAGTCTTGCGGCCTGTTGCAGCGCTGACAGCATCCACGGCGTCGTTGCTGAGATTGGCGATGACGCCGAGCACTTCAAACAGCGCCTCACGCTGCTTTGGGCTCAGGGCGTCCATCACCATTTTTTCGGCCCGGACGGCCTGTGGCATGGTGGCGTTGAGGGCGCGGCGGCCGGCTGCCGTGAGGTTCACGGAGTTGGCCCGGCGGTCTGTCTTGGTGCGCTTGCGCTGCAGAAGGCCGCGGGAAATCATCCGGCTGATCATGTCAGCAAGCGTCGAGCGATCAATGCCGGTCTGCTTGACGAGATCGGTCTGGCTCAGGCCTTCGTCGCGTTCAACAGTGACGAGCACGGCAAACTGGCGTGCTGTCAGACCACCTGCGCCAACCTCCTTGGTGAAAAGGTCCTGCGCAAACTGGGTTGCGCGGCGCAGCAGGTGTCCGGGTGATTGGTCAAGATCAAGCTTTTTAGCCATGGTTCTTACTTTCCTTGCTTCCGTTAGGGGACCGCGCTGCTGGAATATGTCCGCCCATTTGGTCGTCGGGGGGCTGCTGTGTGATGCGAAACATCAACAGCAAGTGGGGATTAGGCGGCGGGGCACGGGCTTTTCAAATGCGGTTTTTGTTCCTGGGTTTCGGCTCTGCGGTTTCGTCTCCGGGAGCGCTTGAACCATCGCTGTTTGCGGGCTTGTAGTTCGTGGCTCCCGATTTGTGTTTCCCGGTCATCAGTTGTCCGGGTACTTACGTATTTTTTGTTCGCAATTCGTATTGGTCGTGGTGTGTATTTATGTCGATTTTCGTCGCGGGTTTTTATTCAGCACTTCCAAACCGCGTAACGCGAGGGCGCAAAATACGCGCGCATGGAAGTCCACAAATTTTTCCAACACTCTAACAGTGCACCAATCAGAATAGGACGCAAGAGTACAAAGGTAATTCAATGCCAAATTGAACGCAGTTTTGCGCTGGCTCAATTGGCGCTGCGGACTACATCCATGTCCGCGGATGGTATGTACAAGAACAGCTGTGCCAAAGATTCAAACAGTCCGCATGCGGAGTGCTGAAAAAATGACCAAGGTTCATGGAACAAATGACGGGACATCCGATGACACTCCCAAACGAGTGGGGTCAGTCATGCCGGATACGGAACGCAATGCGGCGCTTCTGCCCCGTTCTGTCGACGACAAACACGCGTTTTCCTTGCGTGTGCCGGACGGTGACACGCACGCGCGCCATGTGTGTGATGACTGTGGATACATCCACTATGTGAACCCGAAAATTGTTGTGGGCTCTGTCGTTACCTGGCGTGAGCCAGACGGGGGAGTGGATGACGGCGAGGTGCGCTATTTGATGTGCCGGCGCGCGATTGAGCCGCGCAAAGGTTTCTGGACGCTGCCTGCGGGCTATCTTGAAAACGGGGAAACGACGCAAGACGGTGCGCGGCGTGAAGCCCTAGAAGAAGCCTGTGCGGACATTCGCATTGATGCGCTGCTGGCGGTGTATTCCCTGGCGCATATCTCGCAGGTGCAGCTGATGTACACAGCGACGCTTCTTTCTCCTGACATTGCTGTAGGTGAAGAGAGTCTCGAGGTCGGGCTTTTCCGCAAGGAAGATATCCCCTGGGATGAGTTGGCATTCCCAAGCGTGCGCTGGGCGCTGACGCAGTATCAGGAGGTTGCTCAAACGCCGGTTTTTGCGCCTTTCACCAATCCCGTCGAAACCGATAGCAAGCCGGACTGACGGATATCAGCCTTGCGTCAATGGGCTTTCCTGTTTGCGGGTTTGACCTGCACCGTTCGCGCGCCCTCATTTGGCAGGGTTCATAACGGAGCATCGCATGAGTGATCGTCTTGACGCTTTCGCAGTTGGATTTCGCAAGCAGGCCGAGTTTTGCCATTTGCTTGGGTCCCCTTTCTCAGCCGCCCTGCTTGAGCAGGCTGCTGATGCGTTTGAAGCAGGAGACGACATTGTTGCGCGCTACATGCCCTGGTGGACCGGCGCGACGGCGGCCTATGTGGCGACTGACGTTCTGCCGCTGCGATTTCTGGGCTGCGCCCATGCCCTTGCGCTGAGTGGTGATGCGCCCGCGCTGTCGCGGCATTACCCGTCCTGCGGCGGCGATGGTGTGTCTGATGGTGTGTGGGCACACGCGCTTGAGGCGTTTGCAGATCATGAAGCCTTCACCACCGACTATGTCACCCAGCCGCCGCAAACCAACGAAGTGGCGCGCTCAGGCTCGTTGGTGCCCGGCCTGCTGGAGCTGGCGCGGCTCGTCGACATGCCGGTTGCAACCTTCGAGCTGGGCGCAAGTGCAGGGCTGCTGCAGGGGCTCGACCGGTTTTACTACACCTTCGGCACCGCCACATGGGGCGACGATACATCTGCCTGCCGTATGGAACCCGAGTGGGCGTTGCCGGCGACGCCGCCGGTTGACGCGCCGCTGATCATTGCGGCACGGCGGGCGTGTGATGCGGCGCCGATCGATATTCTCAACCCGGACAACGCGCTGAAAGTGCGGTCCTATATCTGGACCGACATGCCGGAACGTCTGGCCCGGCTGGACGCGGCCATCGCTATTGCCCAGGACGTGATGCCGGTGGTTGAAAATGCGTCGGCTGACACATGGCTCGAGGATGTATTGGGCGCGCCAGGCCGCCCCGGACAGGTACGATGCGTGCTGCATTCAGTCATGTGGCAGTACATGCCCAAAGACGTGCAGGACCGCGCCACTGCGGCAATTGTGACGGCCGGCGAAGCGGCGACGCCTGACACGCCGATTGCCTGGCTGCGGCTGGAGCCTGAGACCAACAACAAGCCCATGCAGGTAGCGCTGGCCCTGTGGCGTGGTGACGGGACGTGTGATGCGCGGGTTGTGGCAGACTCTCATCCGCATGGAACGCATATCGGCTGGCTGGGCTGGGACAGCGGGCGGCGTCTGGCCAGCCCGGAGCTGATTCAGAATTTCAACTAGAAACACGCACTCCGTATCCCCGGACTTGATCCGGGGTCCACTCTCGGTGCGGCTTGTTTGGGCGGTAAGCGGACTGGTGGCGGCGCGGGCGAACATCAATGCCGCTTTGCCAGATGGCTATGCGAGTGGGCCCTCCGGTCAAGCCGGAGGGATGCGGACTTATTGGTGTCAGGTGGATGCATGGTCATGGCTCCCTTGCGCGGGGAGCCGGCGCGTCAGAGCGTCTCGTTCTGGCGCGCGGCTTCGGCGTTCTGTTCGGCTTCGGCGTTCTGTTCGGCTTCGGCGTTCTGTTCGGCTTCGGTTTCGGGGTCCGGCAGGGCGTATTTTTGCAGGAGGCCGACCTGGGCGACGGCGAAGACCATGGTGATGGGCATGTTGCCGAAAACCTAGAAGCTGACCCAGAAGTCCGTCGAAAAATTGCGCCAGATGATCTCGTTGAGGATCGCCAGGAACACAAAGAAGAAGGCCCAGCGCCAGGTCAGCTTGCGCCAGCCTTCCGGTGTCAGGCGGAAGGTGCCGTCGAACACGATCTTGAGCAGCGACCTGCCGAAGAACAGCCCGCTGAACAGGATGGTGGCGAACAGGCCGTTGACCAGCGTCGGCTTGATCTTGATGAACAGCTCGTCGTCGAGATAGAGCGTCAGGGCCCCGAATACGAGCACGAAGACGCCGGTGACCAGCGGCATTGTGGCGATGTGGCGGGCCAGTATCCATGATGCTGCAAGGGATGCGGTAATGGCGACCATGAACGCACCGGTCGCCGTGAAGATGTCAAAGCGCCAGTTGGCGATGAAGAACACCGCCAGCGGCCCGATCTCGATCAGCAAACGGATGGTCGGGCTTAAGGGTTCTCTTTTGACGGCAGCGTCGCTCATGAGGTGCTTTCGGATGTGGCAGTTTCGGCTTCAGGTCGCATTTCAGACTCATCCAGGCCGGCAATCGCCTGGGCAAAGTTCGAGGCAATGAAGGGTTGCAGATCGTCTTCGCCTTCGCCAACCCCAATCGCGTGAACGGGCAGGCCGGATTTTTGGGCGATGGCGACAAGAATGCCGCCGCGGGCAGTACCGTCGAGCTTGGTCATGACCAGACCGGTGACGCCGACGGCCTTGGTGAAGACATCCACCTGGTTGATAGCGTTCTGGCCGGTGGTGGCGTCGAGCACCAGCAGCACCGAGTGCGGGGCAGCTTCGTCGCGTTTCTTAATGACGCGCACGACCTTTTCCAGCTCGGACATCAGCTCGGTCTTGTTCTGCAGGCGACCGGCAGTATCGATCATGACGATGTCCGCACCGACTTCTTCAGCCTTGGTGATAGTGTCAAAGGCAAGGCCTGCTGAATCCGCGCCGACTGTGTGGGCAACGACGGGGGCGCCGATGCGGTCGCCCCAGATCTTGAGCTGGTCAATGGCGGCAGCACGAAAGGTATCGCCCGCGCCGAGCACCACGGATTTGCCGGCGGCGGAGACTTTCTTGGCGAGCTTGCCGATGGTGGTGGTCTTGCCCGCGCCGTTGACGCCGACGACCAGAATGATGTGCGGCTTGTGGGTGCCGTCGAGCAGCAGGGGCGCCTGTACCGGCTCCAGCACTTTTGCCACTTCGCTGGCGACGATGCCGCGCACTTCTGCCTCGTCCACTTCCTTGTCATAGCGGCCGTCGCTCACAGCATCGGTGATGGCGGTGGCGGTCTCGACGCCTAGGTCTGCCTGGATCAGCAGGTCTTCGAGGTCGTCAATCGTGGTGCCGTCGAGTTTGCGCTTGGTGAAGACGGACGCAATGCCCGTGGTCATGCTCGACGTCGAGCGGCTCAGGCCTTCGCGCAGGCGCTTGAAGAGGCCTTTCTTTTCAGGCTCGTCCGGTTGCGCAGGCGCGTTGGCGCCCAGATCGATGATGCGGGGCGTGTCGGTCATGCAGCGGCGGACACTTTTGGAGTGGCGACAAGGGTGGTGCCGTCGCGACCGGTGACCTGCGCGTCGAGGATGCTGCCGGGGGCCACGGCATCGGTCAGGCGGATAGACGCAAAATCGTCCGTATGCCCCTCAGTCTCACGCTCTGCGAGGAGGCGGACGGTGCGGCCGACATGAGTATCGAGATGGGTGGCGAGTGCTTGCGCCCCGCAGGCGCGCAATTCGGCAGCGCGGGCCTTGATGGTGGGGCCATCCACCGGCGGCATCTTTGCGGCGGGGGTCATGGGGCGCGGTGAGTAAGGGAAGACATGCACATGGGTCAGGCCGCAGGCGTCAATCAGTGACAGGTTGGCGGCGTGCATCTCGTCGGTCTCGGTGGGGAAGCCGGCCATGATGTCGGCGCCGAACGCGATCTCCGGGCGCAGGCGGCGGGCCTCCTCGCAGAACGCAATGGCGTCCGCGCGGGAGTGGCGACGCTTCATGCGCTTTAAGATCATGTCGTGGCCATGCTGCAGGGACAGATGCAGATGCGGCATCAGGCGTTCTTCGTCTGCAATGGCGCGCATCAGGTCGGGGGCAGCTTCAATGTTGGCGATGGAAGAGAGGCGCAGACGCGGCAGCTCGGGCACCAGCTTCAGGATGCGCTGGACGAGATTGCCCAGCGGCGGTCTGCCGGGCAGGTCACCACCCCAGGAAGTGAGGTCAACGCCGGTCAGCACGATTTCCTGCGTGCCGTTTTCGACGAGCCGGCGGATCTGGGTGACGACATCGCCTGCCGCAACCGAACGGGAGCTACCGCGTCCGTAGGGGATGACGCAGAAGGTGCAGCGATGGTCGCAGCCGTTTTGCACTTCCACGAAGGCACGGGCGCGGGCTTCAAAACCGGCGATCAAGTGCCCGGCGGTTTCGCGCACCTCCATGATGTCAGCGACAGCAACGCGCGGGGCATTGGAACCCTTGAGAAAGGTTTCGGCCTTGGTCTTTTCGGCGTTGCCGACGATGCGGGACACTTCCGGCATGGTGGCGAAGGTCTCGGGCTCGATCTGCGCGGCGCAGCCGGTGACGATAATCTCCGCATCCGGATTGTCGCGGCGGGCCTTGCGGATGGCCTGACGCGCTTGGCGCACGGCTTCGCCGGTGACGGCGCAGGTGTTGAAGATGATGGCGTTGTCGATGCCGCCGGCGCGAGCGTGGTCGCGCATGACTTCGCTCTCATAGGCGTTGAGGCGACAGCCGAACGTCACTATTTCCGGCGCGCTCATGCGGCGGCTCCCGACAGATCGATCTCGCCGGCAAATTCAAACTCCGCAGGCCCGGGCATCAGGATGTGGCCGTCCGCCTCGCGCCACTGGATGCGCAGGGGCCCGCCGGGCAGATGCACAGTAACGTCGCGGCCGGTACGCCCTGTGCGGGCGGCGCTGACGCCGATGGCACAGGCCGCAGTGCCGCAGGCGCGGGTCGCCCCGGCGCCGCGTTCCCACACGCGGGTGCGGATGGTGCTGTCGTCAATCACCTGCGCCAGCGAGATGGTGGCGCGCTCAGGGAAGATCGGATGGTTCTCGAGCATCGGCCCGATCTTTTCGAGGTCGTAGGCGTCGGCATCCGTCACCCAGAAGATTGCGTGTGGGTTGCCCACATTGGCGACCGACGGGGAATGGAGGATCGGGTCGTCGATGGGGCCGATCTGCAGTTCGATGGCGCGGGTGTCGCGGATTTCTTCAGACAGGGGAATGTCCTGCCAGTCAAAGCGCGGCGTGCCCATGTCGATGGTGATGTTGCCGTCGCCGGCATCCGTCGCGACGATGGTGCCGCCGAGGGTGCCCATGGACAGTTCGGTCGCACCGGTGAGCTTGAACATGTGGGCTGCAACACAGCGGGCGCCGTTGCCGCAAGCTTCCACTTCCTCGCCGGAATTGTTCCAGATTGACGTCCAGACATCGGCCCCCCCGTCGCGATTGGGGCGGCCAGGTTCAATCACCATGATCTGGTCGCAGCCGGGGCCGGTCGAAGGATTGCCGATCAGGCGCGCAGCATCAGCGTCCAGCGCGAACTGTCCGTCGCGGGCGTCGATCACCACGATCTCGTTGCTTAGGCCGTTCATCTTGTGAAACTGCACGTTCATGGGCGCCTATATGGCGCTTTTGGCGGTGAAATGCCAGAAACACGGCAGGGTCCGAATAGCAGACCCGTGAAATCGGGAGAGGTTGCATGCTCAAGCTTCTGGGGCGTGGGGTGGCGATTATCGGCGGAATAGCCCTGCTGGCCGCGATGGTGGGCGTAATCTGGCTGGATTCCCTGTTTGAAGAGGGCGGCGTCAGACATGTGGCGTCGCTGACGCAGGAGCTGGGCGCCACGCGCGTCATGGTGATTGTTGCGCATCCCGATGACGAACAACTGGTGGCCGGGCTGATGGTGGCGGCGAAGGCCGAGGGCGCCGAGATGGGCCTGATCACCGCCACGCGCGGGGAGGCGGGTATGCAGATGCCCAAGGTCGTTCAGCAGCGGCATCTGGGCATCATCCGCACGGCGGAAGCGCTCAAGAACGGGTATGCGCTGGGCGTCGATGCCCATGAAGTGTGGCCGATGCCGGACGGAGCCCTTGAACGCGATGTGCCGTTTTTGACGCTGGCGGGGGACATCGCGCGCGCCTTTCACCGCTTTGAGCCGGATCTGGTTGTCACCTTCTGGCCTGAGTCAGGGGCTACCGGCCATCGCGACCATATGCGCATCGGTCTTGCGGCCCAGCATGCGGTGCGCCAGTTCAAGAGCATTCATGTCTATCAGGGCCCCAAGCACATCGCCTACACGCTGATGCCGCGCGGCATCATGCAAAGCCTGGGCGGCGAACGCGGGGACTTCGTGGCCGAAAACCAGCCGGACCCGACCCACTCCATGCCCAGCAATGCCGACGCCAAACTGCGCGGCTGGGACCTGCACGCCAGCCAGCGCGACTATGTGGAGGCCGTCTATCAGGTGCCTGCCAACGTGCTCTACAGCTTCTTCGACAAGGAGTTTTACTTCGTCGAGGAGGTGCGGTGAGGCATGGCCTCTAGCCTACGGTCCACATGCCCAGGGCGCCGGGATCGCAATTCAACCTGCGGAACCGCGCTGTCCGTTGCCGGAGGTTTGCCTGCAAGCTGGCGATCCTGCCCTCGACCCTACTCAGGTTTGACTTGGGGCCCCGCAACTCTGATTCCTTGGCGTTTTTTCTCGCCGCCAGGCGATCAAGAACCCGATCACGCGTGCCCTCGGTAATCAATTCTACGGCAATGCCAAGCCAGGTGCGCGAAACGGTGTAGGGCAGCCGGGCGTTCCGGACGGTCCCGATTGTTCGCTCGATGTCCTCAAGTTCGTTCTCCAGCCGGACCACTGTCGGCCTGAGAGATGAGCGCTGTCTCAGCAGCGGCGTGAGTTCGCGCCGGTCGGTGACGATGATATCTCGTATACGGGCGCATTCTGGTGTGATGGTCTCGCTTCTGCGCATTGGCAAATCCATATGTCCGCATCTATGCTCTACCCACAACACGCAGAGCGCGAACAAGTATCGGGCCGCTGGAGCCACCGGGGATAAGTTGGTGCGTATTTTTCGCTTGGCAGGTCTGACTGCTGCCGCGTTCGTCTTGGCCGTTATCGCCGGGACGGGCGGGCTGATGCTGTATGCGGCAGCAATCCAGCCTCGACCGGTCGACTGGCAGGCGGCTGTTCAGCATGCCGTTGAAGCCGGAGCGTGTGATGACGCGGGTTTGTTGGCACAGGACGCGGCTTACGCCGGTGTTGCTGAAGGGGCGGATGTCTTCGCGCGCATCGTGTCACAGGCGGGTGACAGCCCCTGTCCCGTCAGGTGGCGGCAGGAACTGGCATATCTGTGGCCGACCGAGGAAGCCTATTCAGCGCATCTGACAGATATGGCGGATTCACTGCGTTTGAACGCGGACGTCTATGGCGGTGGGCAGTCGAATGCGCCCGGGCGTCTGGCGAGTTTCTATTATGATGTGCGTGGCTACCGGGTGCGCGTGTTCAGCGACAGCATCGGGCTTAGTCACGAGTATATGGACCTGTCGTTGGGACACCGAGCGGCGTATGCCATGTGGCAGCTCACCTGCGGGCATGCCCTTGGCCGCCACGATCGTCCGCGCTGGCCGACGCTTGAGGTCAGCGTTCGGGGCTACTTTGACCTGGACGTTGATGCGGGGCCCTGGGCGGTGTTTGAGCGCCGGTGTGCCGGGCGCGCCCTCGCTCTGGCGCGGGATATCGGGCTTGATGCCCCGGCGCCCCGGCATGTGGTCGCTGACGAAATGCTGACAGCGGCCCGGGCGTTGCCGGAAGGGCAATATCTCTGGGCGTCGCGCGCTCTTGCTGACGGAAAGTTCGGCCCGTACGAGCCCCAATCGATTGAGGATCGCGTTGATGTCATGCGCGATGTTTTCAGGACGCTTGGGCTTCTCGTCTGGGACGGGCATGGACCCACGCTGGCGCTCTATGGACGGCACCTGCTCGACGGGATGCCGCCGGAGTATGACGGCATCAAACTCAGGATGCTTGCTACCGACCCGCTGCTCTCCGACACGCAATACGCTTATGGGATGCTGACACTGGCGCAGGCGGCGGGTGAAGACGTTAGCGATGATCTCGATCGGGCGGCAGCTGGGCTCGGTGAGGCTGAGCGGGCGGCGGCGGCTGAGTGGGGTGAGGGGCTGGGGATGTAGGTCCGGGGCGCTACCCTGGTGCGCCATGTGGAAGACGTGTTGCGCGCGCGCGGTGAGCGGGTCCTGCTCATAGAGACATCCGGGCTCGGCTCCTTTGAGCGGACCCGGGCCTTCTACCGCAAGCAGGGCTATGACGAAGAAGCCCGCATCCGCGAGTTCTTCGGCGCCGGTGATGACAAGATCATCTTTCGCAAGGCGCTTTAGGGCAGAGTATGAGTGTCTGAATTACCGCTTAGCTTTTGAGAACAGTTGGAGGATGAACTGGATCAATGAAAAAGCTAACAATAAAAAAACTACTGGAATGAGGGCTGCACCTAGAAGAAACACGAAGAAGTCAAAGTCCCTCAATAAATTTCCATCTCTGTCTACGTCGAGGCTAAAAAAGCGATGGAGACGGTATACCGGCCTGTAGACGGGAAAATGTATCCAAATAAATACAAAGAATGCTACACCTGATAAAGCGATCAGCGGTGCGTTTTTTCCATGCTTTGAAACAAAGCTGGGACGCATCATCTCAAAGCGTGATCTGTTTGCGACGAATATGAGAATTGCAGACAGGAATGCTGGACAAAGAATTGCGAACTTTATGCCGGTGACATAGTTCAGCGTCTTCTGGTTGACATAAAATCTGGAGTTGTGGCCGTCAAATTGGCTGAGTCCTGGTAAACTCCCGATTTGGTGGAAGGGTGACAGTTCTGTTGGGTAGTCGCGTTGCCACTCATCGATGGCAAGGAAGATTGGATATGCCGGCAGCAGAACCGCGACAACCAAAAGGAACTTTCTCTGGCTTTCGAACATCATTTGTTTACGCCTGCTAGTCTTGTCTAATGACTAAAAGTCAGCCCTTGGCAGCGGTACTTATTCTGCTGAGCTAAGCTATTGCCGGTTTGCAGACTTGAACAGGGATTTGGACGTCCGTGGTGTATTCTCCTTCAGTTGGAGGGTACCTTGACCCCCAACCCCCTTTCCCCCTAAAACACCGGCTCATTTCCGAGACACTGTCTGTCTCCTTCGGCCAGTGGGCGTTCGCGCCCGCACGGCGCCACCCGTCAGCGCGTTGCGCCCACGGGTGCGCTTGTCGTTTGGCTGTTGGATGCCGGGCTGTGTTTTCGGAAAAAACGTCTTAAAACTGCGGAAAACGGACACAAATGTTCGACAACCTTCAGGATCGTCTGGGCTCCATATTTGAGGGGCTGACCAAGCGCGGGGCGCTGTCGGAGAAAGATGTCTCCGAGGCGATGCGTGAGGTGCGCCGGGCGCTGCTTGAGGCGGACGTGGCGCTGCCGGTGGCGCGTGACTTCATCAAGAAGGTGACGGAACGCGCGGTCGGCCAGGAAGTTCTGCGCTCTGTGACGCCGGGCCAGCAGGTCATCAAGATCGTCCATGACGAGATGATTTCGATGTTGGCCGGTGGGGGGCTGGCCGGGGGCGGCGAAGGTGATGATGCGCCCACTGCCGCGCCGGAAGAAGGCTCTGCCGATGACGCGGCGGGCATTGATCTTGCCGCGGTGGCGCCGGTGCCGGTGATGATGGTGGGGCTTCAGGGCTCCGGTAAAACCACGTCCACGGCCAAGATCGCCATTCGCCTGCGCGACAAGGCCAAGCGCAAGGTACTGATGGCGTCGCTCGACGTGCGCCGTCCTGCGGCGCAGGAACAGCTCAAGGTGCTGGGTGAGCAGGCGGACATTGATACGCTGCCCATCGTGGCGGGGCAGGACCCGGTGGCGATTTCCAAACGCGCCATGGAAGCGGGCCGCCTGGGCGGCTATGACGTGGTGATGCTGGATACGGCGGGCCGTCTTGCGGTGGACGAAGCGCTGATGGCCGAGATGGCCGAGATCAAGTCTGCCGCCAACCCGCATGAAATTCTGCTGGTGGCGGACAGCCTGACGGGTCAGGACGCGGTCAACACCGCTGACCTGTTCAACAAGCGCGTAGGCCTCACCGGCATTGTGCTGACCCGCGCGGATGGTGACGGGCGCGGCGGGGCCGCGCTCTCCATGCGGGCTGTAACCGGCAAGCCGATCAAGCTTCTGGGGACCGGCGAAAAGCTGGACGAGATGGAAGTGTTCCGTGCTGACCGGATCGCCGGTCGCATTCTGGGCATGGGCGACGTGGTGTCGCTCGTGGAGAAGGCAGCGGAAACCCTCGACGCTGAAAAAGCGGAGAAGATGGCCGCCAAGATGAAGAAGGGTCAGTTCGACCTGGACGATCTGGCGGAACAGCTCAAGCAGATGGCGAAGCTGGGCGGCATGTCCGGCGTGATGGCGATGATGCCGGGCATGGGCAAGGCCAAGAAGCAGATGGACGCCGCCGGCATGGATGACGGCGTGCTGAAGCGGCAGGCGGCGATCATTTCGTCGATGACAAAGGCCGAGCGGCGCAATCCGAAGGTCTTGAATGCCAGCCGCAAGAAGCGCGTGGCCAAGGGCTCGGGCACCCAGGTGCAGGAAGTGAACCGCGTGCTGAAGATGCACCGGCAGATGGCCGATGTCTTCAAGGCGATGGGCAAGAAGGGCGGCAAAAAAGGCATGGCGGCCCTCATGGGCGCTATGGGAGGGGGCGGTGGCCTGCCTCCCGGTGTGACGCCCCCCGGCGGCCTTGGTGGTGGCATGGGTGGCCCGATGGGCGGTGGATTGCCACCTGGGCTGGGCGGCGGATTGCCCGGTGGCGCAGGCGGACTGCCAGGACTGGGCGCGCCGACACTGCCCGGACTAGGTGGACCAAAGAAGAAATAAAGTTTTTGAGTGCCGGGCAAAGAACAACCAAGAAGAGCAGCCCGAATTATGACGACTACGGATTAATCGAGATTGCCGGATGCGTTAAGACGCGCCGGTCACAAGACAACCTAAGGAGACTGACTAAAATGGGATTGAAGATCAGGCTTGCCCGTGGTGGCGCCAAGAAGCGTCCGTTCTACCGCAGCGTTGTGGCGGATGTCCGCAGCCCGCGCGACGGCCGCTTTGTTGAAAAGATCGGCACGCTGAACCCGCTCTTGGCCAAGGATGACGAAGCCCGCGTGAAGCTCGATGTTGAGCGCGCCAAGTACTGGCTCGGCCAGGGTGCCCTGCCGACGGACCGCGTGTCGCGTCTCCTGGATGCGGAAGGCCTCGTGAAGCGCGAAGCCCGCAACAACCCGAAGAAGGCCCTGCCGGGCAAGAAGGCGCAGGAGCGCATCGAAGCCAAGAAGATTGCCGAAGAGGAAGCTGCTGAAGCTGCGAAAGCCGCTGAAGAAGCAACTGCGGAAGAAGCTCCCGCTGAGGAAGCTCCTGCTGAAGAAGAAGCCAAGGAAGAAGCTGCTTCTTAAAGTGGCTGAGTGCTGAATGGCCGATGAGACCACAGACGTCCTGCTCGGTGCGATTGCCGGCGCCCATGGGGTGCGCGGCGATGTGCGGGTCAAGACGTTTACGGATGATCCGGCGGCCATTGGTGACTACGGACCGGTGCACACGGAAGACGGACGGGTGTTCAGCCTGAAGGTCACCAAACCGGTGAAAGGCGGCATGGCCGCAAAGCTTGATGGGGTTACGGACCGCGATCAGGCAGAGGCCCTTAAAGGCACGCGGCTCTATGTGTCGCGCGAGGCGCTCGGGGAACCGGGCGTCGATGACGACGGTGACGAGGCTTATTTCCATGCGGACCTTGTGGGGTGCGTTTTGGTGAGTGAGCAGAATGAGGAGATTGGACGGGTGACTGCCGTTCACGATTTTGGCGCGGGCGATCTGCTCGACGTGTTGCGCAGTGACGCAGATGGTGCGGGCAAGCCCGTGCTGGTGCCGTTCACGCGCGCGGTATGTCCGGAAGTTGATATCGCCGTGCGCCGGATCGTGTGTGTGCCACCGGTTGGTCTGCTCGAGGATGCGGATGAGGAGGCGCCTGAAGATGACGACGCCTAGTTGGACCGCCACCGTTTTGACCCTGTACCCGGAGATGTTTCCGGGGCCGCTGGGTGTGAGCCTTGCGGGCCGTGCGCTCGACGAAGGCAAGTGGGCGCTTGAGACGCGGAACATCCGCGACCATGCAGCCGACAAGCACCGCACCGTGGACGACACGCCGGCGGGTGGTGGGCCAGGCATGGTGATGCGGGCGGACGTGATGGCGGCGGCGATTGATGCGGTGGCGGATCAACCGGGTCCGCTGCTGTATCTGACGCCGCGCGGGGTGCCGCTGACCCAGGGGCTGGTGCGCGAGATTGCGTCCGGTCCCGGCGCGCGGTTGGTGTGCGGACGGTTTGAAGGGGTGGACGAGCGGGTGTTCGCCACGCGGCCGGGGCTGGAAGTGAGCCTTGGGGATTTTGTCCTGTCAGGCGGTGAAGCTGCCGCGCTGACACTGATGGATGCCTGCGTGCGGCTGCTGCCGGGCGTGATGGGGGCGGACGCCTCGGGCGACGACGAGAGTTTTGAGAACGGACTTCTGGAGTACCCGCACTACACGCGGCCTCAGGAGTTTGACGGCATGGAGATACCGGCGGTGCTGACGTCCGGCCACCATGAAAAAGTGCGTGAGTGGCGGCTGCATGAAGCCGAGCGCATTACGAAGGAACGGCGGCCTGATCTGTGGGCGGCTTATGAGACGAAAGATGCGGGTGCGCATGTCAGATAGATGCGCGCGTCCGACCTGATAATTGACTGACGAATAGAAAACGAGGGTTCATCCCATGAATATCATCGAAGAAATCAACGCCGATCAGGCCGCGAAGCTGGGCGAAACCAAGAAGGTTCCCGATTTCCGCCCGGGCGACACGGTCCGCGTCAACGTTAAGGTTGTGGAAGGCTCGCGCGAGCGTAGCCAGGCCTATGAAGGCGTGTGCATTGCGCGCTCCGGC
>JBHJJF010000018.1:0-21610 GCA_050042885.1 Candidatus Phaeomarinibacter sp.
TGCGGGCAAACTCGCTTTCAAAAATGAAGGCGTCCGTGCGGCCATTCAGCATCATCTCGACCGTGAGATAGAAAATGCCCGGCAAAGCCCCCGGTTCATAGTGAAGCGACACGCCATGAGGCGTGTAGATCGCGCGGGCGCGGCGATCCGGTGTCCGGTCATTGGGTGGCCGATGGACGGCCAGCCGCGACATCAGTCCCCCCTTGGCGCCGTGGCCGTGGACGATGTCCAGATCCTGACTTGAACGAAGTGCCCGTACCGTTGTGATCGCCTCGATGTCACGGACGCTTGCAAGCCGGGCCATCGGGATACGCCGCAGTCCCAGCGCGAGACGCGGCTCCATGGCTGCCAGACGTTCCTCGGCGCTATCACAAGTTCCGTTCGACGCGCAGACAATGCCGACATTGTGCCCGGCAGCAAACTGACCCCGTACGAGATCTTCCACATGTCGGAATAGTCCACCGGCCGGCGCGCGGAATACATGCATGATGTTGAGCTTGCGCTCGGCATTATGCCGTATGTCTTTAGGGGAAACGGTCATGCGCGGCGCCTAAAAGTACCGTTCGCGAACGAAGATCGTATCGCCGGGCATGACCTGTGCGCCTGTGCCCGTCTTGAACTCGTTCACGGCGGCACGTGTAATGCGCACGCGTGATGTATTGGCGCGGAATGTATATCCGCCCGCAATGGCCACAGCCGTCTCAACGGTCATGCCGGAAACAAAAGGATACTGGCCCGGCTGGTTTACCTGACCCAGGATGAAGAAGGGACGGAAGGTGGCCACCTCAACAGAGACATTCGGGTTACGCAGCAATGTCTGCGATAGCGCCTGTTCAATGGCGGCTTTTGTCTGGGCTGTTGTCAGGCCGCGCACGCCTACGGGCGGCAGCAAGGGCATGGCAATTGACCCACCATCGTCCACCCGATAGGTGCCGGTTAGAGCTTCCTGGCCAAACACGATAACGCGTAGCTGGTCGCCGGCGTCCAAACGGTACTGCGACAGAGCCCCCAAGCTGGGTGCGGCATTTGGGTTCTGAGGGACAACGCCCGCCTGAGGGTGCCCGGGCAAGGGGGCCGGTGCCGGCATGGGCTGCTGCCCGCCACCGGAAAACCCGCCACACCCCGCCAAAATCAGGGTGCTTATCAGGCCGAGACCACTTAGGGTTCGCCGACACGCATACATGCTCTTCACCACTACACCTTTGCCAAAACCATTTCCGGCCCCTCGCAGTGTGGGTGCCGGATCATTGACCTCAGGTGTGCGAGGTTAGACCCCTCACGGTTACCATCGCCTTAGCGAAAAGTGAGATGTGAATGGCTGATTTGCCGGGAAACGCGGGAAAAACTACGCCGGTTAACATCCCGGTTACCTTAAGCCCGTTAAAAAACACGCTGGACTGAGTGTCGCGCGCGGACCGATTCGCGCGCGATGCCGTTTGCGCTGGCAACGCTGCGCAGGGGGCAGAACGGGGAGCGTGCAAGCCTGACGATGAGCTATGGAGTGGCCAGCCGTGACTATGAGCCGATTGCCACCGGGAGACCGGCAGCTGGCAACGGCGACGGCTTGGACATCTGGGCTCTTCTGGCCCGTATGTGGGCCCGTAAATGGTTTCTGGTTCTGTTTGTCATTGCCGGTGTCACGTTGGCGTATGCGGCCGTCAGTGTCGTCACGCCGCATTACACAGGCGAAGTCCGCATCCTGATTGAAGGCCAGACACCGGACCCGACAACACCGTTGGCCAATCAGGCTGTACGCGCAGCGGATCAGCAAAAAATTGAAAGTGAAATTCAGGTTCTCCTGTCGCGTTCTTTAGCGGACGAGGTCGTCACAACGCTGAAGCTCGATACATGGGATGAGTTTGCCACGACCGGAGGCGGGTGGTTCGATCTTGGTGCCACGAAGGCCGCCAATCGCACAGCGGTCATCGATGCCTATTTCAATCGGCTCAATGTCTATCAGATCGGCGACTCCCGGGTTATTGCCGTTGACTTCTGGGCAGAGCACCCGCGCAGCGCCATGATTGTCGCCAACGCCATTGCGGACCTTTATGTGGGCGGTCAGTTAGATGCGCAGGTCGCTGTTACACGGCGGGCGAGTTCCTGGCTGGATGAGCAGGTTGAGAAGCTGCGTGCGCAGGTTCAGGCTTCCGAAGCCGCAGTCAGCGACTTCCGCCGCAAATCAGGCATCTTTGAATCGAACGGCAACCTGCTGAAAAACACAGAACTTTCAGAACTCAACCGTCAGCTTATTCAGTCCAGCGCCACCCGTTCAGAAGCGCAGGCCCGGCTTGACAGTGCACGGGCACTTATGGGGTCACCAGCTGGCATCGAAACCTCGTCAGAAGTCCTGGATAACCCGCTGATCCGCCAGTTGCGCCAGCAGGAAGTTGCGCTTCAACGCCAGATTACTGAACTCTCTGCAGATCTCTTGCCGCAACACCCTGACATGATTGCCTTGCTTGCCGAGCTTGATGATCTGCGCCGCGCTATTTCAGCTGAGGTCGGGAAGATTGCCCGTCGGCTTGAAAACGAAGTGCGTGTTGCTGCTGCCCGGGAGCGCACCCTGCGGGGCGCCATCTCCCGTTTGAAGAAGGAAGTCACAAAGGAGAAGCAGCAGGAGAGCGAGTTGCGCTCTTTGGAGCGTGAGGCTGTTGCCAATCGCGGCTTGCTTGAATCTTTTCTGCTGCGTGCGAGCGAAGCTGGCGCTCGCGATGACAGGTCTATTCAGCGTCCAGAGGCGCGCATCATCTCCCGGGCCGAGACGCCTGAGGGCGCATCCTTCCCAAAGAAGGGCTCCATTCTGATGCTGGCGTTCATGGCATCGCTCACATTCGGCTTGCTGATCGTTCTGGCAACAGAGATGTTCGCCGGTGCACCGGGCATGACGACGCAATTTGCTGCCTCACCGGGGGTCCCAGCTGGTGGCTCGCGCCGCGCAAAGGTTATGTCTCCACCGGTTCCGGCCCCCGCTCCGACAGCAGCGCCTGCCATGCAGCCGGCAGTTCAGCCGACATATGGACACCCGCATCCATATTCCATGGGTGGCTATGCTCAACCCCAGCCCGTCCGGCAGCCATCAGCGCCGATGCCACACCCCTATGCTGCAACCGCGCCTGATCCCTTCAATCCTCAACCACAGCAGGCCTACAGGACAGCCCCACCACCGCCACCACCACCCACTCAACAGGTGCAGCCACCACGCCAGCCGGTCACACAGGTTATTGCCCGGCTTCCAGCAAATCCGACGCTGACCCAACATGATCAATGGGTGCTCAGCCAATCGGCGCAGGAGATTGTCCGCTTCGTCACCGCGCGGCCCAGCCGCTATGGGGCGCAGGTGCCCGGGCGTGTGGTGCGAGTTGCCTGCGGCCAGACCGGACACAAGGGCTTGGTCGGACTTGCGCGTCTTCTTGCCCAGCAGGGCTTGAGAGTCATTGCTATCGGCAGCACCCGGCAGCCCTCTATGGGTCTCACCGATGTGATGAGCAGACGTGCGGGCTTCGAACACGTCATGCAGGCCGACACCCAGTCATCGGCACGCTTCATTGGATGGGGGTCCATCCCCATTCACGATGACCCGGCCCTGATTGGCACTGCCATGCACGCACTGGCGCAAACTGCACAGATCGTTCTGGTGGGTGATATGGACGGCGTGGTTTTTGGGCTCGGGCACTCGTTTGACCGGGCGTCGGATACCAGCCTGGTACTGCTGCGGGGGACCAATGCCCCCACACAGCCATTGCCTCAGACGGACACGGCCGGTCTGATCCAGATTGCCTAAGGCGTGACCGCCGCGCCGCGCAGAAGATGTTTTTTCACAAATTGTCGTGCTGTCTGGTTGTCGCGGACCGGCTTGATGACGGCATTGAACGCATCATAGGCCACAGCTTTCATCTTGTCCTGGCCAGGCCGCAAACCTGGGCGCTCCTGCGGCAGTCCAATGCTGCGGAGCATGTGATTCACAGTTGCGACCTTCCTGCGATGCCAGGTGGTCAGGTCATGAAATGTGACGCCCATCGATACCGACACACTGTCGCCGTTCTCAACGTAGTGGGGGTCGTTGAAGGGCACACAGACCGCATCACCGGCGCTCAATTCAAAAGTTTGAGCCAATGTACTGAATGCCGGGCGGTATTCAATGTACCTGCTTTTCGCGGGTGAAATTTCGATGTCCTCCGCCGTGGTTGTGGCCTGGTGTGGCAGGATCGTTATTGTTTTGGTGCCGGCTATCTGCAGCAAGAAATTGTGCTCGGAGTCCAGATGAAAGGGCGTCACGCCGCCCGGTGATGTGACAAAGCCATAGGCGACACGATGGTCAAAAGTTGACGCCGCAACCCCGGATAGATGGGCAATTTCATCTACCAGTTCATCCAGCAGTGCGTTGTAGGCGGGAACAGACTCCATGCTTTTTAGAACCATCCAGGAGCCGCAGGTTTCGATACTCTTGATTGTGTTGGCAGGTGACAAACCGTTAAACGGCACATGCTTGCCGGCGACGTCCACCGGCAGGTTTGCCAGATTGTAATCGACCTTGTCTCTCGGCAAAGCGCTTGCGAGGTCTGTCATAGCTTCAAGGCTGAACAAAGGATTGTCCGCAAGACCGTGACGCATCTTAAAGGGCATCATACCAACCTGCATGTTGATGGCAGTGGGATGCGCTGAGAAGTGACGCGTCGCCGCTGATGCGGTTTTGCTGGCAATGGCAGCCTGGGTCATGACGTATTCCTTTTGAGCAGGTGGTGCCGCGTTTTGCTGATGATCCGTTTCATGTGCGATTTGACGGCGGCGATAGCGGTTTCCATTGAGGCCGTGGCCGTCAGGACTGACGCTGGCACATAGGGTGATGTTGCTATTGTGATGTCCTGCATCACCCGTCGTTCCCCCCAGATGTGGTTTATCATCGGATGGTTGGGGTCTGCGCAGCTATCCGTGAATACGACACCGGGCGTTGCAAGCGCCCGGCTTGTGAGCTCCAGTTCCAAAAGCACGCCGGGCGAAAACCGGCTGTATGCTTCGTCATGGGCGATCTTGAAAGAGAAGAGGCCAGAACCCTGCGCGCTGCCGCCTTTGAAATTGATGATGCTGGCAATCGGTTTGCCGTCGAGGCGCAGGGTGAGGGGCTCAAGGTGCCCCGTACGTGCCGCTTCACGGCAGGCATTCAGAAAAAAACGGGCCTCGACCGGGCGTTCCGCAATTGCTGTTCCCGCAGAGCCTTTCCAGCCACTGCGTTCAAGTTCCAGAAACTCCAGAACGACCCCTTCCACAACAGCCGGGTCTGTTGTGTCTGGCGTTTGAAAAGTGACCTCTCCTTGGTCTGCAAGGCGACGGCTCAGGCGGCTGTACTCCTTGCGCTTTTTCTTGGAGACATTGGCTGTCAGGTAGTCATCACCCTTGGCAGAGCTGTGCAGGAGCGCGCGCACAAACCGTCGGGTTGTCACCGACTTCAGCTTTGAGGCATGCGCGATGTTGGTAAGGGCGCGGGCGACGGGGCCATCGGCCGCCATGTGGTGTAGTCTCAGCAGCATCACACCTTTGGCGTGGAGTGCGGTAAGCAGAACCTGCAGGCCATCACTTTCGTGTCCAGAGCGCAGAAGTGGAGTGGCCAGAAATGTATGAACGTGCTTCCAGGTCCTGGCGGTTTGCACGGGAATGCCGCAATAGGTTGGCGTGAGGCGTATCGGTGCCAGACCGATCAGCCGGTTGGCCATCAAACGGTCGCGAATGGCCAACAATCGGACCGATGACGCACCGTGCAAATGTGTGAGGGCCGGGATTAGCAAATGAGGTTCGAAAAACGGGTTGGGCTCGCTTGCCGCATGGGCAAGGTTACGCCATTCACGCAGCAGGTCATTGCCAATGTCCTCAACGCCTAGCCACTCGCTCCTGAACCGAGGATTTGCGATTGCGGCAGGCGGCACGGACATTCCACGGAGTAGCGGCGTGCCGGTGTCTGAATTCGGGCTGTAGCTTGTCTGAATAAGGCTCATCTGGCTTC
This sequence comes from Candidatus Phaeomarinibacter sp., assembly GCA_050042885.1. Taxonomy (GTDB): domain Bacteria; phylum Pseudomonadota; class Alphaproteobacteria; order CGMCC-115125; family CGMCC-115125; genus Pyruvatibacter. The sequence continues at coordinate 5,996 of JBHJJF010000018.1, forward strand.
TAACTGCTGCCATATGTTCCAAAGCGGTACATATGGCGGGGGACATACATCCACGCAGCAATCGTGATGCCATTGGCGTCCCATGGCTCGCCCGCCGCCTAGCGACCAGGCCGGAAGAGAAAAGCGCTAATGCCCAGTTCCCGCCGCACCGCGATTGCCAGTGCCGCGAGATTGCCGATCAGCGAAATCAGAGTTGCCATGGCAGCGCCCAACGTCCCGAACTCAGGTATCAAAATGACGTTGAGGCCGGCATTGATAAGCGCAGCGGTGCAAATAATTTTGGTGGCGATCATCTGCTTGCCGGTCATCGACAGCAGATACTCAAGCGGTCCCACGGTGCAGCGCGCGACATAGCCGATGGAGAGGATGGCGAGGATAAGATACCCCGCGTCAAAGCCTTCCCCGAAGAGCATGAGAATGTAGTGACCTATGGCCATAAGCATGATGGCGCCCAGAAAGCTCGGCCAGAAACTGAAGCGGTTTACGCCATCGAGAAACGCCTGCAGGTCTGCGCGGCTGCCGGACGCATTGATTTCCGAGAATTTGGGCACGGCCCGGGCAGCGGTTGCAAAATAGATGAACCCGATGAGGCTCGCCGTGCGTGCCGCCGCAAAGTAGATGGCCACGGAAGCAGGGTCTTCGATCTGCCCAAGCATGATGCCGTCCGTTGAGGACATCAGCACGTAGGCCCCTTCAAACACCAGCATCGGAAGTGAGATCTTCAACCAGTATGGCGCATGAAACCGGGCAGGTGCTCGTGGAACGGCACGGCGGATACCACGGACAAGTATTGTGCCCTGAACAACCAATCCGATGACGCAGGCCGTCACCATCGCAACCAGCGCAGTTACCGCATCCGGCGACATGCCGATCAGGACCATCGTCCCAATGCCGGTCAACAACAGAAGTGGACGCATCACATAGGGGATGATGTAGGCCAACGTCACCCACCCAAAAGCCCGCGCCGTGCCTTCCTGCATGTCCATAAAGGCGTACAGAGGCATCACGACAAGGGCTACAGCGAAGGGCAGGACATAGAACGCATCAATAGATGGCGCCAGGACCCAAAGCAGGACGCCACTGACAAGTGAAACACCTACGGCGGCTGCGCGCACCATCAGATGCGTCTGCTTCAACAGGCCCCACATCCGACCCCACCGCCGTCGTGCCATGTATTCCGGCACGAAACGCATGATGGAGGTGTTGAGGCCAAGCGGTGCCATGGTGCCGACCAGGATTACCCAGGTCCACACATAGGCGTAAATGCCGAATTCAAAAGCACCCATCCAGCGTGCAAGCAAAACCAGTGAAACAAAGGAGATGCCGGCGCCGGCCACGCGTATGGCCAGGACTGATGCAGCCCCGCGCACAACCGATGTCAGATCATCCGCGTTGTCGAGGAGACTTCCCAGCCTCTGGGCAAGGGGCGCGGGTAGCTTTGCCGCCAACCTCGCCAGGGCCTGCACGAAATTGGCGGTCGCCGACCGGTCTGTGTCGACCGCACTCATGCGGACAAAACCGATCGCATGGCCTGGCGCAGAGAGGTTGCAAGATCATAGAGAAATGGAGATGCCTTGATGTGCCGCTTCAACGTGTCCTTGATGCGGCATGGCAATGTAGAGAGATAGCCCATAGCCGTCAGCGGAATGCGGATGTCGATCAGCTCCTGACGCGCGTCGCACCAGTCCTTCTTGTAACTCTCATCGCCAACAGTCAGGTCAAAGGCCGTGATGTGATGCGCATAGCACCAGCGTAGCAGCTCATGGAGATGAATGGTGCCTGGTGAATGGCGCGACAGCTCGCCGTCGGTCACGCTGCCAATAACGGCATAGAAGCGCTCGTTGCGAACATAGCCTACGTTGCCGGCGGCGACCTGACCATCAACGGTCAACGCTGAGATGTGTAGCGCGCCGCGGGCCGTCTGGTCACTGATGAGGTGATGGAGAAACGCTTTCACTTCCCCGGGAGCAAAGGGGTTGGAAATCCCTCGTTCGCTAAGCCAGAGCGCCTTCTGGTCGAGAATGGCATCCAGGAGGGTGTGCTGTTCGTCCTGTGACGATCCGACCTTGAACTCTACCGTTCCGGTTTCTTGCAGACGACGGCGGCGCTGGCGGTCCCGCTTGCGTGTCGATTTGCTGCGTACGCCGGCATAAAATGTGTCGAAGTCGTCACCGGTCAGAGTGATTGCATGACCGGAAGAGGGGTGGGGGGTGTGCTCAATCGCGCGCAGTGGATTGGCAACCCCTTCAATGCTGCTCAGTGTCTTGGTCAAAGCAAATGCATGTGCTTCGGGTACGCTGGCGGCGACCGCACTTAGGATGCGACCGATCTCTTCGCGCGTCGTGCCTGTATCCCATTTGGGGTGGATCAGCGGGCCGTGATAGTCAGCCTCATCCTGTGCCATCCATACCAGTGTGGAAACGCCGAGCACGCGCTCGATGGCCATGGGCAGGATCATCATCAGGTCGCCAGCCTCGTCGCGCACCAGCGCAATGCGTGGCTCAACCTCACGTACATGGCCCACGGTTTCCAGCCAGGCTTTCACCCATGCATGGTGTTGGAAGGCCGTTGCATGTGCCACGCCCTCCAGCAGGCGCCACGCCACAGCACATTCGTCAAGGTTACGATAGACAGACACCCGATAGCGCATCCCGCTGGCCGATCTGACAAGGCTGATCGGTGAGCGGTATTTAGCTGCGCGCTTTGAGGACGGAGGCTGGTCCGGGGCGAGGGCATTCTGAGACATGGTGCGGCCTGTTGCGCTCACAGGCCGCTAGGCCCGGTGCCCTTCATATTCGACATATCCAAGTTCCTTGGACGGATCGACTTCAAAGGTGGTGGTGAAAGTGCGCTCGTTGCCTTCCAGGATGCCGGAACGTTTCACGACCATCGCCAGGGCACATTTGGCCATGGCGGCAATACCGGACGTCTTCATGCTCTTGGGGTTCATGCCGAGGAGACGGCGCAGGACTCCGTTGCCATAGATGACGCCATACTGCTTCATCGTTTCCGGCGTGTAGTACGAGGTGGTGAACGAGACATTCAGCCCGTCCAGATTGTCAACCCGGTGCGGCGCCTGCATTTTCCAGGAGATCAATTCGCCCGGCTTCAGATCAAAGCCCTGAGCGTGCTTGTCGAACTCCTCGCTGTAGGGAATTTCTTCTTCCGTTTCACGCAGGACGACCTGCTCCCGCGATTGCTGGGAAATGAACTCCTCCGTATCCGGATAGAGCCATAGCCGCTTTTCACCGCGTACATGCCACAGGGCAATCGGCGAGATATCAGAGTGATACAAAACGCGCGCCCGCGGGCTTGAGATGAGCAGACCGGTATTGTGTTTGAGGTGCCTGAAAGCCGGATTTAGGTCTCGAACTTCTGCAAACGCCCGGGCGACCAGATCGTGGTATTCGGTCGCCACTTCTTCCATGTGTGGGAGGGCGAGCCAAAGCTGGCCGTGTTTTGCCGCCTCCAGCACCTCCGCGCCTGTCCGGTCGTTCATCGTACCGTGACGCCAGGTCAACGTGCCCCTGGCGTTTGGCGTTGTTGTGTGAATGCTCAGATGCTCTGCCGGATAGGTCTCGATGAGATTGGCCAGGGCTGCATCTTCAAAAAGGCCGGTTTTGGCAAAATGATGCTTCGCGGTGACGGTGCCTTTTGAAAAAAGGTCGGCATCGTGTTGTGAAATATCCAGAATGCGGGACATGCCAGCGGCTCCCCAAATGCGTACAACTCGAGAAATCAACGCCCTGGCGGTTATCCGGGGCTTTGTGTTCCAAGTGACTGTCGCATGAGGGGGTTACTAAGCGGTGTGCGCACGCTGTTCGTTTACCAGCTTTCTCAGCTTTATTGCTAAGGACCACAGCCGATCAGAGCGCTTGATGTAACGTTTTGCCGAGCGTGCACGGGCCTGTCCGAAAGACAGAAACCGGCCCTTGATGGTTAAGCCAAGGTAAACGTCAAACAGGTCAGTGGATGTATCACACCAGTCATCCTTGTAGCTCTCGTCGCCGGCGGTGAAGTCAAAAACCTTCTCGCCGCGCTCGACGCTCCACGCGATCAGCTCGTTGAGGTGAAGTTGGCCGGGTGACTGAACCCGATGTTCCCCGTCCGTCATGGTCGATAGAACATAGTAGTACCTGTCCCCCCAGACGAGGCCCCAGTTGGCGGCGACCGATGTCTCGCCTGCATCAAACGTAGAGAGCTGACACATCTCCGGGTGCTGCTCCGCCAAGGTGCGATAGAAGGCCCGAACCTCAGGTGCGGCAAACATATTTGCGACACCCATCTCTTTGAGGCGCGCCCGCTTTTGTTCAATCAGTGTGGAGATCGCCTTTGACCGGCGATGGGGCGTTGCCGCCAGTTTCATAATTGACGGACCAGCAGCCGCCTCCAGACGGCGCTGTTTCTGGCGCAATTTCTTTCGGGACGATGATCCCCGGCGGGCTTTGTAAAGAGCGTCAAAGTTGTCGTCCAGCGTCAACTGATGCGATGCGACCGGTGACAGCTGATTGCGATAGGCGAGCAGTGGGTTCGGCAAGCCGTCCATCTGTGTCGGCATATCCAGGAGGCGAACGGCGTCGACCCCCGGTGCCATTGCGAATGCTCTGCCGAACATTGACCGGGTTGATTCATCCGACAACGTGCCATGCAGATCGCGATCGATCAGGGGCCCTTTGTAATCCGCGTGTTCGCCCCCAAGCCAGGAAAGTGTGCGCAGGCCAGCGCGCGCTTCAATGCCCATAGGGAAGAGTGCGCGCAGCACGCCATCCCTGCTTGTTGCCGTGATGATCAGCGGCGACACATTTCGAGTTGTGCCGATACATCTGTGCCAATTTGAGACCCAGGCCCAGCTCTGGAACACGTGCCCGACGCTGCGATGCTCCAGGTTGCGCCAGCGCTGCTTGACGGCATCGAAGTCACTTGTGGCGCTGAAAACCAGCTCTTCCGTAGAGAAAACCGGCTTAAGCGTTTGAATTTCCAGCAGTTCACTTTGCTTAAGAGCAGTGTTGGCGCGCATGACGTGACCCTTCGTCGTCAGATTTATTGGCCTGACATCGGCAAGAAGAGTGCCATCCCGGCAAATTCTTGGAGACTTGCGCCGTAAAGCGGTTGGCAATCACTCGCCGCTAATCTGCGCATCTCAGTGATTTCGGGTGTGAGTATCGAATATGCGGCTCGTCGGCAGTGACGTTTTGAAATTTGGCTTGAGTACATTGCGGACTACGCGGGCACATCGCGTGCTGGGCAGTGGATGGCGCGGCCTGGGTGCGGTCTTCATGCTGCATCGGGTGGTTCAGGAACAGGTCAGCCCAAGTCAGTTTGGTCCAAACCGCATACTTGAAGTGACACCGGATTTTCTGGATGCCGCCATCGGCCGCGTGCGCAGTCTTGGCTACGACATCGTGGATCTTGACGAGATGGTCCGCCGCCTGCGCCATGGTGGTCCCGGACCGTTTGCGGTTTTCACGTTTGATGACGGCTATCGGGACAACGTAGATCTGGCACTGCCGGTCTTCGAGAAACGCGATGCCCCATTCGCGGTCTATGTCGCGTCCGACCTCCCGGACAAGACCGCTGACCTTTGGTGGCTCACGCTCGAAAAGTCCATTCGTGCGTTAGACCATATCGAAATGGACATTGGTGGTGAGACCATCGCCCATGCCGCGCGGACCGACAAGGAAATGCGCGGGGCGTGGGAAACGGTCTATTGGCGGTTGCGGGATGTGAGTGAAGACGATGCCCGCCATGCCGTGGCAACGCTGGCCCAGTGCGCGGGCATCGACCGGTACGCTGCGGTCGGTGAGCTGGCCATGGACTGGGATCAGGTGCGGCAGCTGGATGCGCATCCGCTGTGCACCATCGGGGCGCATACAGCGGCGCATTATGCGCTTGCCAAACTCCCGTTGGATCGTGCCCGTGAAGATATGCTTGCGGGCACCGCCCGCATAGAAGCGGAGCTTGGCAAGCGGCCTACACATTTTGCCTATCCGTATGGGGATGAAGGGTCGGCGGCCAGCCGCGAGTTTGATCTGGCGTCGGAACAACGCTTTGCGTCAGCAGTCACAACCCGCAAGGGCCTTCTGTTCAACGAACATGGAAACCATCTGCGCGCGCTCCCGCGCCTGGCGCTCAACGGTGACTTTCAGGACGTGGAGCTGCTCGAGGTGTTGCTCGGCGGCGCGCCGTTCGCCCTTTGGAATCGGTTCCGCCGGGTGAACGTCGCCTAATCCGTAAACATACTGACTATGGCGTGGCGTAGGGGTGGCCGATCATCTGCGTACCCTCAAACACCGCTTTGTCTTCGACCTCGCGCTCATTGACGAAGACAAAGTCAAACTCTTTGTCCTCGTCCACATCGCTGTGCAACATCACGATGAACATGTCGCCTGTTGAGGGTTCCTCGTCGACGGCGATGTCCACGTTGGTGGTTGTGCCAGCCGCAACATAGGTGTGCCCCACATAAACCCGGCCATTCGGTTTGCCGTCCTTGAAGGGGTGCATCACCAACCAGCCGCTTGCAGCAATCTGCACCTCCGGAAAGGTGAAGGTCGCGCCGGCCCGGGTGGCGCCCTCAGTGATGATCCAGTTTTCCTCACCATTGCCCATGGTTATCTGGGGTGTGGCGTCAGCTTCGGGCGGCGCGGTTTCCTCCGCATTGGCGAACCCAATTGCGCCCATTCCTGAGAAGAGAGCTGCGGCGGCTGTGAGGCTCGTGAGACGACGTAGGGACATTTGGTGATCCTCCACTTGGTATTTGTTTTTGGCGCCAAGGTGCGGACACAGTGTCGAGCGGGACCGCAAGCAGGTCAACACAAATGACCCGGGGTCGGTTGTGTTCGCGACAGGCGTGCCGAGCCAATTGGACGCATCTTGGTTTTGCCTGCAAACTCTCTATAGTCCGGCGCAGATCAGCCTGATTTGCACCTACGGTGCGCGACTCGTCCAGACAGAGAGACCTTACATGTCCGCTATTATTGCCATTCTCATTTTCCTGGTTGTCTTGCTTGCCCTTAACAAGATGACCTTCGGCCGTCTCGACTAAGCCTTGTTTCTGCTCTGACACCAGCCACATACGGCTGGTGTTTTAGTGAGAGGTGGTTCCGTGCGTTTCCTGCTAATGACGTTGGGATCGCGGGGCGATGTTCAGCCGTTCATTGCCCTGGGACATGAACTCAAAGCAGATGGCCACGATGTGGCGCTCTCAACGGCTATAAACTTTACATCCATGATTGAGAATGCCGGGCTGCGGGCAGCGCCGGTGTCCGTCGATATGCAGGCTGAGCTGGAAGGTCCTGTGCTGAAAGACGGCACGCGCTCGCTGCGAGGTCTGATCCGGGCCTGGCGGCTGTCGCAGGACTTGATGCAGACGCAGCTCGAAGACGTCTGGAATGTTGCACATGCGGAGAAGCCCGACGTCATCGTTTATCACCCTAAGGCTTTTTCGGCGGTCTATGCCGCGCGATCCCTGGGGGCGAGTGCCGTGCCGACCTACCTGCAGCCGGCTTACACACTTACATCCGGGTTTCCCAATCCCATTTTTCCCTGGCGACGGGTCAGCCTGCTAACACCGCTCCTCAACCGCTCATTCCTATGGCTCACACGCCTTGGCTACACGTCACTCCTGAAAAAATGGATGGCACGGAACACAGACTTGCAGCGCCACCCGAAGCTTGATGTTCTGACGGGCTACCATCCCGATGGCGACCCGGTCCCCCGATTCCACGCGTACAGTCCACATCTTGCTCCGAGTCCGGAGGATTATGGTCCTCACGAAATGACAACCGGATACTGGTTCACTCAGCCTGATGATACGTGGGATGCCCCGGCGGACCTGGTTGCCTTCCTGGAGAAGGGGTCTCCGCCTGTTTACGTGGGCTTTGGAAGTATGCCGTCAGACGACGCAAGATCCCTGCCGCAGAACGTCGTGGATGCGTAGGACCGAGCAGGGCAACGCGGCCTGATCGCCACCGGATGGAGCGGGTTGGCGGCGGACGATCTGCCAAAGCAGCATTTCGCACTGGAGAGCGCACCGCACGCCTGGCTGTTCCCGCGGTGCGCTGCTGTTGTTCACCACGGCGGCGCGGGCACCACCCATGAAGCCCTGCGCTGGGAACGGCCTTCAGTTGTCTGTCCTGTCTTCGGCGATCAGCCTTACTGGGGCCATCTTGTGGCAGAGCAGGGGGCCGGGCCACGCCCCTTGAAACAGAAAAAGATCACGGCGAGGTCCTTGAAGACCCGGATATCACAAGCGCTCAAGCCAGAGATAGCTGCTGCTGCGAGCCGGGTCGGAGAAGTCCTCCGTAGCGAGGCTGGTGCCAGAAGGGCTGCTGACATTCTCAATGGGTTGATCAAGAACCGGCCGCCGCGCCCAGCGGGTGTTTAGATCTGCTGAGGCGGTGTGTCCGGGTCCGGCAGCTGCATCCATTTGATGAGGTACCCCGCCGGAATGGCCCAGAGAATCCCGGCGATCAGAAAATAGAAGAACTCCAGCACCCCGTTTTCCGGCAGCCTGTAGACTGCGAATGTCATCACGAACATCGCGTAAAGGAACATGAACACCAGCAGCACCACGAGGCCGATGAGTTTGCGCCAGCGCATGGGAATGCCGAAAGTCATCGTGTCGTCTCCTGGGTGGTACTGCGGCATCGCGCCACTGCGCCTGCATCCGCGGCCAAGCTATGTTACGGCGTGAATTGAGACATTTAGGCCGCAACGGCCAAAAGCACCAGCCCGAGCGTCAATCCGTCCCATGAGCACAGCTACCGTTTCTTCTCCCGCGCAGACCCGACCCGTGGCCATCTGGCTCCTAAGCGTGGCTGCTCTGGTTGCCCTCATGGTCGTAGTGGGCGGGCTGACCCGGCTTACTGATTCCGGATTGTCGATTACCGAGTGGAAGCCTGTAACCGGGTCGATTCCGCCGCTGAGCGCCGAGATGTGGCAGGAGGAATTCGACAAGTACCGGCAAATCCCCCAGTACCAGCTCGTTAACAAAGGCATGAGCCTTGATGAGTTCAAGACCATCTACTGGTGGGAGTGGGCCCATCGTTTTCTAGGTCGACTGATCGGGGTGGCATTCTTCGTGCCGGTTGTCTGGTTCCTGGCCACGGGCAGGCTGCGGGGAAGGCTTGCCTGGGTCTGTGCCGGGCTGTTTGTACTTGGTGGACTGCAGGGCTTCATGGGCTGGTACATGGTGGCGTCCGGGCTCACGGAGCGCGTGAGTGTGTCGCAATACCGGCTGGCAGCGCATCTGGGCCTGGCGTTCCTGATATTTGCCGCGCTCGTCTGGGTTGCTCTGGACATCCTCCGCGGGACATCCCACCAGGCCAGCCGCAACTGGGTTGCCTGGACCGGCGGGCTTGCGGCCCTCGTCTATGTGCAGATTGTTCTCGGTGCGGTTGTCTCCGGGCTTGATGCGGGCATGATCTACAACAGCTGGCCATTGATGGACGGCAAGTTCATACCCGATGGTCTCTATACAGTGCCGGCTGCCGCCTTTGAGCAGCACCTCACCGTCCAGTTCAATCACCGCATGGTGGCGTATCTGATTGCGATCCTGACTGTGGTCTTTTGCTGGCGGGTTGTTGCCGCCGGGGCTGCCAGGTTGCAGCGCAGGGCGGCCATGTGGTTTGCCACCGCCATCAGCGCCCAGATACTCATCGGCATCTGGACGCTTGTGGCTGTGGTCCCGATCTGGCTGGGCGGTCTTCACCAGTTCGGCGCAGTCGTCGTGCTTGCGGTCGCCATACTGCAGGTTCACATCGCTGTGCATGGCGCGCGCGAACCATCAACGGATCAGGTCTTGGCCAGCGCCTGATCCAGATCAGCGATGATGTCGGCCGCGTCTTCGATACCAACGGAAACTCGAACCGTGTCATCCCCGGCACCGGCGGCCGTGCGCTGCTCCGTGGAGAGCTGTGCATGTGTTGTCGAGGCCGGGTGAATGATCAGCGACTTGGTGTCGCCGATATTTGCCAGGTGAGACAGCATCTCAACCGAGTTGCACAGCGTCTTGCCCGCGTCATAACCACCCTTGAGGCCAAAGGTGAATACGGCGCCGGCTCCCTTGGGGCTGACCTTCTGCATCAGGGCATGACCGGGATCATCCGTCAGGCCCGCATAGGAGACCCATGACACCTTGTCGTGACCTTTAAGGTGGGTTGCCACCTTCACGGCATTTTCGCAGTGGCGTTCCATGCGCAGGCTCAGCGTTTCGCAGCCGGTCAGAAGCAGGAAAGCATTCTGCGGAGAAATAGCAGGGCCAAGGTCCCGCAGGCCAAGCACGCGGCAGGTAATCGCAAAGGCGATATTGCCGAAGGTCTCGTGCATCTTGAGCCCGTGATAGCTCTCGCATGGCTCAGACAGGGTGGGGTAGTTGCCCGAGGCCGACCAATCGAACGTGCCCGCGTCAACGATGATGCCGCCAATCGAGTTACCATGACCGCCGATGAACTTGGTCAGTGAATGACAGACTATGTCCGCACCAAGTTCGATCGGGCGGCACAGATAGGGCGTTGCCATGGTGTTGTCGACGATGAGCGGAATGCCCGCTTCCTTGGCGATGGCCGAGATGGCAGCAACGTCCTGAATGACGCCGCCCGGGTTGGCAATTGACTCCATGAAGATGGCGCGGGTCTTGGGGCCGATGGCAGCTTTCACGGCTGCCGCATCTGCCATATCCGCCCAGTCCACATGCCAGTCGAATTTCTTGAAGGCATGGCCGAACTGGTTGATCGAGCCGCCATAGAGCTGCTTGGCCGCCACGAAGTGGTCACCGGGCTGCATGATGGCGTGGAAGATCAAGAGCTGAGCTGCGTGACCTGATGCCGTGGCCAGCGCAGCAGTACCGCCTTCCAGAGATGCAATGCGTTCTTCGAGGACCGCTTGGGTCGGGTTCATGATCCGGGTGTAGATATTGCCGAACTCTTCCAGGCCGAACAGCCGGGCGGCATGATCCACATCGTCGAAGACGTAAGACGATGTCTGGTAGATCGGCGTGGCCCGCGCCCCGGTGGTCGGGTCGGGGGCGGCGCCTGCGTGAACGGCGCGTGTTGCAAAACCCTGGTCACTCATCTTGTGTACTCCCTGTACGGATTATCTTTGGGAACTGAAATTAGGTCGGTTAGGCCGCCCGTAGGCGCGGAATTTCCTGGGCGGGACAGCGGTCCATCACGACCGTTAGCCCGGCCTTGGTTGCGCGCTCAGCCGCAGCTTCGTCAATGACGTCCAGCTGCATCCACACTGACTTTGCGCCCACTGCAATGGCTTCATCCACTGTTTCACCCGCAACGTCCGAGTTGCGGAAGATATCCACCATGTCGATGGGAACCGGCACGTCTGCAAGAGAGGCAAGAACGGTACGTCCGTGTATCTCGCTACCGGCCTTCACCGGGTTCACGGGATAGACGTCAAAACCCTCCTGCAGCAAGAACGCCATCACCGAGTTGCTGGCCCGGTGTGGTTTGTCGCTTGCGCCGACAAGGGCAATGGTTTTTGTGCTGTCGAACAGGCGTCGCAGCATGTCGTCTGAATAGGTGTGCATTGCGGTGTCTGTTTTGCTGAATCTACTTCATCGATAGAAAAGGCGTGTACGGCTTCTCATACTCTCATGGCACCAGCAAGCTCAACGGTCCGTTTCGTCCTGCGTTCCAAGCCAACCGCCATTCGCCATTTGCGCTCACCGGTCTTCCCAGTTCGGTTCACGCTTGTCGATAAACGCGGAGATGCCCTCATTGGCATCATGCGCCATCATGTTGTCCACCATCACCCGGCCCGTAAATTCATAGGCATCGCTGAGGCCATGTTCCAACTGGTCGTAGAAGGCCCGTTTGCCGATGCCGACAGTGTGGGACGATTTGCCGGCGATGCGCTTGGCCCAGGAATTCTCTTCCTCATCCAGAAAGTCACCGGGTATGCATTGGTTTACCAGACCGAACTCGGCGGCCCGTTTGGCGTCAATCATTTCACCCAGCAGCAACATCTCCATTGCCTGCTTGCGGGGGACATTGCGGGAGAGGGCGACCATGGGTGTGGAACAGAAGAGCCCGATATTGACGCCAGGTGTAGCAAAGTGGGCGTCGCTGCTGGCCAGCGCGAGATCGCAGCTCGCCACCAGCTGGCATCCGGCCGCTGTTGCAATGCCATGGACACGGGCAATCACCGGTTTCGGGCAGCGGACAATCGCCTGCATCATGGCCGAGCAGCGCGACACCAGGTCTTCAAAGTAGGCCTTGCCGCCATCGGCATCCTGACGGTGCTCTGTCATTTCCTTCAGGTCATGCCCGGCGCAGAAGGCGGAACCAGCGGCGTCCAGGATAATTACGCGAGCGGCAGGGTCTTCGCCCAATCGGTCAATTGCTGCATGCAGCGTGGCAATCAGGTCGTCAGACAGACTGTTGCGGGCCTTTGGCCGGTTGAGCATCAGGCGGGCAATGCCCTTGTCCAGATGTTCGATCAAGACAGGGTCTGACGTGTTCGAGATGGCGTGTGACATGGCGCATCCTCCCAAATGCTGAGAGGAGGAGCCTAAGCTGCCCTTTGATCCGGGTCATCCCCCAAGCCGGCGCACGCAACAGATGGCCAATGGCTATTTGCGCCGGAGCATGCTGCCCAGGCCGCGTTTGTCTGCTTCCGGCTCAGTCTGGCCGGGGCCTGTCTCCTGAACCGTGGTGTCAGGCTCTGGCTGCGCGGGTTCCTGCGAGGTTGTCGGTGCCGGTGGCTCGTTGCCTATTGTGCGGATATCCCCTTCAAGGCGTGCGCCGCGGGCAGCCTGGAACTCGCCGTAGCGGATCGTGCCGCTTACCACGCCCGTCTCGTGGACATTGAGCTCTTCCTGCACCGTCAGGTCACCCTCAAAGCGGCCGCGCACTTCCGCGCTGGTGACGACCGCCTGTCCATTGATGCGCCCGGCAGGTCCAATGACCAGTTCCCCGGCTTCAATGGTGGCCTGGGCAAATGTGCCTTCGACCATAACACTGGTGGCGTCGCGGACATGGCCGGCCAATGTCACGCCCTTACCTAAAACGAGCGTGCCGTCTGCGACCGGTGTGGATGGCGCCGGCGGTGTTGTTGGACGAGCCGGTGCCGGTGCGATTGGCTTCGGTACGGCCCCGGCGGACGGTTTGGGCGGCGTTGATGCCGCTGGTGTGTTCGGTTTTGCGCCGACCAGGCCTGACGGCTTGGTCGGTGTTGCGCCATCGCCTGATGGCTTGCTGCCGTCGTCTGGCATGATTTCATTTTCCCCAAATGTCACAAAGGCGGATGCGGCACCCCCAGTTGCGCCGTTTGCCCTTGTTAACCCACGCCGATTGAAAGGGATTTGGGAGACAACTTCAATCACTTAGGTGACACTTGGGAATTTGGGGTATTATTACACCGCAGTTAGAAGCTGCTGGTTTTAAAGCGCTTTTAAGCCCACAAGCCCGTTGACATGAAAACAGATGTCACCGATAAGTCGCACCGAATTCACGTTCCGCCGGGCAATCGCGTCCGGCGCTTTGTTTTCCGGCTTTGACCCTATGAGGTTTCTCGGGGGTCGAGCGCATCAGGACAGCCAAAAGACCAATGAAGACGTTCACAGCAACCCCCTCAAATATTGAGAAGAAGTGGGTGCTTATCGACGCTGAAGGCCTGGTGGTGGGGCGTATGGCCACCATCATCGCGACGCGCCTTCGCGGCAAGCACAAGCCGACTTACACCCCGCACATGGATTGCGGTGACAACATCGTCGTCATCAATGCCGGCAAGGTCGCCCTGACCGGCAAGAAGATGACCGACAAGACCTACTACCGCCACACGGGCCATCCCGGCGGTATCAAGGAAACCAACCCGACACGCATCCTCGCCGGCAAGAACCCGGAAGATGTGGTTCGCAAGGCTGTGCAGCGCATGCTGCCGGGCGGACCGCTGTCACGGGCGCAGATGTCCAACCTCAAGATCTACCCGGGTGCCGAGCACCCGCATGAAGCGCAGCAGCCCGAAGTGCTGGATATTGCCGCGCTGAACTCCAAGAACACGCCGAGGGACTAGAGAATGTCAGAAACAGAAACCAAGTCCCTTGAGGATCTCGGCGACGCCATGGCGGCCACTGCCACGGACAACGCGCCAGTTACGCCTGCGGAGCCGGAAGTTTTGCCCGACCCGCAGATCGACGAACTGGGCCGCTCCTATGCCACCGGCAAGCGCAAGGACGCTGTTGCCCGTGTCTGGATCAAGCGCGGTACAGGCGTCATCACGGTCAACGGCCGGGATCAGGAAAAGTACTTTGCCCGTCCGGTTCTGCGCATGCTGGTCAACCAGCCGCTGGCGAGCACCGAGCGTGCCACCGAGTTCGACGTGGTCTGCACCGTGTCCGGTGGTGGCCTGTCAGGTCAGGCTGGTGCCGTGCGTCACGGCAGCTCCAAGGCGCTGACACTGTTTGAGCCGGGCCTTCGCAGCACGCTCAAGGCCGGTGGCTTCCTCACGCGCGACAGCCGCGGTGTGGAACGCAAAAAGTACGGCCGCGCGAAAGCCCGCCGCAGCTTCCAGTTCTCCAAGCGCTAGGCGCCAACACATCTCGATTGCGGGAAGGGCGGTTCTTCGGAGCCGCCCTTTCTTTTTTGCCTTACAGGCTAACTGCCAATAGGGCACATGCCAGGGCGGGCAGGCGCCACGATAGGCTCGTTCTTGTAGCGGCCGTGGCACTCCGAGACCGACGTCTTGACGATGACCTTTCGGAAGAGTTCGTCGCGCTCCAGCCAGATGGCGGCGAGATCATTGTCGACACCTGCTTCCTCAATTGCCTGCCGGAGCAGGTCATGGCGGATATCAAAGACTTCATCGGTGATCAGCAGGTGAGGGTGGGCCTTGTTGGGCAGGCGGCCTCCCACGGCGTCGATCAGCGGTACGTCCGCCTGGGCCAATTGAGCGTTCATCTGTTCTGGACCCGCATGTGCCTTCTAGGTGCAGCATCATCGATCTACACCCATGAAGATTTTTGCAAATTCGGCGTGATTGAGGTTGATTTGTCCTGTGCACCTAATATTTATTGATACTAAGTCGCAACTAAGGGAGTGATGGTTATGCGAATGGCGAAAAAAACGGCGACCTATTCAGTGATGCACATGGTGGTCGCCATGGGCGTGGCTTTTGCCCTGACAGGAAGCTGGGTTGTGGCGCTTGGCATCGGACTGATTGAACCAATAGTGCAGACGGTCGCCTACCATTTGCACGAAAAGGCCTGGTCATTCAGTGATCCGCAAAGCCATAGTGACCGTACGGAAATCAACGAAACAGCACGAGCTGCGGCCTAAAGCGCTTCGCCAAACGTGGTGGCGGAAACAGGTGGGTGACAAGTGTGCTGTTGATAAGCCAATTTGGCGGTTTAGCCGCATCAACTGGGGTCATTGAATGTCAAATCTGGGTCAAGCCACAGCCGAAGCACCTTACAAGTTCAAGCCGATTGCGCCGCCGCGACGGTCGCTCTGGCCGTTGGAAATGCGCGTCGTAGGCGAGGGGGCTGCTCTGGCGGCGGTGTGGCCGGCACTCGACCGTGCCCCTAACGGTGACGGCCATGGCGTGATCGTGGCGCCGGGCTTTGCCACCGATGACAATTCAACAGCCCCTCTGCGCCGATTCCTG
>JBHJJF010000019.1:0-7384 GCA_050042885.1 Candidatus Phaeomarinibacter sp.
CACTTACGTGCCCTAGGCTGCGTATTAGGCCCTTCCATCCCTCCCGTCTACCCTCACACCCGCCCAACGCACGCATACCATTGTCTATATGTGCCGGCTGATGAAATGGACAGGCTGGTGCCAAACACACCGCGCACCAAATACTCCGACCAGCTGGGCGACGTGGGGTTGGGGTCCTCGAATGGACCAGCGCTGCACTCTGAAGGCGGCACAGCTGCCCAGAAGAACCCGTCAACCGGCGTGGTGCAGTGGTATGGCAATGACGCCACGCCGATGGGCGACCTGGGGCCTGAGTTCTGCCAGGTTGGCTCTGAACACGGCTGTGAAGGGGTCTCGGCAGCCTACATGCTGCTGAAGGAAGAAGGCGTTCTCTTTAGTGAAGCCGAGATACACGGTGACATGATGAACGTCTTCGTCATGCGCCAGATGGGCCAGGGCAAGTCATTGAAGGAAGCCCGCGACACCTTCATTGATGCCGGGTACGGGCATACGCGTGGCTACGCGGCCAAGGACATCGCCGCCTATCACCGGATGAACGGCTATGAAGTGCACACCTTCAACCCCGCGAAGCAGGGCAACTACACTCTGGCGACCCTTGGGGCGGCGCTTGAGCAGGGCTGGCAGATCCGCCTTGGCATCCGCAAGCCGGGACAGACCCAGGGTGGCCATGCGGTGGTGCTGAAGAACATCGTGCCGGACCGGTTTGGCCGCATCAAGGAGGTGGTGTTCTTCTGCCCGACACAGGGGGGCTACCTGAAAATGCGCGCTGAGAAGTTCCGCCGGTGGATGATCTCCAACATGGATTACGATGTGATCTATGCCATGCGCAAACCGTCAGCGGCGAACTAGACGCCAGTCACGGCCACATGGTTTCAGCGGCCCCGAGTGCCACCATCTCACCGCCGCCCCCGCCGTCGAAACGCGCGGGTTCTGATTCATGCGGATCGAAGATCCTGTTCACGCTTAGCACATCGGGATCATAGCTGACATACATGCCCCAGGTTCCACCGTCGAGAACAAGACCGCCATCTGCCCCGTAGCTGGCCTTGAAGAGCAGCCAGAATGGCGGGGACCAGCTTGAGATAAGTTCGCTCTTGATCGCACCGGGCAGCTCGTCGTTCATGGAGCAGATTTGTGTGTGCGTTCCGCGCGCCACCAGCCGCCGGCCATCAAAATAGGAATCGCTGACCGTATCGAGGCACCCGTCCCTCTTGTCGGTCCAGTCGATGGCGAGTTTGCGGGCGCCGGGCCGGGCCTTTACCTGGTCAAACGCGACCGGGTCCAGTCGCTCCGCAGGCGGACGATCAGCACCTGTGATTTCGTCCCTCAACGCCTGCAGCTCCTTTTCAAGACCGGCTTTTTGCGCGCCGCCGTCTGCAACCAGCTCACGCTCTCCCTGGTAGACACAGGGATCATTCAGCAGACGGAACCGCTCCTGGCGCACGATCTCGCCGGACTCGGGATGTTCCCAGACAAACTCCTTGGCATTGCGCTATTCATCTAGCTCTGCCTGGACGCGCTCTATGGCTCGGGTGATTACCGCTGGGGACCGGCGGACCTGACCGTCTTCGTCCTTTGCGCCGCGCACGATCATCAAAAACTGCTCATTCTCCCACCGGCCAATAATCGAGGAGAGGCGGTCGGCAATCTCCCGCGCCGTGATCGCGCGGGGGCGATTGTCCTCATCCGGCTTTGCAGACAATGTCGGTTCGCCCGTCTCCGGATCGCGGGGCATTTCCGTGGTGCCGGGGACTGAAAACTCATAGCCATCGTCGCCGTCCGACTCCCGCAGCGCGCTCAGCACCAGCTGCGCCGTGTCAGGCGACCAGTCGATGGAAATCTGGGCGCCATGCTCAAGCTCGATCTGATGAGTGGTGGCAAGCCCGCCGCCGGACTTGAGCGCGTTGACGGCGCTGGCGACTTCAAGCAGGGCATCGCGGGTCACGTCTTCACCCATATGGGACTTGATCATCTCGATGAGCGGTTCGCCGGTTACCTGTGTGAGCTTGGCGATGATCTCGTGTGCCACCTCGTCCGCGGGATCAAGCTTCATCAATTGCGCAACGTTGCGGAATGGCTCCGCTACATTGATCGCAGTGCCCTGCCATCGCGAGACCTGCGCCCGCTTGAACGTCTCCATGGCCTTGTCAAAAATGGCCTGCTTCTCGACCGGGGCGGCTTTGCGCGCCGTTGCATGGGCGTCCGCAGACCCTTCGTAGACCTGACCCGCAAGACCCGCCAGATGCGGCGGCACTTTTTGAGCATAGCTGTGACCCGGCACAAGCGCCGCCACCATCAACGCAGCCACACCAATACAAGGCAGAAAAGAAAGCCGCTTCTTCACGATCCGCTCCGCTCGATGCCCCACCAATAGCGGTAATCATCTACCGCAATGAGGCCAACGTCAAAGCACCATCGACCAAGCGGGACCGATAGACCTGGCCGGACTGACGCCTGAACTCAGCAACCAAACAATCAGGAAAAATGGAGCCCGGGGGCGGGGGCAACACTTGGCAGAAATCTGCCCTTTCATGGATAAGTGGGACAATTTGAGTCTCATTGAATTTCAATGAGTTACGTGGAGCAGTGTCCCACTTCCAAGCTTGTTCCACTCAAGCATCCACTTGGGATCAGCAATCACGGTCCCGCCTCCCTCCGCAGCCGCTTCACCATCTGTACCTATCTTATTGATAATAACTATTAATATCATTGACAGGCTGACGGCTGATCCTGCAGTGTTTTGGCTCCGGCTTACCCGGACATGGAGAGTCCTGTCATGACTGCTGTCCAAGCGTCCGACCAAAGCTCCAAAGTCTCTGAGCTGCTGAGGCCTATTCGCGGGAGGCTCTGGCTGGCCTGCCTGCTCCAGGGCGTTAGTTCGGCTGCCGGCGTTGTGCCATTCATCGCTGTTGCCGAGTTGGGGCGGGTGTTTCTTGCCGGAAACACTGAGGACATGACTAACGCGTGGTGGATTGCCGGCCTGACGCTGGTTGCGCTTGCGGTCAGGCTGGTGCTGATGATGGCAGCCGGCGGTCTCACCCATCTGGCTGACCTGGATCTCCAGCTTCACCTGAGACGGCGAATGGCTGCGCAGCTTAGCCGCGTGCCGCTGGGATGGTTTGCCGACAGGAACGCGGGCGCGGTCAAAAAAGCGCTGCAGGATGATGTCGGCACGATGCATCACCTTGTCGGCCACGCCTATACCAACATGGTGTCCGCCATCGTGACCCCGCTGGTGGCTCTGGGATATCTGATCTGGGTTGACTGGCGTCTGGCTGGTCTCGCGGCCGTGCCGCTGGTGCTGGGTGCCGGAATCTTTGCCCTGCAATACCGGGGGTATGGTGAAAAAATGGCGGCATACAATGCCGCCCTTGAAGACGTGAATGCTGCCTCGGTTGAGTTCGTGCAGGGCATAGCGGTCATAAAAACGTTCGGACAGGCCCGCAAAGCCTATGGACGTTTCATCGAACGCACGGACGCGTTCGTTGCGTATTTCTGGGAATGGGTACGCGGTCTGCTCGCCATGTCGGCCACTGCTGAGGTCGTGTTGTCGCCCCTCTTTGCGCTGGTCCTGGTTCTGGGCGGAAGTGTGGCGCTTGTCATCGCCGGACTGGTGACGCCGGTTGATGTTCTGGCTGTCATCGTACTGGCGCCAGGCCTCACGGCGCCGGTTCTCACCATGTCATACAGCCAGAATGAGATGATGCTGGCCAATGAAGCCGCTGCCCGGATTGCCACACTTCGCAACACACCAACTCTGGATCAAACACAAGAGCCACGTTCTCCGGAGGGTGCCCGGGTGGTGTTTTCAGATGTGTCCTTTTCATATGGCGGTGATGTCAACGCTCTGTCGGATATTGACCTCGTCCTGGAGCCGGGAACGGTAACGGCGCTAGTGGGTCCCTCCGGATCCGGCAAGAGCACGCTGGCCCGGCTTGTCCCACGCTTCTGGGATGCGAACAGCGGTTCAATCTCGATCGGCGGCGGGCCGGTTGATGAGATGCACCCCGATGAGCGCTACAGATCGGTGGGGTTTGTGTTCCAGCACGTTCAGCTGCTCCGCGCCTCGATTGCTGAAAACATCGCGTTGGGCAACCCGGGCGCCAGCCGTGCGGACATTGAAGCTGCGGCCCGGAGCGCGCCGATAGATGCACGCATTCAGACATTGCCTCGAGGATATGACTCCATTGTGGGCGAGGACGCACATCTCTCTGGAGGGGAAGCGCAACGGGTTTCAATTGCCCGGGCGCTTCTGGCAGATGCACCGGTGCTTATCCTTGATGAAGCGACGGCGTTTGCTGACCCTGAATCCGAGGCTTCCATTCAGGATGCCTTGTCACAGCTTGTCGCGGGTCGCACGCTTCTGGTCATCGCCCATCGGCTGCACACCATTGTTGGTGCGGACCAGATATGTGTCATGGACAAGGGGTCCATTGTCGAGCGCGGCGCGCATGCTGACTTGCTGAGGCGCGACGGCGTTTACACCCGCCTGTGGGCTGCTAGCGAAACAGCCCTTGAGGGCAAGACGGAGGCAGCTCAATGATCGGCAATCTCCTCTCCGTCGTCGGGCCGGAAGGCCGACAGCCCCTGCGCCGGAACATATCGGGTCTGGTCACAGAAGCGATCCTCATGGGGCTGGGCTTTGCGCTTTTGGTTCCTACCCTGCGGACCCTGTTTGCCAATGACATTCCTGCGACAGGTGTCTGGCTGGCGGTCATGACGGGTGTTCTGATAGTCTACTCAGTGGTTCGATACAGAACCCAGCTATCTGGGTATCGCGCTGCCATCAACCTCGCGAGTGCCCTCTTTGCCCGGCTGGGAGAGCATGTCGCCCGGCTGCCATTGGGCTGGTTCGGTGGAGACCGTGTGGGACATCTGGGTCGCCTGACCAGCCAGGGTGTCATCGACATCATGGGTGTACCGGCCCACCTGCTGCGGCCGGTCGTTACAGCTCTCGTCACACCAGCAACTGTCATTGCACTGATGTTTGTCTTCGACTGGCGTCTTGCGGTTGCCGCATTGCTGACCGCGCCCGTCGCGGCGGTTGTCTATCGCTGGTCGGGAAGCCTGGTGCAGAAGACGGACCATCGTGTCCATGCGGCGGGCGCCGAGGCGGCCAATCGCATTGTTGAGTTTGCTCAGGCGCAGGCCGTCCTGCGTGCCTTCGGGCAGGCCAATTCTGGGTTGAGCAAACTTGATGCGGCCTTGGCAGATCAACGCGAGGCCGGGCGCAAACAGATTTTCACAGCGGCTCGGGGGCTGGTCAGCTTTGTCTTCGTGGTGCAAGCCGCCTTCACGGTGATCCTGCTGTTTGGCATCAATCTGGCCCTGGGCGGTGAAATCGATGTGGCGGAACTGGTGGCCCTGCTGGTCCTTGCGGTCCGCTATGTGGAGCCGCTGATCGTCGCTGCCGATGTCGAGGGTGCCCTTCGTATCAGCCGCAACAGTCTCACGCGGATGTCTGACCTGTTGGCAACGCCGCCCCTACCTGAACCAGAAACCGGTAAAACCCCGACGGATTCAAGCATCCGGTTTGAGCAGGTCCGTTTTGCCTATGACGAGACGCCGCTTCTTGAAGGCATTAGTTTTACCGCAGACGCCAGCACGATGACAGCGATCGTGGGCCCATCGGGAACCGGGAAGACGACACTTCTGCGGTTGATTTCCCGTTTCTGGGATGTGACCGGCGGGTCCGTTCAGGTTGGCGGTGTCGATGTGCGTCACGTGAGCACGGAAGACCTCATGGGCATGATCTCGGTGGTGTTTCAGGACGTCTATCTTTTCGACGGCAGCATCGCCGACAACATTCGGCTGGGGCGGCCTGATGCAACGGATGCCCAAGTGCTGGAGGTGGCCCGGCTGGCACAGGTCGATGAGATCATTGACCGCCTTCCAGGAGGCATCGACGCCCCTGTTGGCGAAGGTGGTGCCGTTCTCTCAGGGGGGGAACGCCAGCGCGTCTCCATCGCCCGCGCCATTCTCAAGGATGCGCCGATAGTGCTGCTGGATGAAGCGACTTCCGCGCTTGATCCCATCAACGAGGCCGCAGTGCAGCAGGCACTTCACGCTCTCACGCGTAAAAAGACCCTGGTCATCGTGGCACATCGCCTTCAAACCATCCGCAGCGCAGACCGCATCATCTTTATCGATGAGGGAACCGTTCTTGAGCAGGGAACCCATGAGGAGCTCGTCGCTGCCGACGGCAGGTATGCGGCATTCTGGAATGAACGCCATCGGGCAGCCGGGTGGCGCCTGGCTGGCTAGGCGTTAGCGGTGGCAACGCAGAGGGAGACAGATCAATGACCGCATCCGCCAAGGGGCGCGCCGCCAACGATGAAACATCCGCTCCCAGCTTCGGCCTGTTCCTCAACATGGGGGCCAATCTGGGGTCGTCACAGACGGACGTATTTCAGTTCACACTCGATCAGGCCAAACAAGCTGAGGCATTGGGATTTGGCGAATTGTGGGTGACGGAGCACCACTTTATCGAGTTCGGCCTGAACCCGAGCGCGTTGACTGCGGCTGCCTTTCTGCTTGGTCAGACCAGCCGGGTACGGGTTGGTACGGCGGTTGTTCTGTCACCGCTCCAAAACGGTGTGCAGATCGCAGAGCAAGCAGCCTTGCTGGATCAGATGAGTGGCGGTCGGTTTGATCTGGGCATCGGTCGCGGTGGATATGTGAAGGACTTCGAGGTGCTTGGGATCGATACCGGCGTCTGGGACAGCGAACCGGTTGCCTCAGCGCAGACGATTCTTGATGTCTGGTCAGGCGCCCATGATGCGCTGCCGCACCCCCTGTCCAAACCACGTCCACCGCTGTTCATGGGAACGTCGTCGAAAGACTCCATCTCTTTTGCAGCAGATCACGGGATTCCGCTGCAGCACTATTTCGGGACGCCGGCATCCGCACGGACCGCTGTTGAAAAAGCCTACCGCTCTGCGCTGACAGCGGATGCTCCCCAGCCTGACCACATGCACGCGCTGATCGTGATTGTCACCAATGCCCCCGAAGAGGCGCGCGCAAAACTGCGTACAGGCCTGACCGACTCATTCATCGCCGGCAACCACCCCGCCGTGCCGCAAGCCACGAAGAGACATGTGGATGAAATCGGCATCCCGATAGATCTGGCCATCCTGGCAAAGCAGGTGTCTGAGTTCGCCATCATCGGGAAGCCAGATCAGGTGGTGGATGAACTGCAGACCTTCATGGACACAACAGGTGCCCGACGGCTGTCCTTTTTCATGGAAGCGGTTGCCGACCAGCAGATGACTCATCGCTCGATAGAGCTGTTTGCATCTGACGTGATGCCGCATCTGCAATAGGGGCATGGATGCCGATCTACCCGCAGGGACCAGGGGTACTGTAAGTGGCGAAAATTCTTAGC
>JBHJJF010000020.1:0-20504 GCA_050042885.1 Candidatus Phaeomarinibacter sp.
GGCTAACAGCCCCAAAGAGTCCACCGGGTCGCAGCACCCGGTGCACTTCTTCATAGACGCCACGAATTTCATCTTCGGAAAAAATGTCCAGCACATAGGCCGCAAAGACGTGACTCACGCAATTGTCCCGTAAGGGCAGCGGCGCGCGAACATCACCCACAACCGCAAAAGCGTTTGAACAGGTGCGCAGCCTGTTCTGCGCCAGATTGACCATCACCGGCGAGAGATCGAGACCCAGATAGCGGGTGCCCACGGGCGCAAGCTCCGTCACCACTTCGTGCGCCAGGCGGCCGGTTCCTGTTCCCAGTTCAAGGATGCCGTCAGCGGCGGCAAAATCCATCTGGCGCTTCATTTCGGCCAGTGGCTCATCCTCATACCAACCCTGCGTGTCCTGCTTCGCACCAAACCGGTTGTACAGACTAACAATCTCATCACGCTCAAGCAGCCGCATGCGCCGGTCTCCAAAACTTGCCGAAAAGCCCATAGCCTTTTATGCAGACAGGATGAGCACAGATCACAAAACGTCAAACATCAAAAATATCGGCTCCCGCGCAACCAGTGCGCCCGACCAGATGGGTCCGGGCTTTCCCGCCACGCGTCCGCGCCGCAACCGCAAGAGCGACTGGACACGTCGACTGACCGCCGAGAACACACTGACGGCAAATGATCTGATCTGGCCGATTTTCGTAATCGACGGCGACAACCGCCGCGAGCCGGTGGCGACCATGCCCGGCGTCGACCGCCTGACTGTTGATCTGGCTGTCGAGGCAGCAGCGCAAGCTGCCGAGCTTGATATCCCGGTTATTGCCCTCTTCCCGTACACGGAACCCGGCCTGCGCGACGAGCGCGGCAGTGAGGGGCTGAACCCACAAAATCTGATCTGCCAGGTGACCCGTGCCATCAAGTCCCAGGTACCGGATATCGGCATCCTGTGCGACGTGGCGCTTGATCCCTATACCAGCCACGGCCATGACGGATTGATGGAAGGCAGCACCATCCTCAATGACGAGACCGTACATGTGCTGTGTACCCAGGCATTGGTTCAGGCGGAAGCCGGCTGTGACATCATCGCGCCCAGCGACATGATGGATGGCCGCATCGGCGCCATCCGCCACGCGCTGGAAAATGCCGGCCACACCGATGTGCAGATCATGGCCTATGCCGCGAAATACGCGTCCGCCTTCTATGGCCCCTTCCGCGATGCGGTTGGGTCTTCCGGCGCCCTGAAGGGCGACAAACGCACCTACCTGATGATCCCGGCCAACACCGACGAAGCCCTGCGCGTAGTCGCGCTGGACATCGACGAAGGCGCAGACATGGTGAGGGTCAAGCCGGGCATGCCCTATCTCGATGTTGTGTCGCGCGTGAAAGACACATTCCAGATGCCGACCTTCGCCTATCAGGTGTCCGGCGAATACGCGATGCTGCGCGCCGCTGCAAACAATGGCTGGCTCGACGGTGAGAGTGTCGTGATGGAAAGCCTTCTGGCCTTCAAGCGTGCTGGAGCTGACGGTGTGCTGAGCTATTTCGCGAAAGAAGCGGCAAAGCGGCTGCGGGACGGGTAGAGCGGCTGCATGGATTGTCCGGTTAAACCGGACAATGGCGTTTGTTTTACTCAGGCGTACTTTCTACTCAAAAGCATCCTCTCGCCATGCTCCGGCTTGACCGGGGCATCCATACGGCTTTGCATCCTTGCATGGCGTACTTCGTCTACATCATGGCCAACAAGAAGAACGGCACATTGTACGTGGGGAGTACCGGCGACCTTGTGCGGCGTGTGCAAGAGCACTGCGAAAAGACCATTGATGGATTCATAACTAGGTACGGCGTTGCCCGTCTTGTCTGGGTGTAGGTGTTCGAGGATTACGAGAATGCCCGCCAGCGAGAGCGGCGGATCAAGAAGTGGAACCGGGCGTGGAAGATTGAGCTGATCGAGAAACACAATTCAGATTGGCGCGATCTTTGGGATGATATTGCACGGCCATGACGGCGGCTTGGCCATGAGCGCTGCATGGATTGTCCGGTTAAACCGGACAATGGCGGCGCTCCTTGGGGAGCTATACTACCATCCCCACCGTACCTATCCCCTCCGTACCTATCCCATCCGTACCCGCCAACCCACGGCTTGCCCGGGGGATCCATGAAACTTTCCGCTTACGCAAAAAAATCTATCCCCGCCTCTCAGGCCGCCCTTATCCTGTCACAAGCCTCACGTCTCAACCGCGTGAGGTGCGTGGCAGGTCCGTCCCCGGCGTGCTGCGCGGGATGCGTTGCCATGGCGGTCTGGACCGGACACGGACAACGGACATCTAAGACACGGACACACGGACAGGACCCGCTATGGCAGCGTTTCCCTCTTTTGTCCCGGACCTTGCCCGGAATCGGCGGCGCGAGGCCGGTGACGCACGCCTAGTCTTTGGTGAGGCGCGCAATCAGGCTGGACGTATCCCAGCGGTTGCCGCCCATCTCCTGGACATCGGCATAGTAGCCATCGACGACTTTGGTAACGGGAAGTTCAGCACCGTTGCGCGCCGCTTCTGCAAGACATATCGAAAGATCCTTGCGCATCCAATCGACGGCGAAGCCAAAGTCAAACTCACCCTTGTTCATGGTCTCCCAGCGGTTTTCCATCTGCCAGCTCTGCGCCGCGCCCTTGGAAATGACGTCGATGACAGCGTCCACATCCAACCCCGCTTTCTGGGCAAAATTGATACCTTCCGAGAGCCCCTGAACAAGCCCGGCAATGCAGATCTGATTGACCATCTTGGTCAACTGCCCGGCCCCGGCCGGTCCCAGCAACCGAGACTGCTTGGCGTAAACCGCCATGACCGGTTCGGCGGTCGCATAGGCCCGCTTGTCGCCGCCGCACATGATGGTGAGTTGGCCGTTCTCAGCCCCCGCCTGCCCGCCGGAGACCGGTGCGTCGATCGCGGCAAAGCCCCGCTTGTCAGCTTCGGCAGCCAGGTCGCGGGCAAGGTCCGCGGACGCCGTCGTGTGATCCACAAAGACCGTGCCGGGCTGCATCGTCTGGAAAACACCGTCAGGCCCAAGCGTCATGGCACGGACGTCGTCGTCATTGCCCACACAGGTAAAAACGACCTCGGCATCGGCCGCTGCCTTGGCCGGCGTCCACGCGCCCGAGCCACCATGGGACCCCTTATAGGCCTCGCGCCACTGCTTGGCCTTGATGGTCGTCCGATTATAGACAGTGACCTCGTGGCCCGCCTTAGCCAGCTGCCCCGCCATGGGATAGCCCATCACCCCAAGTCCGATAAACGCAACGCGCGCCATGTGGTATCTCCTACAGATCGCCCTTATGTGTTGGGCGCACTAAACATGAAACCGCAGGCGACCGGAATACGTAGACCGGAGCAAATAATGTGGGTTTGGGGAGACATCGGGCTGTGATCATCAAAATTCTACGCTGGACGGGCATTGTGGTTGCCGGATTGGCCGTATTGCTTGGACTGCTGGCACTTCAGTTGATTGGCCTGACGGAACGCGCCGTGCCGGATTATGCGGGGGACTGGGACCTGCCGGGGATATCCGGATCCGTTGAAGTCATCCGCGATGAGCACGCCATTCCGCACATCTATGCGCAAACCGATGCAGACGCCGCCTTTGCCCTGGGCTTCTCCCATGCCCAGGACCGCTTGTGGCAGATGGAATTGTTCCGCCGCGTGGTTCAGGGACGCCTTGCAGAAGTGTTCGGGTCACCGGCTTTGCCAGCCGACAAAGTCATCCGCACCCTCGATTTTTATGGGCATTCCGAGCGCTCGCTGGATGTGTTGTCGCCGGAATTGCGTGCAGTCCTTGACGGATATGCAGCCGGCGTCAACGCGTATCTGAGTGAATCGACGCGACCCCTGCCACCGGAGTTCCAGCTACTTATGCACTCGCCTGAACCATGGAGGACTGCCGACTCGGTAGGCATGGTGAAGCTGCTGGCAGCCGGGCTGTCAGGCAATGCGTTTTCGGAAATCCTCCGCACCCGCCTGATGGAGGTACTGGACGAAGATGACCTCAAGACGTTCGACCCTCCTTATTCGGCAGACAGCAAACCGGCAGTCCGCGATCTCGCGTCGCGCTATCGCACACTAGGTCTGGAACGGATTGTGGCGGCGATCCCCGACACAGGTCCGCCCGGTGCCTCCAATAACTGGGTGGTCGACGGAAAGTGGACCAAGAGCCAGAAGCCGCTGCTGGCCAACGACCCGCATCTGGGCATGTTGGCCCCGTCCATCTGGTATGCCGCGCAACTCAGCGTGGGCGACAGCAATGTCATCGGCGTCACCATTCCCGGCATTCCCTCGGTGGTGTTGGGCCGCAATAACCACATCGGCTGGGGCTTCACCAACACCGGACCGGACACTCAGGACATCGCCATAGAAGCAGTGAATCCGGACAACCCGAACCAGTACCGAACACCCGCCGGCTGGGCTGATTTTACGACACGCGACGAAGAAATTGTTGTCCGCCTGGGGTCAGATGAAACGTTCACCGTCCGCGAGACCCGCAATGGGCCGGTGCTTGATGCCATTGCCGATACTTTCGACGACGTCGTTGGCGATGGTCAGGTGGTCGCGCTCAAATGGACGGCGTTGACAAGCAAGGACACGACCATCGAGGCCGGGTTCCGCTACACCAAGGCCACGACAGTGGCCGAATTTGACGAAGCGACACGGCTTCAGGTGTCACCGATGCAAAGCATGGTCGTCGCGGATGTCGACGGCAATATCGGCATGATTGCCCCCGCAGCGGTGCCGGTGCGCGGCGACATCCATGAAACAGGCGGGCTGCTGCCGGCGCGTGGATGGGATGCCGCCAACGAGTGGCTTGGCATGATCCCCCATGACGGTCTGCCGCGCGTCATCAACCCGTCTCATGGATACATCGCGACGGCCAACAACAAGATCATTCCGGATGATTTTCCTTACTACATTTCGTCGAGCTGGGACGGGCCCTACCGTGCCAACCGCATCGAAGACATGATCGAGGAAACGCGCCTCCATGACGTGGCGACGTTTGAGCAGATGCTGGCGGACAACAAGTCACTTCTCGCAGAAGAGTTGATCCCCTACTTGACCAGCGTTGAGCCGGAAACCGACCAGATGGCCGACGCTCAGGCATTGTTGCGTGACTGGGATGCCACGATGGAAAAAGACCTAGCGCAGCCGCTTATCTTCCACGCCACGCTGAAACACCTGCACACCAAACTATATGCGGATGAACTGGGCGAACTTGCAGACAGCGTTGGCCGCCGCCGCGAAGGCTTCTTGATGAATGCGTTGTCCGGTGATGAAGCGGCAGCCAAATGGTGCGACAACACGACAACGTCCGAGATCGAGCATTGCACTGATGTTGTCCGTACGGCGCTGGCCGCAGGGCTTGAGCAACTCAGTGATCTATACGGCGATGACATGAGCCAATGGACATGGGGCGAAGCCCACCCGGTGGTGAACAACCATCTGCCCCTGGGCTGCATTCCGGGCATCCGAACAATCTTCAACATCGAGCGGCCAAGTGCCGGTGGTCCGTACACGGTCAATCGCGGTCAGACCGGGTCCGGCACCCGTCCCTTCGCAAACGTTCATGCGGCGGGCTACCGGGCCGTGTTTGACTTTGATGACATGAACAAGTCCGTCTACATCATTTCAACCGGACAATCCGGCAACCCCGCATCGGACTTTTACGACACCTTCGCCACTCTGTGGGCGGAGGGCGGTCATGTGAGAATGACCACGGATCGGGCTGAAATAGAGGCTGGCGCGATTGCCACAATGACGTTGCGGCCCGCAGGAGGCTGATGGGCAACTAAGGAGTATTCCTACGTAATTTTCCAAGTACCGTCCGATGGCACTATACTCAGTGCATGAGCGAGAACGACACCGAAACTGGGGTTCTTATGGCCGCGCCAAGGCCTGACGCCAAAGAAATAGAAGAAGCGCTGGAGTTTTCCGGACTGCTTCAGGAATTTGGGCGACTGCTCTCGGGTGAGTACGATCGGCGAATGCCGATGAGTCGGGGGCAATCCGCGTTGGTCGCGCTCCTTATGGAGCAGGATGGACGCACGCAGACGGAACTTGCAGATGAAATGGCCATGCACAAGGTTTCCGTCGGGGCTCATGTGGATGAACTCGCACAGCAGGGTCTCGTAGAACGCCGACCGCACCCAACCGACAGACGTTCCAAACAAGTCTGGCTCACGCCCTATTTTCACTCGGTGAAGTTTCTGGGTCAGGGTGTCTTCACCATGATCCACTCCCGCGCCATAGAAGGCATCTCCAAGCAGGAATATGCCCATGCCGTCAAAGTCCTGACAGCAATGCGGGACAACCTCAAACGGCTGAAAGATGAGACGGGCGGATAGACCAGGCCTCTATTTGGCAGCCGTCGCATATTTGCTGCGGAAGTAAAGCAGCGGGGCGCCCTTTGTCGTCGACGTAAAACCGACCTCACGCCCCACCATGATGATGTGGTCTCCCCCATCATGGCGATGTTCCACGTCGCACTCAAATGTCGCGAGCGCCGTCTCGACAATCGGCAGCCCCGTGGTCTCGCCGGTACCGGTGACATGCTCTTCCATCGCATGGCGTCCCGGTCGCGCCATTTCATTGCTGATGTTCATGTCTTCCGCACTCAGAACATTAATGGCGAACTGACTTGCCGCCTCAAAATCAGCAAGCGTGTCTGATGACTTGTCGATGCACCACAGGACCAGTGGTGGGTCGAGAGAGACCGACGAAAAGGAATTGGCGGTAATCCCGACAGCTGTTCCGTCCGCCTTGCGGGTCGTCACCACTGTGACGCCGGTCGCAAAACACCCAAGGGCGTTACGAAAATCTCGAGAATTGTCGGTCATAAAGGAATTGCCTGCGGAGAAGCGGTTGGCGGAAATGTCAGCATTTGTGCCGTTCTAGGCGAGGCATTGGTTACAGGCAACCGGTCGGATTAGCAAAGCATTAACCACGCCTATCAACCTCAACCGCGTGTTAACGCGATTTGGGGACACTTCCCCTCAGAATATGTCAGCAAAAGTCCCAGCACGCGGGGTGTGGGGACACCAGTTACTCGGTTGGGACCGTCGGCGCGATGAAGCTTATTATCGGCATTATTACAGTGTTTGTGTGCGTGCTCGGCGGCTATGCGGCCATGGGCGGCAAGCTCTATGTGCTCTGGCAGCCGTTTGAAGGCGTGATCATTCTGGGCGCTGCCATGGGCGCGTTCATTATCGCTAACCCAGGTACCGTTCTGAAACAGATGCCTGGTGCGATGGGTACCCTGATGAAGGGCTCAACCTTCACCAAAGAAACCTATCTGGAACTGCTCAGCTGCCTGTTCCAGTTTTTCAAACTGGCCAAGGCCAAGGGCAATCTTGCGTTGGAAGCCCATGTTGAAAACCCACATGACTCCGACATCTTCAATCAGTTCCCGACCGTGGCATCCAACCATCACGCGGTCGAGTTCATTTGCGACTACATTCGCCTGATTACCCTGGGCACGGAAAACCCGCATGAGCTCGAGGCCCTCATTGATGAGGAACTGGAAACCCATCATGAGGAACGCCACCAGCTGGTAGATGCCATGCAGGCGCTTGCTGACGGCACACCGGCGCTGGGGATTGTGGCTGCCGTGTTGGGCGTGATCAAAACCATGGGCTCGATCAACGAGCCGCCGGAAATCCTCGGTAAGCTCATCGGTGGCGCCCTGGTGGGTACGTTTCTGGGCGTGTTTGTGGCCTACGGGTTCTTCGCGCCCATGACCACATCGCTGAAACTCACCTACGACGCAGAAGCCAAATACTTCCAGGCCATCAAGGCCGCCCTTCTCGCCCACCTGTCAGGCTATCCGCCCGCAGTTTCTGTCGAGTTTGGGCGCAAGGCTCTGCTGAGTGACACGCGTCCCACTTTTGCTGAACTGGAAGAGCGGACAGGGTCACTGCAGCCGGTTTAAGCGCACACCGCCACCCAGAAGGATCAGGGCGTATCCATGTCGAGTAACGAACAGCCGATCATCATCAAGCGGGTCAAGAAAGCCGCACACGGCCACCATGGTGGCGCGTGGAAGATCGCCTATGCTGACTTCGTGACCGCCATGATGGCGTTCTTTCTGCTCATGTGGCTCATCTCCATGACCACGCCGCAGCAAAAAGACGGACTGGCAGACTACTTCGCGCCACCAAACATCAGCCGATCCAACTCAGGCTCGGGCGGCATTTTGGCAGGTACGGCCCATGACAGCCGCGGTGCCAAGGAAGGCGGCGCAATCACCGCAGTGGTCGTTTCGATTGCTCCACCTGCCGAAAGAGAAGATGAGGGCCGTGACAAAGGCAAGACACCCGGCGACGGCCAGCTCGGTGACAAGAAGGAACGCGGCGCAGAGGAGTTCCACGAAGACCAGTCCTTCATGGATGACGGCGAGTCAAAGAAGGAAGCCAAAGCGTTTGCCCGCGCCGAGATGTCCATCCGCCAATCCTTGAATGACCTGCCAGAGCTGGCGGAACTGTCCAAGCACATCATCATCGATGAAACGCCCGAAGGCCTGCGCATCCAGCTGGTTGATCAGGAGGGGCGGTCCATGTTCCCGGCCGAAAGTGCTGTTCCCTATGAGCGGACCCGCGTCCTGCTGGATGCCATAGGCCAGACACTGAACCAGCTGCCCAATCGCATCACCATTGGCGGACACACGGATTCAACCCCCATGAGCACGGGCGACGACTACACCGCATGGGAGCTCACGTCGGAGAGGGCGAATGCAGCCCGCCGCATTCTCATGGATGGCGGCTTGCGGGGGAACCGCGTCTATCAGGTCGCCGGCAAATCCGACTCAGAACCGCTGTTCCCAGAAGCCCCGTTCATGGCAGCAAACCGGCGCATTTCCATTGTGCTGTTGCGTGAAGCCCCTGTCCTGCCGCCAAGTCAGATGCGCTAAGGCAAAAGCACTGCCTATTGCACATCACCATGACGCACCCCATTTTACGCTAAGCAACGTGGAATGCAGGAGACGTGAATGGCGACCCTAGACCGGGCTGAAGGTGTGCACTGGCGCGATGCTTCCGGGGCAGATCCAATTCACATTGATGCGGATCGGTATCCCGAACTGTTCACCGGAATTCTCGGCAAACGCATCATGGCATTTGTCATCGACTGGTTGTTGCTCTGCGTCGCCACTGTGTTCCTGACACTGTTGTTTGCATTCCTGGGGCTACTGACCCTGGGCCTTGCCTGGGGGCTCTTGCCAATTGCCGTTCCGCTCATGTGGCTTGGCTACTTTACTTTCACCATCGGCAGCCCGAGTTCCGCAACGCCCGGCATGAAGTTCATGGGCATTGAAGTACGCACATGGGATGGAGCGCGCCCGCATTATCTTCAGGGCGCACTGCAAACACTGGTATTCTACATCTCCTGGTCCGCAACAGTCTTTCTGTTGATTGTGCCTCTGTTCAACAAGCGTCGCCGGGCGCTGCACGACTATCTGATCGGTACCATCGTGATCAATTCCCCAGCCAGTATCCCTTCAGATGCGCGCGTGATTTCAGGCTAGGAAATCCAACCATCTGACTGCCATTCCCACTTACGCGGATTCTCGCAGGAAACAAGCAAAAACGTCGCTTGGCTTTCGCCCGTCTCCATGTCTAGATGCCGCTCATGGAGGCCGATTTATCCCATGTCTGGCAAATGTGGGTGGTGTTTGCAGCAATCATCGCAGCAATCATCGCATACGCGTCAGAAGATGTACCGCTTGAACTGACATCGCTTGCGCTGGTCGCAGGCTTGTTGGCGTTCTTCCACATTTTTCCGGTGGAAGGACCCGGTGGCGGCAACCTGCTTGATACCCGTGTCCTGCTGGAAGGGTTCGCTGACCCTGCCCTCATCGCTGTTCTGGCGCTTCTTGTTGTCGGTCAGGGGTTGTTTCAAAGCGGCGCGCTCGAAGACCTGGCGCAGCTCAGCAACGCCAATGCCACCAAGGCACCCTACCTGACACTCGGCGTCATGCTTGCCGTTGTCCTGGTCGTGTCCGGCTTTATGAACAACACGCCGGTCGCCGTGATCTTTATTCCCGTGGTCAGCGCTCTTGCAGCCAAGGCCGCTGTGTCTTCGTCAAAGATGATGATCCCGCTGTCTTACGCCTCGATCCTAGGCGGCATGACCACACTCATTGGGTCGTCGACCAACCTGCTGGCATCTGGCGCGGCGGAGCGCGCCGGATTGGACCGCATCGGATTTTTTGATTTCACAATTCCGGGTGCAGTGCTGGCCGCCGTCGGCATCGTCTATGTGGCCGGTGTCCTTCCACGTCTTCTGCCATCGCGCGCCAATTTGGCCGAAGAACTCGAAGGGTCCGGAAAGCAGTTCATCGCGCAACTTCAGTTGGGCTATGGCCATCCGCTTGTGGGCAGCAAGGCAAAGGGCGGGCTTTTTCCTGCCCTTAGAAACATAACCGTACGCATGGTTCAGCGCGGCGAACATGCTGTCCTGCCTCCGTTTGAAGACCTGGTGTTGCGCCCCGGAGATACGCTCATTATTGCCGCCACCCGGGCAACGCTGACTGAGTCCCTGAAACAGGACCCGGAAATTTTTCAGGGCTTGATCCATCAAGGCGGCGGCCCGAGCGATCCCGATGATGGCGACGCCCAACGCCCGGTTCGCGACCTGATGTTGGCCGAAAGTATCGTTGCCCCCGGCTCCCGCCTCATCGGCCGCAATGTCGAGCAGGCCGGCTTCCGAATGGAAACCGACTGCATAGTATTGGGTGTCCAGCGTCGCAGCCGCATGATCCGGGCCCGGATGAGCGACATCCGCCTGGAAGCTGGAGACGTGCTGCTCATCGTTGGTACTCGAGAAAGCGTGCGTGGCCTGCGGACCAGCCGCGACGTGTTGCTTCTGGAATGGTCGGCCACCGAAATCCCGGACCTCAGCAATGCCCGCAAGGCACAGATTATTCTCGGTGGCACCGTCGCCGCTGCTGCCTTGGGGCTCGTACCGATCGCCGTTGCCGCTGTCGTGGGCGCCTTTGCCATGATCGCCTCCGGCTGCCTCAATATCCGTCAGGGTGCGCGGGCCATCGACCGGCAGATTTTCCTTCTTGTTGGCGCGGCACTGGCACTGGGCTCTGCACTAGAACTGACAGGTGGTGCAACATTCATTGCCCAGCAGGTCATTACGGTTTTCGCGACTCTCGGACCCGCAGTGGTCCTCTCAGCTTTCTTCCTGCTGGTTGCGGTCTTGACCAATGTATTGAGCAACAATGCAACAGCGGTGCTTTTCGTGCCCATTGCCATCAGCACTGCAAACGGGCTGGGCGTGGACCCGATGGTCTTTGTTTATGCGGTCATATTTGCTGCTAACTGCTCCTTTGCCACTCCGATGGGCTACCAGACAAACCTGCTGGTTATGGGGCCGGGCCACTACAAGTTCTCGGACTTCCTGCGCGCGGGTGCACCTTTGGTAATTCTTCTATGGGCCGCTTTCTCCCTGTTCGCTCCGTGGTATTATGGAATCTCTTAAACAGTTCCCGACCCAACGGAGGTCTCCTTGACCCACCACCCAGGCAAAACCGCCCCGCGATTTTACCTGACGGCCGAAGCACCCTGCCCGTATCTGGAGGGGCGGCTGGAGCGCAAGGTGTTCACCCATTTGCTGGACGTGGACGCGAATACCATCAACTCGATGCTGACCGTTGCCGGGTGTCGCCGCAGCCAGACGATCGCCTACAAGCCGGCCTGCGACGGCTGTTCGGCCTGTGTGTCCGTGCGCATTCCTGTGGACAAATTCAGGCCATCCACATCGCAGCGCCGCATCATCAAACGGAATCTCGACCTTGAGCGGGTCCCCCGTGAGCCCATGGCAACCGAGCCGCAATTCGAGCTTCTGCACACCTACTTGCAGGACCGCCACGCCAATGGCGGCATGTCAGATATGGACGAAGATGATTTCTCAGCCATGGTGGAAGAAACCACGGTTGATACGGCCATTGTCGAGTACTGGCAGAAATCCGATCCAGACGATGAGACACACGAGCCGCTTGGCCGGCAGAAGCTCATCGGAGCATCAGTGACGGACATCATCGATGACGGGCTATCGATGGTATACAGCTTCTTTGATCCAGCTGAATCAGCGCGCAGTCTTGGCAGCTACATGATCCTCGACCACGTGGCAAAAGCCCGTGAGATGGGACTACCCTATGTCTATCTGGGATACTGGATCGAGGACTGCCGGAAGATGGCCTACAAGGCCCGCTACCAACCTCTTGAAGCCCTCACAATGGATGGCTGGGCCCCATTGGCACCACCTGAAGACGCCTGATTGCGCAGGCGAGCCCCTTCCCTATACTGCGCGTCAAATATCTCCGGGGAGACTAAGATGAAACGCAGGGATTTCCTGACCGGCGCCGCCGTTACCGGTGCTGCCGCCGCAACGCTGGCCGTCGCGGGCTGCGATAACACCTCTGATACGTCCGCGACCGCGGACGCCGGACCAGCAAGCCCGGCCATTGTGACCGGCAAACGCCAGCTGAAAATGGTGACAACCTGGCAAAAGAATTTCCCGGGTCTGGGCACGTCAGCCGAACGTGTTGCCAAACGTATCGAAGAGGCAACCGATGGGCAGGTGTCCATCAAGGTCTATGCCGCCGGTGAACTCGTTCCTGCCTTTGAGAGCTTTGACGCTGTCTCGACCGGGACGGCCGATTGCTACAATGGGGCTGAGTATTACTGGCAGGGCAAGTCAGTCGGCTTTTCATTTTTCACCGCCGTCCCCTTCGGCATGACCGCCAACGAACTGACAGCCTGGATCTACCACGGCGGCGGTCAGGAGCTGTGGGACGAACTCTCCGCGCAGTTCAACCTGAAGGGCTTTCTCTCCGCCAATACCGGCGTGCAGATGGGCGGCTGGTTCAACAAGCGCATCGAAACACTCGAAGACCTCAAGGGCCTCAAGATCCGTATGCCGGGTCTCGGCGGTGAAGTTCTCCGCCAGCTTGGCGCCGCTGCGGTGCGCCTTCCAGGCCCGGACATCTATCAGGCTCTGCAGACCGGTGCGATTGACGCAACAGAATGGGTGGGCCCATGGAATGATCTGGCCCAGGGCTTCTACAAGGTGACGAAGTACTACTACTGGCCCGGCTTCCATGAACCCGGCGCCGCCCTCGCTACCGTGTTCAACAAGGATGTGTTTGAGAGCCTGACCAAGTCACAACAGGGCATAATCCAGAACGTGTGTCACACCGAGCACGACTACACGCTGGCTGAGTTCAATCACAACAACTCAGCCGCCCTCGACACCCTCCTTCGCGACCACGGCGTGATCCTCGAAAAATTTTCCGATGAAGTCTTTGCCGGTTTCCGGGACGCGTCAGCCAAAGTGCTGGCGGAAGCAGCGCAGGAAAGTGAGATCGCCGGACGTATCTACAACAGCTTCCGGGAAAATCTGGACAATTCAATCCGCTGGACCCGCATCTCCGAAGAAGCTTACGTCAATATGCGCACGGCAAACGAAGGCTAGGCTCTTAAAGTAGTGACACGCCTCATCGCCCTCATCGACGGCCTGAACAACCGCATCGGCAGGACCGTGTCCTGGCTCGCGCTCATCATGGTCGTGGTGCAGTTCGTCGTAGTGGTGCAGCGGTATGTCTTCGGCATCGGCTCAATCTGGATGCAGGAATCCATCGTCTACATGCATGGCTTTCTGTTCATGCTGGCGGCGGGATACACCCTCCTCCACAACGGCCATGTCCGCGTGGATGTTTTCTACCGGGAGGCAACACCGCGGCGCAAAGCACTGACGGACCTCTTTGGAACGCTGTTCTTTCTGCTGCCCATGTGCGCTGCGGTGGTCTGGCTGGCATGGCCTTATGTCTCCAACTCATGGGCGATCTTTGAGGGGTCAAAGGAAACCAGCGGCATCCACGGTGTCTATCTGCTCAAGACCGCCATTATCATCTTTGCCGTCCTGGTCGCTCTGCAGGGCATATCCCTCGCAGCCCATTCCATCCGCATCCTGACGGGCCGTGAAGACCCCAGTACTGAAGCCCCGTCGGAGCTCATGTAATGGGTCTCGCTGACATTCTCGACATTGCAATGTTTGCAACCGCCTGCCTGTTTTTGCTGGCAGGCTTTCCGGTTGCGTTCACGCTAGCCGGTACGGCTCTGATATTTGCCATTCTGGGCGCCATGCTCGGCGTGTTTGACCTGTCATTCCTGCGTGCGTTCCCCTCCCGCATCTTCGGCACCATGACGAACGAGACGCTGATTGCGGTCCCGTTGTTTGTCTTCATGGGCGTCATGCTGGAGCGCAGCCGTGTCGCGGAAGAGCTGCTTGAGAACATGAGCCGCCTGTTTGGCACCATGCGCGGCGGCTTGGGTATCTCCGTCACCATCGTCGGCGCGCTGCTCGCCGCCTCTACCGGCATCGTCGGCGCCACCGTGGTCACAATGGGACTCCTGTCCCTGCCCACCATGCTCAAACGCGGCTATGACCCGGCCCTGGCAACAGGCTCGATCGCTGCAGCCGGCACACTGGGTCAAATCATTCCACCATCCATCGTGCTGGTGCTGCTCGGCGACGTCATGTCGAGTGCCTATCAGAATGCGCAATTGTCCATGGGCAATTTTTCGCCGGATGCCCTGTCGGTCGGCGACCTCTTTGCGGGCGCGTTGCTACCAGGGTTGATGCTGGTAGGTCTCTACATCACCTATCAGTTGCTGATGGCGCTTTTGAAGCCTGCTTCGTCGCCAGCCCTTGATGCCTCCGAAATTGCTGACCAACCTGGTCTTGGTTCCATCCTGCAAGCACTCATCCCACCTGTCCTGCTGATTATTGCCGTGCTGGGGTCTATCCTCACAGGCGTCGCCACGCCAACTGAAGCCGCTGCGGTCGGCGCTGTCGGTGCAACGCTATTGGCCGGATACCGCGAACCCATGCTGCACCTTGCCAGCCATGACGAGGCACCGGCGTGGCGCGGCGGCATCATCCAGCTGATGGCCAGGATACACATCAATGGCCTGTGGCCGCCGGTCGTCGCCGCGGCCGCCATACTCGGCCTGTTCATTCTGACATCCAGTTTTGATCTACGTCTTGGCCTCAACACCGACAGCACCAGCCAGCAGGTCGCTCGCGGCATTGCTTTTCTTCTATGCGCGATTGTCGCGTGGGGCATGTTCGTGTCCCTGCTACGCACACTGAGCAATGGATGTCTTGGACAGGTCGTCCGCACTACGACTGAGATCACTTCCATGGTCTTTGTGATCCTCATTGGCGCGGCTTTGTTCAGCCTTGTGTTCCGCGGCCTGGGCGGCGATGACACGGTCCATGAATTCCTCAACGCCATGCCCGGGGGTGTCGTTGGCGCTGTCATCATCGTGATGCTGGTGATGTTCTTCCTGGGCTTCTTCCTGGACTTCATCGAAATCACGTTTGTGGTTGTGCCGGTCGTTGCCCCCGTGCTGCTGATGATGGGAGTCGATCCCATCTGGCTTGGCGTGATGATGGCGATCAACCTGCAGACATCCTTCCTAACGCCGCCGTTCGGCTTTGCGCTGTTCTATCTGCGCGGCGTTGCGCCGCCAGAAGTCAAGACCACAGACATCTACAAGGGCGCCCTGCCCTTCGTCGCGATCCAGCTTCTTGCTCTGGTCATATTGTCGGTGTTCCCTGAGATCGCCACCTGGCTTCCCGAAATTGTCTTCGGCTAACACATAAGGACCAACCCTATGGCGAGCGGCAAACTCGACGGCCCGCGCATCCCCAACTACATGGCGACCACACTCATCATGATTGCGGTGGTCGGCATTGTGTCCGTCGCCATTACCCAGGGCTGGCTGGAACTGGATCAGGACCCGGTTCACCTCACGGTGACCGCGCCGGAGAAAGTCATTCTCCCGCGAGAGGGCTATGTCCCGCTGAGTTACACGGTGAACCTCAAGAACAATACGGAAGAAACCGTGTTCCTCGAGGCCTCAAACCCATGCCGTGTTCACCGCTGGTTCGTTGCCGACCAAGGCGGCAACTTTGTGCAGGGCGAACCGGAAGAAGTCTGCGCCCAGGTGATCATGAATGCAGATCTCACCGCCGAGAGTTTTCTGGAAGACGTCAACGGCATCGAACTGGACTCGGTCCGCTACCAGGCCGGCTCGCAGTATCAGTTAATGGTCCGCTACTGGGGCTACGACCGCATCCACATCTTCACGGTCGAGTAGACCTACAGCTCGCTCTGAATGGACCCGTCAAAGGTAATCCAGTCCCGCTTCGGGAAGCCCGCCGGCGGAAGGCGTCCCGCCTGAGCGCGCTCGCCCCGCCAGTCTTTGAGTGCCTTCGCATCAATGGTCTTCTGACCGCCGCCGTCGCGCCACTGGAATCCCTCCTTCAGCTTAAAGACTTTCGCTTGCCGCAGACCGCCATCCTTATAACGCTGCAGACGCACCCCACGCCCGCGGGTCATCTGATTGACCTGATCCAGTGGGAACAACAGCAGTTTGCGGTTCTCACCCATCACGGCAATTGTGTCGCCATCGGCGGTCACACACGTCAAAGCTTCGTCACCTGATGCAAGGTTCAGCACCTGCTTACCCTTGCGCGTCATAGCAATGATCTCATCTTCGGGAACCACGAATCCGTAACCCGTCTGGGACGCCACCAGCAACTCTCTGCCGGGCTTGTGTACGAAGAGAGAAACGATTGTCTCGCCATCCCCTAAGTCGACCATCACGGACACCGGTTCACCAAAGCCGCGGCCACCGGGCAGCCTGGCCGCATCGAGTGTGTAGAAACGTCCATTGGTCGCGAACAGTATGATCTTGTCTGTCGACTGCGCATGGACAGCAAAGCGTGGACCGTCACCCGTCTTGTGTTTGAGTGCGGACGTGTCGTCCGAGTGCCCCTTCATGGAGCGTATCCAGCCATTCTCGGAACACACAACTGTAATCGGTTCCTTGACCGTCAGCTCTTCGACGACTGCAGCTTCATCGACATCCGGCGCGTCCGTCAGTTCCGTCCGGCGGCGACCGATATCGGTTTTGGGACCAAACGTCTTCTTGAGCTCCTTCAACTCACCTGAAATCCTGTCCCACTGCTTGGGTTCGGATTTCATCAGCGCATTGAGTGTCTTGCGTTCGGCGGTCAGCTCCTTGTGCTCACCCTTGATCTCCATCTCTTCGAGCTTGCGCAGGGAGCGCAGCCGCATGTTGAGAATGGCCTCGGCCTGCACATCCGTCAGCTTGAAGGCCTTGATGAGGTCCTGCTTGGGCTCGTCCTCCTCGCGGATGATACGAATGACTTCATCCAAGTTGAGGTAAGCGGCCAGATAGCCTTCCAGCACTTCCAACCGATGCGCGATCTTGCCGAGCCTGAACTTGGTGCGCCGCTGTAGAACCACACGCCGGTGGTCAAGAAACGCACGAAGCACGTCCTTGAGGCTCATGACCTGCGGCACCTGGGTGGCGCTCAACACATTCATGTTCAACGGCACCCGAACCTCAAGATCGGTGGCGCGGAACAGGCTCTCCATAAGGACTTCCGGGTCAATGGTCCGTGTCTTGGGCTCGAGAACAAGCCGCACATCTTCCGCAGACTCATCGCGGATGTCCCCCAGCAAGGCCAGTTTTTTGGCCTGCAGCAAGTCGGCACCCCGTTCGATCAGGCGGGCCTTCTGCACCTGGTAAGGCATCTCCGTGACGACAATCTGGTAGCCGCCACGACCGGTGTCTTCCTTGCGCCAGCGGGCCCGCAAGCGGAAAGAACCACGTCCGGTCCGATAGGCCTCCGCGATGTTTTCCGCAGGCTCAATGAGGACGCCACCCGTCGGGAAGTCCGGCCCCGGTATATATTTCAATAGCGTGTCGTCGCGGGCATTCGGTTGTTTGATTAGATGCAGGGAGGCATCGACAAGCTCCGCCGCATTGTGTGGCGGAATGGATGTCGCCATGCCCACGGCAATGCCGGTGGTCCCGTTGGCCAGCAGATTGGGAAAAGCACCCGGCAGCACAACCGGCTCTTCATCTTCCCCGTCATAGGTGTCACGAAAATCAACCGTATCTTCGTCGAGGCCGTCCAGCATCAACCGGGCCACCTCGGTCATGCGGCTTTCGGTGTAGCGCATGGCAGCAGCGTTATCGCCGTCGATATTGCCGAAATTGCCCTGCCCCTCGACCATCGGATACCGCTGGGCGAAGTCCTGAGCGAGCCGGACCAGAGCATCATAGATCGACTGGTCACCATGCGGGTGATACCGACCGATAACTTCACCGACCACGCGAGCGCACTTCTTGAAGCCGGTATTCGGGTCGAGTTTGAGCTGCCGCATGGCAAAGAGCAGCCGCCGTTGAACCGGCTTCAGGCCATCGCGGACATCCGGCAGTGCGCGCTGGGTGATGGTGGAGAGGGCATACGCCAGATATCGCTCTTCAAGCGCCTCTCGCAGGGCAATTGGGCGGGCATTATCCGGCGGCGTGGTGGGCTTGCTCATAACACTCCAGCAAACAATAAGGCGGCACTATTCCGGCCAAAACGGGCCGTTGAGGCTCGAATCAAGCTAGGTTGATCAATGTAGTTGGTCGCCCGCCCACGAGATGTGGTCAAGCGTCTGGCTCATACGAAAATTTGGATCAGGGTCCCAATGATTTCCAATCGACAATACTGGCTGTTCATGGCCCTTGCAGCCCTCGTGACCGCCGGGATTGCCAGTTACGGCATCCCGCCATCGGCAAGCTTTGCCCTGACCACCGAGGCAGCGACCAAGCTCGCTGCCGGTGCGGGAACATTGCTGATCCTGCCGGCCGTGCTGGTCATTCCCTGGCGGCAGGTGCAAATCACCAAACGCAACGTCACCAATACACCGCTCTATGCGGGGACCGCACTTTTCGTCCTTCTGGCCCTTGTGGCGCTCATTGGCGCAGCCCTGAGCAGTCCTTAGGCTGACTGGCTGGCGAGGACTTCTGCCAACGCAATACGGGGCACCGGCAGCGTCTTGTCCAATGGCGCAAACACGCGCTTCTCGAGAAAAAACCCGGTCAGGCGCAGGCCATCCTGCACATCCCGAGGGCTGGCGCTCCCGCCGCCTGTCAGAAAGTCTGGCAGCGGCAACAAGCGTTCCTTGTAGCCGCCGGCCGCTTCGGCAGTCACCGCCCGACCCGACCTGGGGGACACATAAGCCAGATTGTCAGTCTCCCCCGTCAGCGCACAGGCTGATAGGTCCAGACCAAAACCCAAATCCTCAAGCAGGCCCAACTCCCATCGCACGCGCAAGGCCGGCCAGGTATCTGGCTGGTCCAGCGCATCCAGCACAATGCTCGTCCCGTCAAAGACTTTGGGCTGAGCCTCGCGCTCAGGCAGAACTGCACTGGCCAGGGCCGCCGATGACGTCAGCCCCGCCA
The DNA here is from genome assembly GCA_050042885.1 of Candidatus Phaeomarinibacter sp. Lineage (GTDB taxonomy): Bacteria > Pseudomonadota > Alphaproteobacteria > CGMCC-115125 > CGMCC-115125 > Pyruvatibacter. Next base: position 19,367 of record JBHJJF010000020.1, read on the forward strand.
GCGCCAGACGGTCCGCCAGAACCGTCGCACCGCGCTGGGTGAGCGGCTCGGTCGTGTAGCTGCCAAGCTGCTCCTGCAGGCGCGCACGCCACGTAACACGCAGGGTGTTTCCGGGCTGAAGAAGCCCACGCATCCGCTTGGAGCCGCCGCCGCGCACCAGGCCCAGATGCCGCCCATGATCCCGGGTGAGGAGCTCCAGAATGGCGGAACTTTCTCCATGAGCCCGCACATGCAGGACGATGCCGTCATCTGACCAATCCATGCGCGCTCAAGACCTGCAGCGAGGGTAACTATGACAAGTGAGTCGCATCTTCAAACATATGAAATCAATGGGTTAGCTCATGTGATTGAGACAGAATGACAACAAAACTGCGACTATGCACTGGCTTATCCCATACTGTGGAAAACTGCACCTCTTGTGGGCACACCCAATCTGGCGTGCGTCGCGCCTAGTTACCTGGGAAATCCAGCCCCATGGCCCGATACCGCTCTGGATCATCCGCCCATTTTTCACGCACCTTCACGAACAGAAAGAGGTGCGCCTTGATGCCCAGGGCCTCCTCAATGTCCTTGCGAGCCTGCTGCCCGATTTCCTTGATCGCGGCGCCACCTTTGCCCAGAACAATGCCCTTCTGGCCGGGCCGCTCCACATAGACAACCTGATCGATCTTGACCGACCCGTCCTTACGCTGGGTCCACCCTTCAGTTTCCACTGTCGTCGCATATGGCAGTTCGTCATGCAGGCGCAGAAACAGTTTTTCCCTCGTAATATCGGCCGCTAGATCGCGCTGGGACAGATCGGCGACCTGATCCTGAGGATAAAGGTATGGGCCTTCCGGCACCATCTCCGCCAGGCGTGCGCGTAGATCATCCACACCGCTGCCGTTGAGCGCGGAAATCATGAAGGTGTCGGCAAAAGTCACCTTCTCATTCGCAACAGCAGCCAACTCCATCAGCCGCTCACGTGGGGCTTCATCCACCTTGTTGAGCACCAGCAAACACGGGTGCTTCGCCCCGGCCAGACTATCCAGAATGGCGAGGAAGCCTTCATGGTCCGGTCGCGTCCGCTTGGCAACCACATACACGCCGTAACCTAATCGTAGTACGACCCGACCCCAGCCACATCCACCATGGCATT
>JBHJJF010000021.1:0-21357 GCA_050042885.1 Candidatus Phaeomarinibacter sp.
TGTCCAATGATGCGGAAGCCTCAATCGTTGAGGAGTTTTTGAAGTTCGCCATGTCCGGCGCACTCTATCGCGGCTCCAAGCCGGTGATGTGGTCGACGGTGGAAAAGACGGCCCTTGCCGAGGCAGAAGTCGAGTATCACGCCCACAATTCGCCGACGATCTATCTGGCGTTCCCGGTTCTCAACTCGAACCACCCCATGCTGAAGCCGGCCCCCGAGCAGCGCACACCGCATCTGGTGATCTGGACGACGCCCCCGTGGACCATCCCCGGCAACCGCGCGATCGCGTTTTCGCCGACGATGACCTACGTGCTGCTGGAAGGTGGCCACGAAGGCCCGCGCGGCATGGAGCGCAAGACCTATGTGGTGGCGGAGCCGCTGCTGGAAACTTTCATGAAGGAATCCGGTCTCGATCAGCCCCTGGTCATGACCCATCTAAAGGGCTCGGACATCGAAGGCACCATCTGTGCGCATCCGTTGCGCGGGCAGGGCTATGACTACGACGTGCCTGCCCTGCCGGGCGATTTTGTGACGGATGAGCAGGGCACGGGCTTTGTGCATGTCGCACCGGGCCATGGTCAGGATGACTATGTGCTGGGCATGCAGCATGGCATCGAGGTGCCGCACACGGTCTCTGAAGACGGCAGCTACTACGATCACGTGCCGCTGTTTGCCGGCAAGACGGTGCTCAAGCAAAACGGCAAGGATGGCGACGCCAACAAAAGCGTCATGGAAGCGCTCCGTGAAACCGGCCATCTGGTGACGTCCGGACGACTGGATCACTCCTATCCACACTCCTGGCGATCCAAGGCACCGGTGATCTTCCGCAACACGCCGCAATGGTTCATCTCCATGGACCATGACGATCTGCGCGCCAAGGCGCTGGCAGCGATTGATGCCGTGGAATGGTTCCCCGAGCGCGGCCAGGCCCGCATCCGCTCCATGGTGGAAACCCGGCCTGACTGGGTGGTGTCCCGCCAGCGCGCCTGGGGCGTGCCGCTGACGATCTTTGTGAACAAGGACACCGGAGACATCCTGTGCGATGAGGCCGTGAACGCGCGCATCCACGCGGCGGTGTCGCAACGCGGCTGCGACGCCTGGTACGACACCGACGCGCAGGAGTTCCTCGGCAACGACTACAAGGCCGATGACTACGATCAGGTGATGGACATTCTGGACGTCTGGTTTGACTCAGGCTCGACGCATGCCTTTGTGCTGGAAGGCCGCGAGGACCAGACATGGCCTGCGAACCTGTATCTCGAAGGGTCCGACCAGCACCGCGGCTGGTTCCAGTCATCACTGCTCGAAAGCTGCGGCACGCGCGGTCGTGCGCCTTATGAGCAGGTGGTAACCCACGGCTTCATCCTGGACGAGACGGGCAAGAAGATGTCCAAGTCCGGCAAGAACGCGACGGCACCGGACAAGGTCATCCAGCAGTCTGGCGCTGAGATCATCCGCATCTGGGTGGCAAGCTCTGATTATCAGAACGACCTGGTGGTTGGCCCCAACATCATCAAGGCGTGTACCGACGGATATCGCAAGCTGCGCAACACCGTGCGCTTCCTGATCGGCAATCTGGCGGGCTTCGAAGATGCAGAGCGCGTGAGCGTCGATGACATGCGGGCAGCCCCGGAGAGCGACGGGCTTGGCCTTGAGCTGTTCATCCTGCATCGGCTGGCTGAACTGGATGCGCTGGTGCGTGAAGGCTATGAGACCTACGACTTCACCCGCGTCTATCACGCGCTGACCAATTTCTGCGTGACGGAACTGTCGGCCTTCTATTTCGACATCCGCAAGGACGCGCTGTATTGCGACGCGCCCACAAGCCTGCGCCGCCGCGCGGCCCGCACGGTGATGGATCAGGTGTTCTCCTGCCTCACCGCGTGGCTGGCACCGGTTCTGTCCTTCACCATGGAAGAAGCCTGGCAGGCCCGGTTCCCGGACGAAAACGATTCCGTGCATCTGCGGACCTTCCCGGACGTGCCTGCGGATTGGAAGGACGAAACACTGGCCGCCCGCTGGCAGAATCTGCGTCAGTTCCGCCGCGTGGTGACAGGTGCGCTCGAAATCGAGCGACGCGAAAAGCGCATCGGCGCCAGCCTCGAAGGCGCACCGCATGTCTATGTGGAGGATGCTGCCATCCGTGCCGCACTGGGCGACGTGCCGCTGGAGGACCTGTGCATCACGTCAGACTTGAAAGTGATGCCCGAAGGTGAGACGGCACCCGCCGACGCCTTCCGCATCGACGAGGTATCCGGTGTCGCCGTGATGCCGGTTCATGCCGAAGGGGAAAAATGCGCCCGGTGCTGGAAGATCCTGCCGGATGTCGGGAAGAATGCCGCCTATCCGGGTATCTGTGGCCGGTGCGCCTTGGCCGTTGCAGCCCGCCCTGAACTGCTGAGTGAGGCAGGCTGACCCCATGGACTGGTTGAAGCGCCAATATGATGAGGCCATCGCCTCATTGAAAAACCCGGCCGCCCATTTTCGCTATGGGATCATCCTGGCGTTGGCCATTGGCATTTCAGACCGGCTGAGCAAATGGGCCATTTTGTACTGGGTGGACCTGCCGGCCCGCCGGTCGATCACGATCACGCCCTTTTTCGACCTGACCATGGTGTGGAACCCGGGGATCAGTTACGGGCTGCTCCCCGCTAATTCCGCATGGGCAGTGGCGGTTCTGGTGATCTTCGCCCTCACCGTCACCGTGGCCCTCATTGTCTGGCTGTCGCGGATCGAGCACCGGCTGCTGGCGGTGGCGGTAGGGTTAATCATCGGCGGCGCTGTCGGGAATGCCTATGACCGGGCTATTTATGGTGCGGTGGCAGACTTTATGAGCTTCCATGCCTTTGGCTTTTATTGGTACGTTTTCAACGTGGCTGATATTGCCATCGTCTTTGGTGTAGTATTGCTGATCTGGGACTCGGTCTTTGGACCAACCGCCCAGCAGGAACGAGCCAAAAAGCAAAAAAGCAAGTGAGCGGTCCAGCCCGCTCGTTGGCACAATCTCTAGGTAGACCGGACAAGTGATCAACATGTTTGAGCGTCCCAAATCCCGCCTTCTCGGCATGACAACTGCTCTTGTGGCGGCAGCCTTTCTGGCCGGCTGCGGCGGTGGCCTCGATGATGCCCTGGGCCTCGGCAAGAACCCGCCGGACGAATTTGCAATTGTGACCAAGGCGCCGCTCGCCATTCCGCCGGACTATTCCCTGCGCCCGCCGGTGCCCGGCGCGCCCAACCGTCAGGCTCGGTCTGCGCAGGAAATTGCAGCAGCAGCACTTTATTCCGGTCGGCCGACCGTTGGCTCCGCGCCGACCCTGTCCGGCGGCACAGCGGGTGAAAATGCCCTCATCGCCAGCGCAGGCGCAGAAAACGCCAGCCCGGAAGTGCGCCGCCTGATCGAAAATGAATACCGCTCCCGCATCGATGCAGACCGCACCTTCGCGGACCGCATCATCTTCTGGCAGGACCGTGGACCCCAGCCGATCCCGGTGGACGCGCAGGCCGAGGCCCAGCGTCTTCGCCAGAACGACGCGCTGGGCCAGCCGGTGACCGAGGGGGAAACCCCACGGATCGAACCCAAGGAAGACCAGGGCTTGCTGGAAGGCATCTTCTAGAGCTGCCCAGTTGGTCTTCACAGCCTGTGTTCACAATCTGCGTTCACCGTGACTTGATGACGAAAAGAGTATGAAACGAGCCCCAATCGGGCTCGTTTCTGTCATATTTGCGTGGTGCGATCTCCTCGCTCGCCTGCTGACCCGTTTTCCCAACTGGATTATCACCCATGCGCATCGGCTCACGCCCCCTGATCGCGACTGCCCTCCTGCTGACCCTTCCTGTTCTGGCTGCCTGCAGCGAAGAAGAGGCGGTAACCGAACCGCCCGAACCCGCTGCCGCTGCTGAGGAAGCAATGCAGCAAGCAGCGTCTCAACCGGTCGTTGCTGAAACTGCTGCGCCGGCACCGGTCGAAACATCCGAACCGGGCCTTGTCGAGGCCACCGGCCAGCCGATCCCTGAAAGCTTCATGCTCGCCAACGGCATGCAGGTGGTGGTGATCGAGGACCGCCGCGCCCCTGTGGTGACCCACATGGTCTGGTACCGGGTGGGGTCTGCCGATGCGCCGCGCGGCAAGTCCGGCATCGCGCACTATCTCGAACATCTGATGTTCAAGGGCACGGAGAACTTTCCCAATGGCGAGTTCTCAGCAACTGTCGCTCGAAATGGCGGCCGCGAGAATGCCTTCACCTCCTACGACTACACGGGCTATTTCCAGCGCGTGGCACGGGACCGCCTGCCGCTGGTCATGGAGCTTGAAGCCGACCGGATGACGGGCCTGGTGCTGACGGAAGAGATCACCCTGCCCGAGCGCGACGTCATTCTGGAAGAGCGCTCGGCGCGCATCGAGAACGACCCCGGCTCAATGTTGTCCGAACAGATGAACGCCATTCTCTATCTCGCGCATCCCTATGGCACACCGATCATCGGCTGGGAGCATGAGATGCGCGGCCTGACCTATCAGGATGCGCTGGATTTCTATGCCGATTGGTATGACCCGGCGAACGCCATCCTGATTGTCGCAGGCGATGTGGATGCTGCCGAACTTCGTCCGTTAGCGGAGCAGTTTTACGGCGTTGTGCCCAGCAAGAATGCATTTCCCAAGCGGGTGCGCCCACAGGATCCGCCCCAGCGCGCAGCCCGCCGGGTCGTCCTTGAGGATGCGCGCGTCGAGCAACCCTATATGCGCCGCGCCTACCTTGCCCCGTCCTACGCCAATGGCGAACCGGGCGAAGCCGAAGCGCTGGACGTGCTGAGTGAAATCATCGGCGGCGGTGCGACGGCCCGCATCTACAAGTCACTCGTGGTGGATCAGAAAATCGCCCTTGGCGCCAGCGGCTGGTACATCGGCTCATCCCTTGACGACGGTACCATCGGCTTCTTCGCGGTGCCTGCCCCGGGCGTCTCCATGGACGAGGCGGAAGCCGGAATTGATGCGGAAATCGACAAGCTTCTGGCCGAGGGGGTGACCGCTGAAGAAGTGGGTCGCGCCCAGCGCACGCTGGTCGCGGACGCGATCTTTGCGCAGGACAGCCAGCAGAGCATGGCGCGCTCCTACGGTGTCGCCCTCGTCACAGGCCTGACGGTTGAGCAGGCAGCAACCTGGCCTGACCGCATTCTTGCAGTTACGCCTGAACAGGTGACGCAAGCCGCACGGAAATATCTGCGCAAGGAGCGGTCCGTGACCGGCATTCTTACCCGGCCCCCGGTTGCCGCACAGGTTTCAGATGAGGCGGTTTCAGATGAGCCGGTTTCGGGCGAGCAGGTTGCCGAAGAGGGAGACAAGTCATGATCCGTAGAATCGCAACAGCAGCGTCCTTCTTCATCGCGTCAGTCCTTCTTACCCTGCCGTCACAGGCCTTCGAGATTGAACCCGTCACCGGCGACAGCGGCATTGAAGCCTGGCTCGTGTCCGAAGATGCCGTTCCGGTGATTGCCCTTGAAGTCCTGTTTCACGCGGGCTCCCATCTTGATCCCGCCGACAAGCCCGGTCTGGCCGACATGACAGCTAACCTGATGACCGAAGGGGCGGGCGATCTCGACAGTCAGGCCTTTGCCGCCCGGCTGCGTGACCTCATCGTTTCTCTGTCGGTTTCCGCCGTCCTCGACACCATCCAGATCCGTATGCGGACCCTGTCCGAAAATGCGGCTGAGGCTTTTGACATGGTGCGCCTGGCCCTGACGGAGCCGCGTTTTGACGAAGGTGATGTGGCGCGCGTGCGCGCCCAGTCGCTGGCAAGTCTCGCACAGGATGAAGAAGACCCGGACTCGGTCGCCTACCGCACTTTCTTTGCGGATGTGTTCGGCGACCACCCCTACGCCACGCCCCCCTCCGGCACACCGCAGGGCATCGAAGCCATTACGGTTGAAGACCTGCGCGGCTACGCTGCTACCGCCTTTGCCCGTGACAACATTTCGCTGGCCGTTGTCGGCGATATCACAGCAGCAGACCTGGCGCCGCTGATCGACAGCACCTTCAGCCCTCTGCCAGACACAACCGACCGGCTGGACGCTGGACCAATCGCGCCGCTGACACCCGGCATCACCCTTGTGGAACGTGACAACCCGCAGACGGTCGTCGTGTTCGGCATGGACGGTATGAAGCGGGACGACGAAGACTTCATTCCGGCCTTCGTCATGAACTATATGCTGGGCGGCGGCAGCTTTGTCAGCCGCATGTTCAAGGAAGTACGAGAGGAGCGCGGGCTTGTCTATTCGGTCTATACGTCGCTCTACCCGCTCGCTTATGGCGGGCTCACCATCGGCTATCTCGCGTCAAGCAACGCCACAGCTGCCGAGGCCCTGGACGTGGCGCGGGCGCAGATCGCAGATGTGGCGGAAAACGGCCTGACGGCGGAAGAGCTGGACGCTGCCAAGACATTCCTCACCGGCTCCTACGCCCTGCGCTTTGATTCAAGCCGCGCCATCGCCGGTCAGCTCGCCGCCATCCAGTTCGAAGATCTCGGCCTCGACTATATCGACAACCGCAACAGCCTTGTGGATGCCGTGACGGTCGAGGACATTTCACGCGTCGCCGAGCGGCTTTTGAAGCCGGAAGCTATGCGCATCGTGGCCGTCGGTGCCCCTGAGGGGATCAAGGCAACGGCTGAAATTCCGGCGAACTGAACGTCACCTCTCCCTTGGGTGGAGAGGTCGGCGCGTGAGCGCCGGGTGAGGGTAACAGCACTGCGTGTGTGTGAGTTACTGTGATGCCCACCCCCTCACCCTATCCCTCTCCCGCGATGGGGAGAGGGGACCGGATGCAGGTGGCTGCGCGTATCAGAGGCGTTGAGATCGAGTCGATAGGCTCGTCGGCAGCGTGCCGTGTGCAGGGACATGCCAAAAGTCACCTCTCCCTTGACGGGAGAGGTCGGCGCGTAGGCGCCGGGTGAGGGTGACAGCAACCCAACCCGTTTCCCCGGACTTGATCCGGGGTCCACTCTCGTTGCCTCTTTCGATATCGGAAGAAGCTGGAAGTGTGTCGACCACAAAAAAGGTCATCCGGGCTGTGCCGGTTTGGAAAAGCGAGTAGGCTCCGGATCAGGTCCGGAGACACGGGATAGCTGGCTTACCCTCCCGCAAGGGGAGAGCGTTACGACAGTGGCCCCGTAACAAACAGGGTTTTGGCAGGTCATGCCCCTTTGCTACGGTGCGGGAGCCGCCCACGAAAGTGAGTCTCTTGCACCGGAGTAGCCAGACGCCATGAGTTCTGCCGTCTCTTCACACCTGCCCTATCTCCATGACGTCATCGGCATCATCGGCGATGGCGGGATCACCAGCGACCAGTTTGCCGACGGCCTCACAGCCGCCGAACCGGCGCTTGAAGCAGTGCGCAAGCAGTATACAGATGGCGCACTGCCGCTTCTGCACCTGCCCGAGCGGCGTGACGACATGGCGGACATGGAACGCCTGGCCGTGCATCTGTCCAAAGATGCCACAGACATCGTGGTACTTGGCATCGGCGGCTCAAGCCTGGGCGCCAAGGCGCTGGCCCAACTTGCTTTTGATGCGACCCCGGCGCAAAGCCACGCAGAACCGCGCGTGCACTTCTTTGAGAATCTCGACCCGCATACATTTGAACGGGCCCTGACAGCGCTTGACCTGCGCACCACGCGGTTTCTGCTGGTCTCCAAGTCCGGCGGCACGGCGGAACCGCTGATGCAGGCCCACGCTGCAAAGGCAGCTCTTGAGGCGGCGGGTGGTGGAAGTGATCTGGCACACCACTTTGCCGCCATCACCGAACCGACGGACAATGCGGTGCGCCGCTATGTGGAAGGTCTTGGCGGACCCGTCATCGAGCACGACCCCGGTGTCGGCGGGCGGTTCTCCGTCCTGTCCAATGTCGGCCTGTTGCCCGCCATGCTGCTGGGCCTGGATGTTGTGGCGATCCGTGAGGGAGCCGCCCGTGTTCTGGCACCGGTGCTGAGCGGCGCGGATGCACGCGCCGTCGCCCCGGCGGCGGGTGCTGCGATGCAGGTCGCGCTCGCGAACCATGCGGGTGCTGCGGCCAGTGTCATCCTGGCCTATTCAGACAGGCTTGAACGTTTCGGGCTTTGGTACCGCCAGCTATGGGCGGAGAGCCTGGGCAAGGACGGGCAGGGTACGATCCCCGCCACCGGCATCGGCCCGGTTGATCAGCACAGCCAGCTGCAGCTCTATCTCGCCGGACCTGCGGACAAGGCGTATACCGTCATGTCTGTGGGGTCAGCGGGCGCAGGCCCTCGCGTGACAACAACAGACGCGGCGCTTGACTACCTCAACGGCAAGACCATGGGGGACCTGCTGGACGCGGAATACCGCGCCACCGTTGAAACCCTGAAGGCCAACAACCGTCCGGTGCGCACCATCGACATTCCGGTGCTGGACGAAACCGCCATGGGCGCGCTCATGATGCATTTCATGCTGGAGACAATCATCGCCGCCCACCTCATGGGGGGTGATCCGTTCGACCAGCCCGCGGTGGAAGAGGGCAAGATTCTCGCCCGGCAATATCTGGGAGAGATGTAGGTCACGTGTCTGACGCCGCCCACAGCGCTGCGCCTTCCCGGCCTCACATTCGCAGGCTGAGTGAGGGTACGGTCAACCGCATCGCCGCAGGCGAAGTGGTCGAGCGGCCGGCGAGCGCCGTGAAGGAACTGGTGGAAAACGCCATTGATGCCGGGGCCACCCGCATCGATGTGGTGATTTCTGCGGGTGGCAAGACGCTGATCAGCGTCGAGGACAATGGCTGCGGCATGACGGCGGGTGATCTGTCGCTGGCGGTCGAGCGCCACGCCACATCGAAGCTCGCCGTCAATGATGCGGGCACAGAAGACCTGGTGCATATCCAGAGCCTCGGCTTTCGCGGCGAGGCGCTGCCCTCTATCGGGGCTGTGGCACGGCTGGGCATCATCAGCCGCCCGCCCGGCGATGAAGGCCATGCACTGAAGGTGGAGGGCGGCACGGTTTCCGGTCCCAAGCCCTCCCCTGCCGCGCCGGGCACGCGCATAGAGGTGCGTGATCTCTTCTATGCCACACCCGCCCGCCTCAAATTCCTGAAGTCAGACCGCGCGGAAGCGCAGGCGGTGGGCGATGTCATGCGCCGCATCGCCATGGCCAATCCACGCGTCGGATTTTCGCTGCCCCATGAAGGCCGCACGTCTTTGCGTATCGATGCCGAGACGCAGGCGGTGGACGATGACGCCCAACTCGCAAGACTGTCCCGGATTCTGGGCCGCGACTTTCAGGACAATGTCATGCCCGTCGAAATCGAGCGTGAGGGCGTCCGCATTGCGGGCTTTGCCGGGTTGCCGACCTTCAACCGCGGCAACGCGCAGGCGCAATATCTGTTCGTCAATGGACGGCCCGTGCGCGACAAGTTGCTGATCGGTGCTGTGCGCGGGGCCTATGCGGATTTTCTCGCCCGTGACCGGCATCCGGTGCTGGCGCTTTTTGTCGAGATTGACCCCGCCGAAGTGGATGTGAATGTCCACCCGGCCAAGGCCGAAGTGCGGTTCCGCGATCCCGGCCTGATCCGCGCGCTGATCGTCAAGAGCCTGCGCATGGCGTTGGATGCTGCGGGTCATCGCGCGTCCACGACGGTTGCAGGCGCGGCGCTGTCGTCGTTCCAGCCCGGCGCGCATGCGGGCCAGCAACCGCCACCCCAACGTCACCTGATGGAACTCGCCGCCCGTAGCTTCGCGCCAACAGACGGTGCCTCTGTGCAGCCTGCTGCGCCAGGCATGGAAGAGACATCCCCCCTTAAGCCGCAGGACCTGGCGGGCTTCGATCAGCCAGCAGCGCGCGTGGAAGACACATCGTCCGACGACCTGATGGACCGGCCTTTGGGCGCCGCGCGCGGTCAGTTGCACCTCACCTACATCGTGGCTGAGACCCATGATGGTCTTGTGCTGGTGGATCAGCACGCCGCGCACGAACGCCTCGTCCATGAGCGCATGAAAAAGGCGCTGGCGGAGACGGGGATCAAACGTCAGGCACTGCTGGTGCCGGAAGTGGTGGAACTGGGCGGCGACGAGGCCGCTGCATTGGCGGACCGGTCAGATGAGCTCGCTGAACTCGGTCTGGTGATAGAACCGTTTGGTGACGGCACTATCATTGTGCGTGAGACACCCGCGATGCTGGGCGACACGGACATTCAGGGCCTCGTCAAAGACCTGGCCGACGAAGTGGCGGATCTGGGACAGGCTCTATCGCTGAAAGAAAAGCTCGACGAAGTCTCCGGCACCATGGCCTGTCACGGCTCCGTGCGTGCCGGACGCCGGCTGACGGCCACCGAAATGAATGCGCTCCTGCGAGAAATGGAAGTGACGCCGCATTCCGGCCATGGCAACCATGGGCGCCCGACATAAGTGACGCTCAGCCTGCCTGACATTGAGAAGCTGTTCGGGCGGCGGTAAAAGTCAGCTTGACGGCGCAAGAAAAATCACCTGCGTATCGCCATAAGCCCGCCGGTCGAGTTCCTCAAAACCATCCGGACACGGCACATCAGCTGACGCGGATTCTTCGAGGACGCACAGCGTAGTGTCGTCGAGCCAGCCACCCGCATGGGCGGAGTCCAGTGCCGCGCCGCCCAAACCCTTGCCATAGGGGGGGTCGCAGAAAACAAGCGTGAAGGGTGGACCGGCTGAGCCTTCCCTGCCGCTGAGCTTTGTCGCGTCACGGCGATAGAGCTTGATCCGGCCGGTCTCGCCCAGGGGCTCGGCGTTCTCGCGGATCAGGCCGCGGCTTTGTGGGTGGTCGTCCACAAACAATGCGAAGGACGCGCCTCTGGATAGTGCCTCAAGGCCGAGCGCGCCGGTGCCTGCGAACAGGTCCAGCACCCGTGCCCCCTCAAGGGTCCAGTCGCCAAAGTCCCCATGCGCCAGCACATTGAAAATGGCTTCGCGGGTGCGGTCTGATGTCGGCCGCACACGGGCATCCTTCGGCGCCTTGAGCGGCCGCCCCTTATGGGTTCCGCCGACGATTCGCATTTGGCTTTCCTGAGGTGCCGGGTCTTGAGGGCCTCTGGCCGGAGGGTCTTGCGCCTGAGGTGCGTGCGTCACCTTTGGCTGGGCTGCCCGGCTTGCCACGGCGCTTTTGTCTGGCACTGTCTTGTGACTTGTCTTTCGACTTGTTCCTGGGCTTGTCCTTCGGTTTTGCCTTGGCCCATCCACTGGGTTTGGGGGGACGCGGAGCGCGCTTGATGCTGCCGTCTTCCGCCAGTTCTGCCTTGGGCCCGCGGCCCATCTGATCCTTGAGGACGCGTTCGGGAACTTCCTGAACAACACCTGCGGGCAGGTCCGCCAGTTCAAAAGGACCATAGGAGAGACGGATCAACCGGCTCACTTCCACATCCACGGCCGCAAGCACCCGGCGGATTTCACGGTTCTTGCCTTCGCGCAGACCGATGGTTAGCCATTGGTTGGCGCCCCCGGCAGATTGCTCATCCCGGGTGACGTTGATCTCGCCATATTTGATGCCGTCGACTTCAATGCCGGATTTGAGCCGGGCAATGATGCCGTCATGCACCTTGCCGCGCACCCGCACCCGATAACGCCTTAGCCAGCCGGTGGCCGGCAATTCCAGCTGCCGCGCCAGTTCGCCATCATTGGTGAGCAGCAACAGGCCTTCAGACGCAATATCGAGCCGGCCCACGGAGATGACGCGCGGCAGGTCTGACGGCAGTTTCTCGAACACTGTCGGGCGGCCTTCCGGGTCCTTCGCAGTGGTCACAAGACCCTGCGGCTTGTGATAGCGCCAGACCCGTGTCTCTTCCGGCTTTTGCACTTCCTTGCCATCCACCCGGATGACATTGCCGCTGGTAACCTTGAAGGCGGGCGTTGTGAGCTTCTTGCCGTCCACCTGCACGCGGCCGTCTTCGATCAGCTTTTCAGCGTCGCGGCGCGAACAGATGCCTGCGCGCGCCAGATATTTGGCAATGCGCTCCCCACCGGGTGGGAACTCGAGATGATTTTTGGACGTACTGTCAGTCATGGGGACGGTCTGTAGCAGATGCACCCCCAACCTGCGAGCCGCTTGACCTTTGAGGTCCGTAAAAGGCACGGTCCCGCCATGTCTACAGATCACCCGAGCCCCATGCAGATAGCTCTGGAAGAAGCACACGCCGCCGCCGCGCGCGGCGAGGTGCCCGTCGGCGCTGTTGTTGTCTCACACACAGGCAATGTGCTGGCCCGCGCCGGCAACCGGACATTGGAGGACAGGGACCCGACAGCGCATGCGGAGATGCTGGCCAGCCGGGCGGCGTGTGCGGCGCTCGGCGCCGAGCGGCTGGTCGACTGCGATCTCTATGTGACGCTGGAACCATGCCCCATGTGCGCCGGGGCCATCTCGTTTGCGCGTATCCGGCGGCTCTACTACGGCGCTGATGACCCCAAGGGCGGCGGCGTCGCGCACGGCGCGCGGGTGTTTTCACGAGCCACCTGCCACCATGCACCGGAGGTCTATGGCGGCATCGATGCGGAACCGGCCGGTGCCTTGTTGCGGAACTTTTTTGCCGCCCGCCGCGGCTAGGTCACCAACTCCAAAAACGTCGCGTCGCCTTAACCTATCGCAAGACCGCGCCACAACCGCGCTGCGGAGGGTGACGGCGCGCACGCAAGCCGTTAGAGTCGCCCGCGAAACTACCTATTTCGTCATAAACACGAGAAAAAACGAGGGAACTCGCATGAATTTCGAACATACAGACAAGGTCAAGGAGCTGATTGCGCGCCTTGAGGCCTTTATGGATGAGCACATCTATCCAAACGAAGACACCTACAATGCCCAGATGCAGGCCTTCCGCGACGCGGGCAACCCCTGGCAGGTGCCGCAGATCCTCGAAGATCTGAAGCCCAAGGCCCGCGAAGCCGGCCTGTGGAACCTGTTCCTGCCGCATTCCGATCTTGGCGGCGGCACCAACAACCTTGAATACGCACCGCTTTGCGAAATCATGGGCCGTGTCGGCTGGGCGTCTGAAGTCTTCAACTGCTCCGCGCCCGACACCGGCAACATGGAAGTCTTCGAGCGCTATGCGTCCGAAGAGCTGAAGGAAAAATACCTCAAGCCGCTTCTCGCCGGTGAAATCCGGTCTGCCTTCCTGATGACCGAGCCTGCGGTTGCGTCATCTGACGCCACCAACATTGAAACCAGCATCGTGCGCGATGGTGACGAATACGTCATCAACGGCCGCAAGTGGTGGTCTTCAGGGCTTGGCGATCCGCGCTGTGTCGTTGCCATCGTCATGGGCAAGACCGACCCGGGGGCCGACAGCTACCGTCAGCAGTCGCAGATCATCGTGCCGATGGATGCACCGGGCATCGAGATCGTCCGTATGCTGCCTGTCTTCGGCTTTGACGACGCACCGCACGGCCACGCCGAAGTCATCCTCAAGGATGTGCGTGTGCCGGCTGGCAACCTGATCCTCGGCGAAGGCCGCGGCTTTGAAATTGCGCAAGGTCGCCTCGGGCCGGGACGTATTCACCACTGCATGCGCACCATCGGTGTGGCGGAACGCTGCCTTGAAAAGATGGTCAAGCGCCTGCTGACCCGCGAAGCCTTCGGCAAGACGATTGCCGAACACTCCGTATGGGAACAGCGCGTGGCTGAAGCCCGCACCAACATCGAAATGACCCGTCTTCTGACACTCAAGGCGGCGGATATGATGGACAAGGTGGGCAACAAGGTCGCCCGCTCCGAGATCGCCATGATCAAGGTTGCCGGTCCGCGTAGCGCGCTGCAGGTCATCGACGATGCGATCCAGGCCCATGGCGGCGGCGGCGTGACCTCTGATTTCGGTCTCGCCAAGGCGTATTCCGGCATTCGTACTCTTCGCCTTGCTGACGGTCCGGATGAAGTGCACAACCGCACAATCGCCCGGCTTGAATACAAGAAGCACATGGCAGAGCTGCGCGCGGCTGCTGAGTAGCAGTTCCGTGATCGTCCGATCTACAGCTTGCTAAAAGGGCGGCCCGGCACCATATGGTTACCGGGCCGCCGTTTAATGGCAGTCTCAATTCTATATCACGACCACACATCACGACTCGAAGCTTCGCTTGGCGACTTGGCCGCCCGAGGCATAAAAATCAGCAGTGTCCCGGAGAATTCGCAGCATAAGCGCCGGGCCCAAAAGCGCCCATTTCGTGATCGAAATGCGCCGGAGGATGAAGCCAATGAAACTCTACGACAACACTCTGTCACCCTTTTCCGCCCGGGTTCGCCTCATGCTCTACGCCAAGGGCCTGGAGATGGAGATGGTGGATCCGTTTACGGACCTTGAGCCGGACGTGTTCAAGGTGTTGACGCCGCTGGGCAAGGTTCCGACTCTGGAAACCGACGATGGCTGGATTCTACCGGAATCCGAAACGATCTGTGAGTATCTCGAAGAGTTGCACCCTGAGCCGTCGCTTCTGCCGACGGACCCCAAGGAGCGCGCCATGGTGCGATTGCTTGGACGCATCGGCGACCTTTACATGCTTGCGCCACTGACGACGTTGTTCGGCAATGTTGACCCGAGTGTGCGCGACCATGACAAGGTCGTTGCGGCGTTCACAGACCTCAAGACGTCACTGGGCTGGCTTGACCATTATCTGGACGGCTCGGGCCATGCGGTCGGTGGAAAACTGTCGCTTGCTGATTGCGCCCTTGTCCCAATCCTGTTTTTCGTGCGCCGCATCCCGGAGATGTTCGGCAAATCGATTTGCCTGCTCGATGCGCACGAGAAAACCACGTCGTATTGGAAGGGCATCTTTGATGAGCCCGCCGTCAATCGTGTCTATGAGGAAATGGATGGCGCGCTGAAAGGCATGCGGTAGGCTGGCTCTGTCAGCTTAGGCGGTCAGCGAGTCCTGCAGGCCAATTGCATCAGGCAGCAGAATGCTCACCGTGGTGCCTTTGCCCGGTGTGCTTTTGATATCAAAGGCGCCGTCCTGCAGGGCTACCAGTGCACGGACCAGCGGCAAGCCGAGACCGGTGCCCTGGCTTGCCAGCTCGGCATGGCGCACCACCTGTTCAAACGGGTTCAGCACCCGGTCGAGGTCGTGTTGTTCGATGCCCACACCGGTGTCCGTGATCGAAATCTCAATCTGATTGTCTGCGTAGTGGCGGGTGGACAGTGTGATGCGCCCACCTGCAGGCGTAAACTTCACGGCATTTGACAGCACGTTCAGCAAAATCTGCGTCAGCGCGCGCTCGTCTGCAAAAACCTGACTGTCTGCGGTGGCTTCGATGTCCAGGAGGAGCTCAAGTTCGCCTTCGCTGACGCGCGTTTGCACCATGCGGGCTGCCTTTTCCAGCGCGGGGCCAATCACGACAGGTTCCAGTGACAGATCATATTTGCCGGCTTCGATCTTCGACATGTCGAGAATGTCGCTGATCAGTGACAGCAGATGACTACCGCTTTCATGGATGAGGCTCACATATTCCTCATACCGTGGACTCCCCAGCGCGCCGAACACCTGTTCGGTCATCATTTCGGAGAAGCCCAGAATGGCGTTGAGCGGTGTGCGAAGCTCATGGCTCATATTGGCCAGGAAACGCGATTTGGTAAGGCTGGCCTGCTCGGCGCGTTCCCGCGCATCCATCAGCTGCTGCTCGCGTGTTTTCTGTTCCGTGATGTCGCGGGTGCAGGTGACCATGCCCTGATACTCTCCATCGGCGCCATGGAGAGGGGAAATGGCTGATTCAAGCCAAAGGTAGTCGCCGTTCTTTGCCAGCATCCGGTACGGAATGCGGCGTGTTTGCTGATCGCCGAACATGCCGACAATCTCGTTGGTGACCCGCGCTGTGTCGTCAGGATGAGTATAATCATTCCACGACTGCTCCATGCTCTCGCTTGGGTGGTACCCAAGCAGCCGCTCAACGGATGGCGAGATGTAGATCAGCTGCCCATCCACGTCGTAGCGCGAGATGATGTCCGTCGAGTGCTCTGCCAGCAGACGAAATTCCTGTTCCGATTGGCGAATCGCCCTGTTGGCTTTCTCCATTTCGGTGACATCCTGACTGACCCCCACAATTGAAGTGGGGGCGCCAGCGTCGTTGCGCTCGACGTGGCCGTGGACCATTATCCGGCGCCATGTCCCATCGGCATGCTGCATGGAGATGATGCGGCTGAACGATGTGCCGCTGACGAGTGCTTCAACTGTTTGTTGTGCAATGGCTTCTCGGTCAGCTTCTAAAACCCGATCGGTTGTCCATTGCATGTCGGGGTCGTGGTCTTCCCGATTGAGGCCAAGGATTGAGAACAGGCCGTCCGACCAATAGGGCCCCGGTGCCCCATCGTCCCAACGCCAGTGCCCGAAACCGACGGCACGTTCCGCATGGAGCATTTCTTCTTCGCGTTTTTTGTGCGCGGTGATATCGCGCGACACCATGACAATGCCGTTGACCCGCGGATCACCCGACAGATTGATAGCGTGAGTCTGAATCCAGACCCAGCCGCCACGCCCGTTGGACATACGATGATCCGTAAGCTGACGACGTCCACCATGAACCACCAGCTCGGAAAACTCCGACATCACCGTGTCATAGTCGTCCGGATGGAAATGGTCAGGCGTGAGCGTGTCAATGCTGCCGTGTTCAAACCCAAATACGTCAGCTGCCTTCGGGCACGCATAGATGAAAATGCCGTCGGTATCGATCACGGAAATCATGTCAGCGGCGTTTTCAACAACGGCCCGGAAAAACGAATCCGGCGCGTCTGCAGCATTGTACCGCAGCGCGTTTGGACTCAGTTCCCCACCTGTCTCGTTTCCCTGAGACATCCCTCGACTTCGCAGTTGTTGTTCTTACTGCGGAAAGTCTGCACCCGGATAGGTTAACATCCTGTATTTCATGGGTTTTTGGATTTGACGGAATCGCTGTCGCTCGCCAAAAACAGCAGTTCTACGTCCTTAACGCGCGTTTTAGTTGCGGGTCTGAACGATCTTCCAGGCTGCTTCTGCGAGCATTTTGGCGGCATTGCCGTAAAGCGTGGCCCTCTCGGAGCTGGCATTGCCATCAAGGCCGCGCTTGTAAACACCCTGGGCAATCGAGGCGAGACGGAAGATTGAGAAGCCCACATAAAAGGGCCAGTTTTCGATGGTGTTGCGCCCTGTCCGCTGACAATAGCCGGCGACATAGTCTTCTTCGGTGGGAATGCCCGAGGCCGCAAAATCAACCCGCGTAAGCGTGCCCATTGTGGGGCTGTCGATATGATACAGCATTGAGTTGTAGCCAAGGTCCGCCAGTGGATGGCCAATGGTCGAAAGCTCCCAGTCCAGCACCGCAATCATTTTCGGTTCGGTTGCGTGGAACATGGTGTTCTCAAGCCGATAATCGCCGTGAGCGATGGAGACGGATGCTTCGGCGGGCACATTGTTCGGCATCCATTTTATCAGGTCTTCCATCTCGTTGATGGTCTCGGTCTCCGCCGCCCGATACTGTTTGATCCATCGGGATATCTGACGGTCAAAATAATTGCCCGGTCGCCCGAACGCACCAAGGCCAACCGCCTCAAAATCGACCTTGTGCAGTTCCGCCAGGACGCGGTTCATGTCGTCATAGATCGCGGCGCGGTCGTCCGGGTCCATATCCGGCAGCGTCGGGTCACGGAATACCCGGCCTTCCAGATATTCCATGATGTAGAACGACGTGCCGACGACAGCGTCGTCTTCGCACAGGGCATACATGTGCGGCACCGGCACGGGCGTATCAGCCAGCGCCTTCATGACGGTGTATTCACGGTCAACAGCATGCGCGCTTGCCAGCAACTGGCCGGGAGGTTTTTTCCGCATCACATATTTTCGGCTGGGCGTCACGAGCTGGAATGTGGGGTTGGACTGGCCACCCTGGAACTGCCGGATGTCGAGCGGACCTTCATAGCCATCCACGTTTTCGCGACACCAGGTTTCAAGGGCATTCCGGTCAAAGCGGTGGCGGTCGAGCACGTCGATTGTTTCAGGATTGGTCTCTGACATCAGGCTTCCAACTGTCTGCAAGGAATGTTTCGCCGGTGTCCTAGCACGGCAGCATCGCGACGCGCGATAGGCCTCTCGACAGTATGCGGCGGGGATGCTGGAATCAGGCGATGTATCAGACACCAGAATCGCCTGAGTTGCCCAACATCACAGAGGCCGCCGCGGACGCACAGACCTTTGCCCAGAGCGCCTGGCAATGGGTGCTGAGCGATGTGGCGACGGTGCCGGTCGCCATACAGCTTGGCATTCTGTTGGCAATTGCCCTTGTTTCCTTCGGCCTGGGGCGGCGTCTGACGCCGTGGTTTGCCGCTCTGGCCGCGAAGACGGATGGGCGGGCCTGGCTGCATCAGCGGCTGGACCGGCTTGTTGGCCTTGTCGCGCCATTCACGGCCAATGTTCTTACCTGGATTGCCGCGGCCGCCATGCGGGCAGCCGGTCAACCGGCGGAGCTTTTGGCGAGCGCCACCAATCTGTTGCTGGCGTGGATGGTCATCCGGCTGATTACTGTGCTGACGCGGCAGACCGGTCTCACCAAACTCATCGGTGCCGTCATCTGGTTTGTCGCCGCGCTCGCGATCCTTGGGTGGCTTGATCCATTTGTTGCCGCGCTGGACGCGGCTGCGTTCAATGCGGGCGAGGTCCGCATCTCCCTGCTGACCATCATCAACGGCATCATCCTTGTCGGTGCTCTCGTGTGGGTCGCGATCTTCGCGTCGTCCCTGCTGGAGAGCCAGCTGGGCCGAATTGACGGCGTGACCCCCGCTGCCGGTGTGTTGGTCGGCAAAGTCCTGCGCATTGCCTTTCTGACCGTTGCCGTTCTCGTCGGGCTCACCTCGCTGGGGATCGACTTCACGGCGGTGGCCGTCTTCTCCGGCGCCATCGGCGTCGGCATTGGGTTTGGTTTGCAGAAAGTCGTCTCCAACCTTATCAGCGGCATCATCCTGCTGCTCGACCGCTCCATCAAACCGGGCGACGTGATCGAGATTGGGGAGGCCTATGGGTGGATTTCAAAACTCGGCGCGCGCTATGCCGCCGTCGTCACCCGTGACGGCAAGGAATATCTCATTCCCAACGAGGACCTGATCACCCAACAGGTGGTGAACTGGTCGTTCTCCAACCGCGCCGTGCGCCTCAAGATTGGTGTTGGTGTCAGCTATCAGTCTGACGTACGCAAGGCGCTGGAATTGATGATGCAGACGGCGGAAGAGCACAAGCGCGTGCTGACCTCGCCGCCACCGGCGACCCGGCTTGTGGGTTTTGGAGACAACTCAGTCGATCTGGAATTGCGCATCTGGGTGAATGATCCAGAGGCGGGCGTCGTCAATGTTGCTAGCGACATTCGCCTGCACATCTGGGACCTGTTCCACGACAACGAGATCGAGTTCCCATTCCCGCAGCGCGACCTGCACATCACGTCAGCCGATGGTCTCAAGGAGACCATGGCCGAAGTGATGCGGAGGCCGAAGTGATGCAGAAAAGATCGGACTAAACAGCGCCTGCCTTCTGAGCGTAAAACCAGCCTTCATCCGCAAGCGGACGCACATTGGCGGCCATGGTCTTGGCATGGTCGCTGGCCGCTGTTCCGTCGCGCACGCGCCCTGCAATGCCCTGCAGAATGCCTGCAAGCCGCATGAAGTTGTACGCGTAATAGAAATCAAGATTGTCGATGCCGTTGCGGCCTGTGCGGTCGCAATAGGCTTTGACGTAATCCTCAAAGCTCGGAATGCCCAGCGCCGCCAGGTCATGATCCTTGAGCGAGCCCGTCCCGCCGCCGGTGCCCTGGCCGGGCATTTTCCACGGCATGGTGTGGTAGGTGAAGTCACCCGGCGGATGACCCAGCGTGCTCAGCTCCCAGTCCAGCACGGCGAGCACGCGCGGCTCGGTGGGGTGCAGCACCATGTTGTCGAGGCGATAATCGCCATGAACGACGGAGTTTGAATCTTCGTCGGGAATGTTGTTCGGCAGCCACTCCATGAGCTTGTTCATGGACTCGATGGTTTCTGTCTCACTGGCCACATACTGCTTGGACCAGCGGGAAATCTGCCGGGAGAAGTAGTTGCCCGGCTTGCCGAAGTCGCCCAGACCAACCTTTTCGTAATCCACCATATGGAGCTTGGCGATGGTGTCGTTCATCGCGTCATAGATCTGCCCGCGGCTTTCCTTGCTCTCGTTCGGCAGCAGCGCTTCCCACAGGATACGGCCTTCCACCATCTCCATGACGTAGAACATTGTGCCGATAACATCGTCGTCTTCGCACAGGGCATAGGCCTCAGGCACCGGCACATTGGTGTCGCCAAGGGCCGAGATGACCTTGAACTCACGGTCGACAGCATGGGCAGACGGCAGCAGCTTGCCCGGCGGCTTGCGGCGCAGCACGTATTTTTTCTTTGGCGTCACCAGCTGATAGGTCGGGTTGGACTGGCCACCCTTGAACTCACGAACTTCCAGCGGGCCGTCAAAGCCCTTCACCGTGTCGTTCAGAAATTCAAACAGCTTGGCTTCATCAAATTTGTGATTGTCCGCCACACCCTTGGTGCCGGAGAACATCTCCTGGCGGTCATCTGATGCTGCTGCATCACTCATCGGGATACTCCCTGTTGTCGTTTCTTGGTTTCGTATTTCTCAAGTATCGTAGGGGCCCTTAGGCATTTTCGCGTTTGATCGCGCGCCAGCCGATATCGCGGCGGCTAAAGCCTTCGGGCCAGTCAATTGTATCCACCGCAGCATAGGCCAGCGCCTGCGCTTTCGCCACCGACGGGCCCATCGCTGTGACGTTGAGCACGCGGCCACCTGTGGCCACGACATGCCCGTCCTTGCGCGCGGTTCCTGCATGAAAAATCTCAACGCCGGCAGGGGCGGCTGCCTCGTCCAGCTTGTTGATGACCGTGCCCTTGTCGTAAGAGCCGGGATAGCCGTTGGCTGCCATGACAACGCTGAGCGCCGGGACGTCATGCCATGCCACGGTGGCGCCCGAAAGATCGCCCTGCGCGGCGGCGTCCAGCAACGGCAGCAGATCACTTTGCATACGCATCATCAGCACCTGACACTCCGGGTCGCCAAAGCGCGCATTGTATTCGATGAGTTCGGGACCTGTGTCCGTAATCATCAGCCCGGCAAAGATGACGCCCTTGTAAGGCATGCTGTCGGCCCTGAGTGTGGTGAGCGTCGGCTTGATCATTTTCTCCATGACGAAGTCGACTAGGTCAGGCGTCATCACCGGGGCGGGGGAATAGGCCCCCATGCCGCCTGTGGTGGGGCCGGTATCGCCATCACCGACACGGTTGTGATCTTGCGCGGGCACCAGCGGCAGGGCGCGCTCGCCGTCGCAGATGACGAAGAAGCTGGCTTCCTCGCCTTCCAGAAACGCTTCAATGACG
>JBHJJF010000022.1:0-17791 GCA_050042885.1 Candidatus Phaeomarinibacter sp.
CCCCCGGCTTGACCGGGGGGCCCACTCTCATCGGCGGCGGCCTGAAGCATCCGCGAGTAGGCCCCGGGTCGAGCCCGGGGATACGGGTGGGGACGGGGCTCCTCCCAAGTCGGGAGGATGCAAAACAGGTGGACCAGCCAATACCCTTAATATAACCATTTGGTTATGGAACAGATTGGCCTCTCCACCCCGCCACAAAACCTCGATGCGATCTTCTCCGCCCTTGCGGACCCGACCCGGCGGGCAATCCTGTCGCGGCTTGCGGCTGGCGATGCGTCGGTTACCGCTCTAGCCGCCACCTTCGAGATGAGCCAGCCGGCGGTCTCCAAGCATCTCAAGGTGCTGGAGCGTGCCGGGCTCGTTGAGCGCGACGTAGACGCCCAGCGCCGCCCGGCGCGCCTCAAGGCGGAGCCCATGGCTGCCGCTGTCACATGGCTTGAAGAGTTCAAACAGTTCTGGTCGGCCAGCTTTGATCAGCTGGACGATCTTCTCGACGACATGAAAAACGCCCCACAAGAAGGACCAACGAAATGAGCGAGCTGCCGACCTACATTCTGGACCGTGAGTTCGACGCGCCCCGCGAGATGGTGTGGAAGACCTGGACCGACCCGAAGCTGCTGGCGCGCTGGTACGGCCCTAAGGTTGAAACCATCATCCACGAACTCGACGTGCGCGTCGGCGGCGTGTGGCGCAACGAAATGCGCATGAGCCAGGGCGCGGGCTATCAGATTTCCAAATACACGGAAGTGTCGCCACCGGAGAAACTGGTGATGCTGATGTCCAACACGGACGCCGAGTGGACCATTACCGCCAACCCGATGATGCCCGACTGGCCCCGCGTGCTGCTCACCACCGTCACGTTTGAAGAGCAGGACGGCAAAACAAAGATGCGCCTCACCTGGGTGCCGCATGAGGCCACCGATGCCGAAATCACCTGCTTCGAAGGCGCCATCGCCGGCCTCGACTCAGGCTGGGGCAGCGGCATGGAGCTGCTCGCCGAGCTGCTTGCGGAGTTGCAGGGGGCGTAACGGACTCCACCACCTCCCTCCGTATCCCTCCGGCTTGACCGGAGGGCCCACTCTCTTCTGTCCTTGCCAAAGCACTTGTTTGGCTGATCGGGTTTGCCGCGCGGCCATGCAGCTCTCTCCACAGCTGTGCCTGTGGAATCGCGAGTAGGCCCCGGATCAAGTCCGGGGACACGGGTGGCGGCAGGACAAACAAAAACAGCGCCCGCCGGGATCAACCGGTGAGCGCTGTTCTTGTTTCAGGGTGCAGACGCCAAAGCGTGCCGCAAAAATTTTAGTGCTGGCTTTCCGGCATCTTGACGACCATGCCGTCGATGGCGTCAGACACTTTGATCTGGCAGGAGAGGCGTGAGGTTTCCTGAACGTCCGGGGCGAAGTCGAGCATGGTTTGTTCCATGTCTTCCTTCGGCTCGATCTTGTCGATGAACTTTTCGTCCACATAGACGTGGCAGGTCGCACACGCGCAGGCGCCACCGCAGTCGGCATCGATGCCGGGGACCATGTTGTTGACCGCGCCTTCCATGACGGACAGGCCATCGGCCACATCCACAACATGCTCGGTTCCGTCATGCTCGACATAGGTAATCTTTGCCATGTTCCCTCTCGCATCGTTCTCTGCCTGCGGCCCTGTTTTGCTTGGCCGGGCCTGCAGAATTGATATCGTCGGGTGGTGTCTTACGGGGTGGATTCAGGGGGCGCAAGCCCGCTGTCAAAACCGGTAGCGCGGACAGGTCCTGTCTATCCGCACTCCGTAAAGATGACGCACCCGTCATTTTTTATGCCCTTGGAAATAATGCCTTGCTGCCGGTACGTCAAGCGCCCTGACCTAAGGTCTGAAAACGCCTGAGTTTGGCCGCTATTTGGCGATATCCTTCATCTCGATGGATTCATCCGCCAGCCGCTCCGCAGGCACATTTGTGCCCTTCTGAAGGAGCATTTTGGACATCATGAATTCCGGCGCGCGGTTCACGGCGTCCACGGCAATCATCTGGCCTTCCTTCAGATAGAACGCCGCAAAGGAGCGCCCGGTGATATCGCCGCGGATGACGACTTCGTCAAAGCCCTGGCTGAGACCGGCGATCTGTAGCTTCAGGTCGTACTGGTCGGACCAGAACCACGGCACCTGTCCGTAAGGCTTGTCCTTGCCGCAGATATGGGCTGCCGCTGTCTTGGCCTGCTCAAGCGCGTTGTGCACGGATTCAAGCCGCAGGTCCGTCTTGTAGATAGGGTTGGGGTGGAAGGTGCAGTCGCCCGCCGCATAGATGTCTGGCACGGAGGTGCGGCACAGCTCATCCACCACAATGCCGTTGCCGGTCTCGATGCCCGCATCCGCCGCCAGCTCCATGTTGGGCAGGATGCCAATGCCGGCGATGACAAAGTCCGCCGGAATGATGTCACCCGCACCCGTCTTGACGCCGGTCACATGGCCGTCGCCTTCAATGCTCTCTAGCGCCGTATTGGTGAGGATTTTGACGCCTTCTTCGCCGTGCACGCGCTCGAAGAAGGTCGCCACTTCCGTGCAGGTGACCCGGCCCAGCACGGTTGGCGCCATTTCCAGCACAGTCACGTCGATGTCGCGCTTGACGGCCACCGCCGCCACCTCAAGGCCGATATAGCCGCCGCCGACAATTACCACCTTGGCGCCGGGCTTGAAGTGGGCCTGGATGGATTCGACATCCGCGATCGTGCGCAGATAGGTCACGCCGGGCAAATCCGCGCCCGGGCAACTCAGCTTGCGCACGCGGCCGCCGGTGGTGAGGATCAGCTTGCCGTATTCAATCTCGCGGCCTTCTTCGAGCACGACTTTCTTGGCGGCGGTGTCGATCCTTTCGACCTTGGTGTCGAGGATCATTTCCGCTTCGGCCTTGGCGTAGAAATCCACCGGCTTGAACAGCACCCGGTCGAGACCGATTTCACCGGCGAGAAATTTTTTCGACAGTGGCGGGCGCTGATAGGGCACGACGCTTTCTTCGCCGATCACCACGATGGTGCCTTCAAACCCCTCCTGCCGGAGGCTCGCCACGGCCTGGCCCGCCGCATGGCCGGCGCCGATGATGACTACGCTGTCGCTCATTGTCTCTTGTCCCTGTTCGTGCGCTCCGCGCCTTCAGGCGCGGAGGGTGGCTTTCGCCCTAGCTTTGCATGAGCGCGTAGCACAAAACCCCAAAACGGGCCAAGCGGACGGATGGTCGCCGGCTCCATCAGGGTGTCTTAAGGGTTGAGCACCACACTGCCCCCGGCTACAAGCGCCAGGACCAACCCTTCAGCCGTACCAACGGATTTTTCCGGACTTTTCGATGCCCGCTGTTGCCGACCTTCAGACAGCCGACCTGATGCTCGCAGACGAAGCCGCGACCCGGGCCTTCGGCGCACGGCTGGCATCTTATCTGGAGCCCGGCGACGTGATCGCGCTTGAGGGCGATCTGGGGGCGGGCAAATCCACCCTCGCCCGCGCGCTGATCCGTGAGCTGGGGATCACGGGCGAAATTCCCAGTCCAACCTTCACGCTCATCCAGCAATATGACACGCCCTATCTCATGGTCGCCCATGTGGACCTCTACCGCATCGAGGATGACAGCGAGATCGACGAGCTGGGCCTGGAAGACGCGCTCGACTATGGCGCGCTGATTGTCGAATGGCCGACCCGTCTGGGGCGCGGCTTTGAACCCGGCCGCGTCAAGGGCCGCCTCAACCTGTCGCTCACGCTGGATGATGCCAGCGAGGACCCGACCGTTGAAAAGCGTAAACTCCCCGCGACCGGCTACGGCCCGTGGGCGGCAAAGCTGGCGAGGATCATCGGCTGATGTCTTCAGACCGTAAGAAAGCGCGCGATGCGTTTCTGGCGCAGGCCGGCTGGGCCGATGCCGCGGCAACACCCGTCGCCGGTGATGCCTCGACGCGGCTCTATGAGCGGCTGGTCAAGGACGGCCAGAGCGCCATCCTGATGGATGCACCCCCCGGCCCGGACGGTCCGCCCGTCAGGGACGGCAAGAGCTATAGCGCCATCGTGCATCTGGCGGAAAACATGCGCCCCTTCGCGGCCATTGCCCGGCATTTGCGCAGCCAGGGTTTCAGCGCGCCGGAGATTTTCGCGCAGGATCTCGCTCAGGGCTTCCTGCTGCTGGAAGATCTCGGCGACGGCGTCTTTGCTGCCCGCATCGAAGCCGGCGACAGCGAAGAAGAGCTTTATGGCGGCGCCGTCGACGTGCTGGCCGCCATGCATGGGCACGCGGCCCCGCACGCTCTTCCCTGCGGCGATGATGGCCCGGCTCATGTGGTCCCTGCCTATGACGACATGGCGCTCTACACGGAAACCGAGTTGCTGCCGTCTTGGTATGCGCGGCTGGCATTCGGCTCCGACCTTGATGAGGCGGCACAGGAGGCCTTCAAGGCTGCGTGGATGCAGGTCTTCCCCAAGGCGCGTGCTGCGGCAGATGTGCTGCTGCTGCGCGATTATCATTCGCCCAACCTGCTGGTGCTGGATAGCCGCATGGGCCTCGAGCGTATCGGCATCATTGATTTTCAGGACGGGCTGACAGGCCCTGCCGCCTATGACGTCGCCTCGCTGCTGCAGGATGCGCGGCGTACGGTTGCCGTCGACATCGAAGCGCGCCTGCTCACGCGGTACGAAGCGGCACGTTCTGCGCAGGGGCAGGACTTCGATGCGGACGCCTTCCGCGCTGCCTATGCGATCATGGGCGCCCAGCGGAACACCAAGATCATCGGCATCTTCGCGCGGCTGCTGCTGCGCGACGGCAAACCGGGCTACCTGCAGCACATCCCGCGCCTGGCGGATTATCTGGCACGTGATCTGACCCATCCGGCACTCGCACCGGTCGCAGACTGGTTCGCCAGCCATCTTCCGCTTGAAAAAATCCGTATGCCGATTGATCCCGACAGCGTGAAACACAGCGTGACGTGATGACGACACCGATCGATACAGCGATGGTGATGGCGGCCGGTCACGGCACCCGCATGCGTCATCTGACCAAGGACACACCCAAGGCGCTGATTGAAGTGGCCGGCAAGCCGATGGTCGATCACGCCATCGACCGGCTGCAGGCAGCGGGCATCAAGCGCATCATCGTCAACATTCATGCCTTCGCGGACCAGATGCGCGCGCATCTTGAAGCCCGTAACGATGACAGCATCATCATCTCCGACGAAACCGGCGAGCTGCTGGAAACCGGCGGCGGCATCAAAAAGGCGCTGCCGCTTCTGGGCGACAAACCGATCATCACCCACAATTGCGATTCCATCTGGGTGGAAGGCATGGGCAAGACGCTGCCGCGACTCCTGGAAGCATATGATGCTGAGAAGATGGACGCGCTGCTGGTGCTGGCGGTTACTGCCAACATTGTCGGCGATGTGGCGCGCGGGGATTTCACGATGGATGCCGAGGGCCGCATTGAGTGGCGCGAGGTAAACTCCGTCGCGCCCTTCATGTATACGGGCGTGCAGATCATCAAGCCTGAACTCTATGCGCCGGTGACCGACACCGCGTTTTCCACCACCAAGGTCTGGCGTGGCCTCATCGAGAACCAACGCGCCTACGGCCTGCGCCATGACGGTGTGTGGATGCATGTGGGCACACCGGAAGCGCTTGAGGACGCAGAAGCCTTCCTGCGCGATCTCTAGGGTTCCATCTCATCACCCCCGCATCCCTCCGGCTTGACCGGAGGGCCCACTCTCAGTCCTGCCGGCCTCATTGCCGATGGTACTGTTCCAAACTCAACCACCAGCGCTGTGCCCAATAGCCTCCGCGAGTAGGCCCCGGATCAAGTCCGGGGACACGGACGTAGGTTACTGATCCCCACCCAAAAACCTGTATCCCTCCGGCGTGACCGGAGGGCCCACTCATGGCCCTGCTTGCCTCAGTGCCAGCGGGACCGTACCGCCTTCAGCCACCAGCCCTATGCCCATTAGCCGTCGCGAGTAGTCCCCGGATCAGGTCCGGGGATACGGAATGAGGTGGGATGATGCCCGCAATGCCGCGACTCTTCGCGTCCGACTCGCGTTAGACTTGGGGCATGGGTCAGGTCTTCACCATTCCGCCGCATGTTCCGTTTCTCCCGGCCCTCGCCGAGGGGTTGCTGGCGCGTGGGGACGCGCTTGCGGCCACCACGGTGCTCGTACCGACCCGCCGCGCGGCCCGCAGCCTCGTGGAAGCGCTGCTGGCGCAAAGCGAGACCGACGCGCTGCTGCTGCCCGAGATACGACCGCTGGGGGATGTGGACGAGGAGCCGGGCTTTGGCGGGCCGGATGTGGACGACGCGGCGCTGACCCTGCCGCCCGCTATCGACCCCATGCACCGCACCCTGGCGCTGGCGCAGTTCATCGCGCACCATGCCGAGAAGACCGGCCTCACCACCATGAGCCGGGCGCAGGCCATCGCCCTTGCCGGTGAGCTTGCGTCATTGATGGATACCTTCGCGGCACAGGACGTGCCTCTGAGCAAGCTGCACGACGTGGTCCATGACACATTCGCAGACCACTGGCAGCAGACGCTCCAGTTCCTTGAAGTCATCACCGTCGCCTGGCCGCAGATGCTGGACACGCTGGGCCTGATGGACCCGGCGCGGCGGCGGGCCGACCTCATCAAGGCCACCTGCGCGCGTTGGCAGGAGAGACCTCCGGGGCCGATCGTGGCGGCGGGCTCCACCGGCTCCCTTAAGGCCACCGCCGACATGCTCACAACCATCGCCGGCCTCGACGAAGGCATTGTGGTTTTGCCGGGTCTTGACCAACAGATGGACGACGCTGCCTGGGCGGCGTGCGAACCGGCGCATCCGCAATTCGGCCTCAGGCTGCTGCTGTCACGCATGGGGCGCGACCGGCAGGCCATCAAGGTCTGGGACCACGGCAAGGCATCTGAAACGGCCGAGGCACGCACTCGCCTTGTGAGCGAAGCCCAGCGCCCGGCGGAAACCACGGACCAGTGGAAAGACGCCGATGTAAATCTGTCGCCGCTGATCGAGGAAGCGCTCGATGGCCTCACCATGGTCAGCGCCGACAACCCGCAGCTTGAATCCCTGTCCATTGCGCTGGCCCTGCGCGAAACCCTGGAGACGCCGGGCAGGACGGCTGCCCTTGTGACGCCGGACAGAAGTCTCGCCCGCCGGGTTGCCAGTGATCTGGCGCGTTGGGGCATTGTGGTGGACGACAGTGGTGGGCAGCCACTGGCCCATACGCGCGCCGGCGGGTTTTTGCTGCAGGTCGCGGAGATGCTGACGGAGCAGCTGGCGCCCGTTCCCCTGCTCACCGCCCTGCGCCACCCATTGGCGCGCGGCGGCATGGAGGACGGTGTGTTTCACGGGCTCGTGGACCTGCTCGACAAGCAGGTGCTGCGCGGGCCGCGTCCTGCTCCCGGCCTTGAGGGGCTGGCGGCCGCCATTGAAGGAGCTGCCACACGCACCTATGGGCCGTTGCATGAAAAGGATCACGCCCGCGCCCGGTCGCTGCACGCCGCGCTCTCGTCGTTCCTTGGCACCTCCCTTGAGGTGACGGACGTAAAGACCGCGGATTTTTCAACCCTCGTTGAAGCGCACCTTGTTGCGGCGGAAGCGCTTGCCGCGACCAACGACGAACCGGGCGCGCAGCGTCTGTGGTCCGGCGCGTCCGGTGAGGCGGCGTCCACCTTCATGGCAGAAATCATGGAGCAGGCTTCGCTGCTGGGCGATATTCCGTCTTCGGAATATCCCAGCATTCTGGGGTCATTGATGGCGGGCCGCATGGTCCGTCCCGTGCGCCGGTCCCATGCCCGCCTGCAGATCCTCGGCCCCCTTGAAGCCCGTCTGCAGCACGTGGACAGGCTGGTGCTCGGTGGGTTGAACGAAGGAATATGGCCGCAGCGCGCCGAGACAGGCGCGTGGATCAACCGGCCCATGCGGGCGCAGCTTGGTCTGGAAGCGCCGGAGCGGCTGATCGGTCTCGCCGCCCATGACGTGGCGCAGGGGCTCGGCACCGGTGATGTCATTCTGACCCGTGCCGAGCGCGCCGACGGCCAGCCGACCGTGCCGTCGCGCTGGTGGCTGCGGCTTGAGAACCTGGTCGGAGGCCTGCCGCATCCCGAAAAGGATTCTGATGGCAAACCCAAGAAGCGCTCCATCCCGTCAGGCCCGTGGCTGGCCATGGCGCGTGAACTTGATCGGCCGGTGCGCGATGCGCGGCAGATCGAGCGTCCTGCTCCTAAACCTCCAGTGGAAGCACGGCCCACCCGTCTCTCCGTCACCCGCATCAACGCCCTGTTCCGTGACCCCTATGAGATTTATGCGGGCCATGTACTGGGCCTGAGCGTGCTGGGTGATCTGGATGCGGATGCGGGCGCGCGCGACCGTGGCGACATGATCCACAAAATTCTCGAATTGTTTTCCCGGCGCCATCCACCCACCGCCACAAACCCGATGCCGGCCAACGCCTATGCCAAGCTTGTGGCCATCGCCAACGAAGTATTCGAGGGCGCGGACTCCCGGCCGGCCATTCAGGCGATCTGGTATCCGCGCTTTCTTGAAGTGGCTGAGTGGTTTTTGCACTGGGAGGCCGTGCGGCGCACCGGCATCCAGCAGACGTTTGTGGAACTCAAGGGTGAACACACAGTCGTGCTGCCAACGCGCCCGTTCACACTCAGCGGCATTGCGGACAGGATCGATCTGCTCGAGGACGGCTCGCTCGCCATTCTCGACTACAAGACCGGCCCGGCGCCGACGCCGAAGCAGACCACCGCCAAGTTTTCGGTCCAGCTGCCGCTCGAAGCCGCCATGGCGCGGGGCGGCGCGTTTCTCAGGGACAAGGACGGCGCGGTTGTCGGCCCCGACGCGGCGCTGACCAGCGAGCTTGCCTATGTGGAACTCAAGACGGGCAAGGTTGTGAGTGCCGTCGACAAGACGTCGGACGTCATGACCGCGGCCGACGCCGCCATGGCGCACATGGTTGCCTTGCTGACCCAGTTTGAAGAGGAAGACACCCCCTATATCTCGCGGCCCCGACCGCAATTCCTGACTTACGATGGCGACTATGACCATCTGGCACGAGTGAAAGAATGGCAGACAGCAACCGACACCGATTGAAGATCGACGGTGTCGAGGTTGCGTTTGAACCCTCCGGCGCCAATGCGGACCTTCAAAAGCTCTCAACCGACAAGCAGCTCGATGCGGCGGACCCGGCGGCCAGCGTCTGGGTGTCCGCTAATGCGGGCACCGGCAAGACGCATACGCTCACCAGCCGCGTGGCCCGGCTGCTGCTGAGCGGCACCAAGCCCGAGCACATCCTGTGCCTTACCTTTACCCGCGCCGCTGCCGCCCAGATGCAGACCAAGCTCTACGAACGGCTGGGGGCGTGGTCGACCATGGCCGAGGGTGATCTTGAGGAAGCTCTGTTCCAGCTTGAAGGCCGCCACCTCAACGATGACGAGCTCGCCAAGGCGCGCCGTCTGTTCGCCAGCGCGCTCGAAACCCCCGGTGGCCTCAAGAGTCAGACCATTCATGCGTTCTGTGAAAGCCTGCTGGGGCGCTTCCCGCTGGAGGCCGGTGTCAGCCCGCATTTTTCTCTCGCCGATGACCGTCAGTCTACGGAGCTTCTGGCGGAGGCGCGTGACACGGTTCTGCAGCACAGTGTCGATGACCCCGAGACACCGCTCGCCCATGCCGTCGTTAAACTGGTCGGCGAAGCGGACGAAATGGCATTTGAAATGCTGCTGACTGAAGTCACCGGCATGCGCCACCGCATCAAGCGGTACGTAGCGCACGCGCAGAGCCTTGATGCGGCGGAAAGGGCTGTGGCTGAGGCGTTGGGTGTACCGCCCGGTTCAGATGCCCATGCGGTCATTGCCGGTGCGATTGAGAGAACCGATTTTGTAGGTGCCAAAGCAGCGCGAGATGTTCTGTCTGCCAGCGGCAAGCGGGACCAGGACAATGGAAAACTCCTTGACTCATTCATCAACGAACCAACGCCCGAAACTTGGCTTTCAGCCTACCGGTTTGTATTTCTCACTCAGAAACTTGTGCCAAAAACCCCGCCGTATGTAATTACGGAAAAACTTGGAAAAGCTCACCCATCAGAAGAGAAATGGCTGCTCGAAGAGCAAAAGCGCGTCGAACAGATAGAGACGAAGTGCAGGGCTGCTCGAACCGCGGCACTTACAGCTGCCATTCTGCGCGTCGGCTGCGCAGTGCTGGATGCCTATGAGGACGAAAAAACCCGGCGCGGGCTGCTGGACTATGACGACCTCATCACCCGGACCACCGCCCTGCTCAACAGCCGTGAAGCGACGCAATGGGTGCTCTACAAGCTGGATATGGGCCTCGACCACATTCTGGTCGACGAGGCACAGGACACGAGCCCGCAGCAATGGCAGGTGATTGCGGCACTGGTGACCGAGTTCTTTGCAGGCGATGGCGCCCGCGACTTTGCGCCGGATCAGGAGGGGCGCGGCCTGGGCGCTGTCCGCACTCTGTTTGCCGTGGGCGACGAGAAACAATCCATCTTTTCGTTTCAGGGCGCGGACCCGGATGAGTTTTCGACCCGCCGTACGCAGTTCCGCGCCATGGCGGATGCTGCCGGGCAGACCTGGCATGACATCGACCTCACGGTCTCCTGGCGCACGGCAGAGCAAATTCTATCCAGCGTCGATGACACGTTCCGGTCGGAGCCGATGCGCAATGGTGTCGTGGCGGGTGAGGATACCATCCATCATGAAAGCGTGTGGACGGGGCGCGCCGGGCTGGTGGAACTGTGGTCCCCAGTGCAGCCAGATGAGTTTGATGAGCAGGAACTCTGGGATGATCCGCTCGATGCGGTAAGTGCCCGCAGCAAGGAAGCGAAGCTCGCCGCGCGCATTGTCGGCAAGCTGAACGGTTGGATCGGCAACGAGTATCTGCCCCAGCGCGACCGGGTGATGCAGCCGGGCGACGTGCTCATTCTGGTGCGCCGGCGCGGGCCCTTTGTGGATGAGCTGATCCGTCAGCTCAAGACCTCCAATATTCCCGTCGCGGGTGTCGACCGGCTGGTGCTAGGCGACCATATCGCCGTCATGGATCTGATGGCACTGGCGCGGTTTGCGCTGCTGCCGGACGATGACCTGACCCTGGCCATCGTGCTGCGCAGTCCGTTATGCACCATCTCCGAGGACGGGCTGTTTGATCTCGCCCACGGGCGCACCGGAACCCTCTGGAAAGCCCTGGAAGAGCGCGCCGACATGGTGGATGGGGCCCCCGAAGCGCTGGCCTATCTCGCCGAGATCAGGGCGCGCACCGGCATGCTGAGACCACATGAGTTTTTCACCCGGGTGCTGGGCGCCGATGGCGGGCGGGACCGGCTGGTCGCGCGGCTGGGCATGGATGTGCATGACCCGCTCGACGAATTCCTGAACCAGACGCTCGCCTACGAAGCCGCCAACACGCCGTCGCTGCAAGGCTTCATGGCGTGGATGGAGACCAGTGATACCGAGATCAAGCGCGACCTGGATCAGGGCGGCAATCAGGTGCGCATCATGACTGTGCACGGCGCCATGGGTCTGGAAGCCAATGTGGTGATCCTGCCGGACACCGTGCAGGCGTCCAGCGGCTCGCCGGGACGCGCCTCCCTCATTGCCCACAAGGACACGCGTGATGACGGGCTCATCACCTACAGCCCGCGCAAGGCGGATGCGGACGATCTGTCGCGTGCAGCACGTACCGCGCGCGAGGCGCGCGAAGACGAGGAGTATCGACGGCTGCTCTATGTGGCGATGACCCGCGCCATGGACCGGCTGTACATTGCTGCGGCCCATGGCACCCGGGGCATGAGTGACACCAGCTGGTATGTGCGCGCTGCGGATGCCCTGAAGCCCAAAGCCGAAGAGATTGCGGAAGAATTTGCCGATGGTCCCGGCACGCTCTGGCGGCTGGAGAGCGACCAGCTGGTGGAGGCCACGCGGGACAAGGCTGATCATGCAGCATCTGCCCCTGTTGATCTGCCCGCATGGGTCTCAACGCCCGCGCCTGCCGAGGACACGCCGCTTGGCCCCCTTGCCCCATCGATGATGCCGGGCGCAGATGACGAGACTGGCCCCTACAGCACACCGCCTGCGCTCTCTACGCTGGGCATGGGGGGCACCAGACCGGAGCAACGGTTTGCGCGGGGACGTGTGGTGCACACCTAGTTGCAGCATCTGCCCGAGCAGGCCCCAGAGACACGCCAGGAGGTGGCGCTCGGCTATCTCGCCCGTGCCGCTGCTGATCAGTTTGACCAGGCCACACAACAGGACATCGCCCGGGAGGTTCTGGTCATCCTCAATGACGCGCAGTTCGCGCCGCTGTTTGCAGCCGGCAGCCGGGCAGAAGTCTCTCTTGCAGGCCGGGTGATGTGGCGCGGCACGCGCGTGCCCCTGTCCGGCCAGATCGACCGGCTTGTGGTGACGGACGACCGTATTCTGATTGCCGACTACAAGACCAACCGCCCGCCGCCCGAGCGCGTCGAAGACGTGGCGCCACTCTATCTTGATCAGATGGCAGCCTATCGCGCACTGGTGCAGGCAGCCTATCCGGGCAAGGATGTGGTGTGCGCGCTGGTGTGGACCGATGGCCCGCGGCTCATGGAATTGCCCGCCCTTGCGCTAGATCAACGCATAATCAGTGTGAATTAGGCTTTATCACACTGTTGAGACTGTACTTGACCCCCACAAGGGCCATTCCTACATTCTGAGCAACAGCAACCCAAGGGCGGCGATTCACATGGCAGTTCACATGGCACATGTGCAGACCCGCCCTAATTTCTGAGACTGGCGGGCATGTAGGCCCGCTTTCTCAGCCCCATTTAGGAGACGTCGCATGGCTACCACCAAAGTGACTGACGACAGTTTTGAAGGCGATGTGATTGACGCGTCCGGCCCCGTCCTTGTGGACTTCTGGGCGGAATGGTGCGGCCCCTGTAAGCAGATCGGTCCGGCTCTCGAAGAGATTGCCGGTGAGATGGGCGAGAAGCTCACCATCGCCAAGATCAACATCGACGAGAACCCGAACGTCCCGACCAAGTACGGCGTGCGTGGTATCCCGACGCTGATGATCTTCAAGGACGGCCAGGTTGCCGCCACCAAGGTCGGCGCCCTGCCCAAGAGCAAAATTTCCGAGTGGATCGAAGACTCGATCTAGTCGGTCAGCGCATTCGGCACTGAACACTGAAACCGGCGGCTCCTTCTGGGGCCGCCGGTTTTGTTTTGCGCCCCTGCCACCGATCTGTGGACTCATGCTGCACCGCAAAAACGCATGGCTGCCTCAACTTGCGGGACGCGGCGCACGCGGTCTATATCGCGCCCATCTGGGAGGAAGTAGGTTAAGCGCTAGGGCCTTGTAAGCGCTGCGTCTTTTTATTTCCCCCAAAAGTGCCAATCTGTACTGCGACTGCGTATCAGCGCTTTGCCCGACCACCGGAAGTGTGGTGAAGTCGGAGCAACAAAAATTTGGGGAGTGATACGCCATGGAACAGCTCAGCGGAATGGACGCCTCGTTTCTGTATTTTGAAACGAAGAACGCGCCCATGCATATCGGCTCTGTTGCCATCTACGACCAGTCGACCGTCCCGGGCGGCGTTCTGGGCTTCAAGGAAATTCTGAAGAATTACGAAGCGCGCCTGCATCTGTCGCGCGCCTTCCGTCAGCGCCTGGCCTATGTGCCGGCCAATCTGGATCATCCCTACTGGTTTGAGGATCCCGATTTCGACATCGAGTTCCACGTCCGCCATATCGCCCTGCCGCATCCCGGCGACTGGCGACAGCTGTGCATTCAGGCGTCGCGCCTGCACTCCCGCGCGCTCGACACCAACCGCCCACTCTGGGAATTCTACGTCATTGAAGGCCTGGACAATGTGGAAGGCATCCCCAAGGGGTCCTTTGCCATTCTGTCCAAGGTCCACCACGCCATTATTGACGGTGTGTCCGGCGCTGAAATGGTCGCCGCCATTCATGACACGGATCCCAATGCCAAGCCGGCACCGCCGGACGAACCCTGGGTTCCCGAGCGGGAGCCGCTGGCGATGGAACTTCTGGCGCGGACCGCCGGCCACACGGCCGTTCAGCCGTTCCGTCTTGCCAATGTGGTGGCACGTTCCGTGCCGGCGCTGGCGCGCGCCGGCCTGAAAATGTCCACCGGCGATCTTAAGTCGACCGGCACTGTGCCGCGCACCCGCTTTAATGGCTGCGTGTCGCCGCACCGGGTGTTCGATGGCCGCAGCTTTGCTATCGATGATCTCAAATTCATCCGCACAACCGTGCCCGGCGCGACGATCAATGATGTGGTGCTGACGGTCTGCGGCGGTGCCCTGCGCAAATATCTTGCCGACAAGGAAGAGCTTCCTGGCGATAGCCTTGTCGCCATGACGCCGATTTCCGTGCGCTCGCCGGACAAGCAGAAATCCGCCGGCAACCAGGTGTCCGCCATGACGGTGGGCATCGGCACGGACATTGAAGATCCGATGAAGCGCCTTGAGGCGGTGTTCGAGCACACCACCAATTCCAAGGAACTGACCAACGCCGTTGGCGCCAAGACGATGACGGACTACACCCAGTTCATTCCGTCAACGACCGCCGGTCTGGCTGCCCGGCTCTATACGGGCCTTGGCCTTGCCAACCGCATGAAGCTGCCGATGAACTGCGTCATCACCAATGTGCCCGGCCCCAATGTGCCGCTCTACATGACCGGCGCGCGTCTGGTCACCCAGTTCGGTACAGGTCCGATCCTCGATGGCATGGGCCTCATCATGCCGGTCTTCAGCTATGGCGGTCAGATCACAATCTCGATCACGTCCTGCCGCGAAATGGTGCCGGACCCCGGCTTCTTCGCCGACTGCATCCAGGAAAGCTTCGACGAGCTGATGGCTGCCGCCAAGAAGCGTGCTGCGTCTCCGGCCTTCAAGAAAGCCATGAAGAAGGCCGCGCCGAAGAAGCGCGCCTCGCTCTCCCGCTCCGCTGTTCCAGCACATCAGTCTGACGCGACATTGAAGGAACGCGACAGCAAGAAAGCTGAGGGTGCAGCCACCGCACCAAAAGCAAAAGCAAAAGCCAAGACAAAGGCAAAGCCAAAAACGAAGGCCAAGCCCAAGCGGAAGGCCGCTGCCAAGACGAAAGCCAAGGCCGCTCCAAAGGCAGCCCCCAAGCCGGCAGCCCCCAAGCCAGCGGCAAAAGAAGCTGAAGCCGTACAGGGCGACCTTCTGACGACCGATAAGGTGGTATCGATCCAGGCGGCGGAATAACCGCACGTTCCTGACCACAATACAAAGGGCCATCGCTGCGCAGCGGTGGCCCTTTTTGCGTCTGCATCATCACACCCGCATCTTCGGGCTAGACCCGGAGCCCACTCGCAGCCACTTCAGACCGCAGCGAATGAGAGTGGACCCCGGATCAAGTCCGGGGATACGGACAGGTTCGATGGCGCCCCGTCATTGCCCCCCCCGCGCGACCGACATGATCGCGGGGCCAAGGGCAGCACGCATAAGCCAGCGTGAGCCGCCCCTGGATTCCGCGATCAAGTCGCGGAAAGACAACCATACCGTGGCTGGAGAAAACGACTTCCTACCGGACAAGACGGTCTCAGCCGTTGCGGGCGAGGATTTCACCGGCGAGATAGAGCGAGCCGCAGATGACAATACGCGGCGGCGGCGAGACAACCGCGGCGCGCTCCAGCGCCGTCTCGATGTCCGGCATGGCAACCGCGTCAAGGCCCGCCGCCTTGGCCATTTGCGCCACGTCATCGGCACTGCGCGCGTTTGCCTGGCCGGGAATGGTCACCGTCAGAACGTGGGACGCAAGCCCCTCAAACGCTTCAAAGAAGCCGCCGGTGTCCTTTGAGTCCATCATGCCGCTAATCAACACCAGCGGACGTGGGTTCTTGTCCTCGAGGTCGGCCAGCGTTTCAGCAATGGCTTTCGACGCCGCGGGGTTATGCCCGCCATCGAGCCACAGCTCCGCACCGGGCACCTTGTCTGACAGAGTGCCCGCCGCCAGCCGCTGCATGCGCGCCGGCCACTCGACCTGCGTCAGGCCGTTGCCGATCGCTGGTTCTTCAAGTCCGCCAAAGGCGCGGGCCGCCGCGACTGCGGTGGCGGCATTGGCGATCTGATGACGGCCCCGCAGGCCTGGCAGGGGCAGGTCCAGCAAGCCGGTCGTATCCTGAAAGACCAGCCGCCCGTGTTCTTCATAGGCTGTGAACTCCTGGCCGAAGCGGGCCAGCGGCACTTCGAGTTTCGCCGCCTCACCGTCGATGACCTCAAGCGCTTCGTCGACCTGCGGCGCGATGATGGCGGGCACACCCTTCTTGAGAATCCCCGCCTTCTCGCCGGCAATCTGGCCGACCGTATCGCCGAGGAAGCTTTGATGGTCGAGCGAGACCGGCGTGATGACACAGACGCTTGGACGCTCAATCACATTGGTGGCGTCGAAGCGGCCGCCCAGCCCAACCTCAAGCAGGGTCACATCTGCCGGAATGCGGGAGAAGGCCAGAAAGGCTGCTGCCGTGGTGATTTCAAAAAACGTTATATCACCGCCATCATTGGCCGTTTCGCAATCGCTCAGGAGACGGATTAATTCGTCTTCTGATACAGGGGCGCTTTTGCCGGTCGCGTCGGGCACACGAATGCGCTCATGAAACTTGACGAGGTGCGGCGACGTATATGTGTGAACCCGCAATCCCTGGGCTTCAAACATGGCACGCAGATAGGCCACGACGGACCCCTTGCCATTGGTCCCCGCCACATGAATCACCGGTGGAATATGCAGATGCGGATTGCCGAGCGCACCGAGCAGTCGTTCAAGCCGGCCCAGCGACAGGTCAATGAGTTTGGGGTGCAGGCTTGTCAGCCGGTCGAGAATGGCATCACTCGACTGGCGCTTCGCCAAGGCCTCTCCAGAAGAATGGGCATCACTTGGCACGAAAATTGACCTGATCTAGGCGCCGGCGGTCGGCGTTGGGGCACCGCCACCTTCAAGAGGCACGGGCATGTTGGATTGAACTACGGGCGATGCAGCGGCTGTGGCTGGTTCGATCATCAGCAGTGAGATCAGCCGGGCCAGAGTGTCTCGCATGTCGCCACGCTTCACCACCATGTCCACCATGCCATGCTCAAGCAGATATTCTGCACGCTGGAACCCTTCAGGCAGCTTTTCGCGGATGGTCTGCTCAATGACGCGCGGACCGGCAAAGCCGATGAGTGCGCCGGGCTCTGCAATATGGACGTCGCCCAACATGGCGTAGGACGCGGTCACGCCGCCGGTCGTCGGATCGGTCATCACCACGATGTAGGGCAGGCCCGCCTCGCGCACCATCTGAACGGCAACCGTCGAGCGGGGCAGCTGCATCAGGGACAAAATCCCCTCCTGCATCCGCGCACCGCCGGCAGCGGCAAACAGAATGAAGGGCGCGCGGCGCTCAATCGCCAGCTCTGCGCCCTTAACGATGCTTTCGCCTGCTGCCATGCCGAGCGACCCACCCATGAAGGCAAAATCCTGCACAAGCACAACGGCGTTCTGACCGCCGATGGCGCCGAGCGCGATGGTCACCGCGTCCGCCTCACCGGTCTTGGTGCGGGCTTCCTTCAGCCGGTCGGTATATTTGCGCTGGTCGCGGAACTTCAGCGGGTCCGCCGGCACTTCCGGGTTGTCAACCTTCTCCCAGGTGCCGTTGTCGAACAAATTGACGAGCCGCTCTTTGGCGCGCAGGCGACCGTGATGCCCGCAATTGGGACAGACCTGCAGGTTCTCCGCCAGGTCCCGGTGGAAAATCATCTCGCCGCAGTTCTTGCAC
>JBHJJF010000023.1:0-8741 GCA_050042885.1 Candidatus Phaeomarinibacter sp.
GCTTCGCTCTGTCTCGATGTTTGGGTGGTGGCTGTCTCTCGTGGTGCGCCCAACCCGCTATATAGACAATCTGAATTGTCGCGGACACTCGACCCTCCGGCGTTGCATAGCGCTGGGCGTAGATCTCGGCCATGCGCATGAGCGTTACCCGGCGCAGAGGCTGCTTGCGCCGGGCATTCAGCGCGTTGGTTTCTCCCATGCCGCGCAGATCCCGCAGCAGGGAAAATGGTGTTTCATAGGTTACCGTGTGTCGATCCGCATCGACGACAGGCAGTGCAAAACCTGCCCGCTGCATCAATCCCCCCATGTCCCGCACATCTGCGAAAGGCGCGACCCGTGGGCTTATGCCGCCTTCAACGTCGGATTCTGCTTCCGAGAAAGCCGTCCGCAGCTCGATCAGAGTCTCTCCACCCAACATCGCGCCAATGAAGAGCCCGTCCGGCCTCAGGGCGCGGCGTATCTGGATGAGAGCTCCAGGCAGGGCGTTCAGGCGGTGGAGGGCCAGGGCGCTTGTTGCAAAGTCAATCTTGCCATCGCCGATGGCCAGGTGTTCTTCATCCATCACGATGCGGCTGCCGTCTGCTTGCCTGACCATTGGGTCCACGCTGTCTGCGTGGATGAGGTGCGTCAGTCTTTCGGTTGCCAACAAGGGCGCGCGCAGCTGGCCGGAATGGCTGCCTATATCCACTCCGATCTCAAATGACCGATTTGAATCCAGTAGCCGTTCGGCAATCTCGCCTGCCACCAGTTTCTTGAGAAAGTCGAATTCACCATAGCCGGAGGCCGCCCGCGCGCGCCGCTGGCGGATCAGGCTCGTGTCAAACGGTGTCTGTGGATTGGCGTGGGTCACAGGGCTGAAATAGCTTACCCTGTGGTGATGGGCAAAGCGTTTCATGAGCTTCAACGCGCTACCAAGACAGCTGCAAGGGGACTTGTGGCCTTTGCATTGCCACCGGTTTGTCCGCTGACCGGTGAGCGGGTGGTGGAGCACGGTACTCTCTCGCCTGAGGCTTGGTCTCAGCTGGCCTTTATCACGCGGCCATTATGCGCCATTTCAGGTGTGCCATTTGAGCGCGATGCCGGTGAGGGAGCCATTAGCCCGGCGGCGATTGCCCGCACGCCCGCCTTTGACCATGCGCGTGCTGCCTTGATTTATGACGGTGCGGCCCGACGTCTTGTCCATCAGCTCAAATACAGTGATCGCATGGACCTTGCCCCGCTGCTTGCAGGGTGGATGTGCATTGCCGGTAAAGATTTTTTGGCAGGTGCTGATCTCCTTGTGCCAGTGCCGCTGCATCGGCGGCGGTTGATGTGGCGGCGGTTCAATCAAGCCGCCTTGCTGTCGTTGGCTCTAGGCGAGCGGGCGGGCATTGAGGTCGCGCCCTCTTTGCTTCAGCGGATCAAGCCAACGATGAGCCAGGTGGGCCTAAGCCGTGCCGGCCGGCGGCGCAATGTGCGTGGGGCATTCCGGCTCGCGGATGCCGTCGCCGCGGCCAAAGTTGCGGGCAAACACATTGTTTTGATCGACGATGTGCTGACTTCGGGCGCCACGGTTGAGGCCTGTGCCGGGGTCTTGCGACGGGCTGGAGCAAGGCGGATTGATGTTCTCACCGTGGCCCGGGTTGTAGGGCCGGAGGATGCCACCATATGATGGCCAACAAAGAGCCATTCCAGACAAGCAGCTAAGTGGCTGCGTTCGCAGGTGAAATCATGAGCAAAGTCCAGATTTACACAACCCAGATCTGCCCCTATTGCCATCGGGCCAAGGCCCTGCTGCGCGACAAGGGTGTGACCTATGACGAAGTGGACGTGATGGCCACACCGGGCGCGCGCGACAAGATGATTGACCTGACGGGGCGTACCAGCGTGCCGCAGATCTTTGTCGGTGATACCCATGTGGGCGGGTGCGATGAGCTGTATGCCCTTGAATCAAAAGGTGCCCTTGATCCGCTGCTGGCCAGCTAGGTCATGACCGCCGCTCCCTTTCGCGCGGCCTGCATCACGCTGCGTTCCGGCCGTGATCCCGGTGCGAACATCGAAGCGGCGAGTGATTTCATCCAGGATGCTGCAAAAGCTGGCGCGCGGCTTGTCTGCACGCCTGAAAACACGCTGTTGATGGAAGCTGGCGGCAAGCATCTTTTCGAAGCCGTCAAACCTGAAGCCGATACAAATGCAGTGTCGGTGCTGTCACGGCTGGCTGCAGATTTGGGCATCTGGCTCAGCGTCGGATCACTGGCGATCAAGGTGGGCGACGATAAGGTGGCTAACCGCTCTTACATGATGGGTCCGGATGGGCAGATTCATGCCCGATACGACAAGATCCACATGTTCGATGTGTCGCTGCCCAATGGCGAGCGTTATCACGAATCAAAAAACTACCGGCCTGGTGATGCTGCCGTCTTGGTGCCGACGGAGTTTGGGCCGATCGGCCTGACTGTTTGTTATGACCTTCGCTTTCCCGCGCTCTATCGATCGCTGGCGCAGGCAGGTGCAGATTATCTGACAGTCCCGTCGGCTTTCACGCAGGTGACTGGTGAAGCCCACTGGCATGTGCTGTTGCGTGCACGGGCGATTGAGACCGGTGCCTATGTGTTTGCGGCAGCCCAGTCGGGCACGCATGAAAATGGCCGCAAGACATATGGGCACAGTCTGATTGTGGATCCGTGGGGTGAGGTACTAGCCGACGGTGGGCTGCGTGTCGGCTTTGTGGCCGCGGATATTGATCCAGCAAAGGTTGCCGACGCCCGATCACGGATTCCTTCCCTTCAGCATGACCGCCAATTTGCGTT
Source organism: Candidatus Phaeomarinibacter sp. (assembly GCA_050042885.1). GTDB lineage: Bacteria > Pseudomonadota > Alphaproteobacteria > CGMCC-115125 > CGMCC-115125 > Pyruvatibacter. The sequence goes on from JBHJJF010000023.1 coordinate 2,790, forward strand.
GCCAAATACTGAAAACAGCGCAAATTTACCGACATCATGATCCGCTACAGCCTTATCTGTGCCAATGGGCACGAGTTCGAGTCCTGGTTTGCTTCAAGCAGCGCGTATGACACGCTGGAAGCGCAGGGACATTTGTCATGCGTTGTCTGTGGTTCAGCCGAGGTCCAAAAGTCGCTTATGGCTCCCTCGATTGCCCGTAAGAGCAATCAGAATACGGATGCGTCTCATGTGCCTGCGGCCAGCGGGGATGGCGGGGCGGCTCTCAAGGCTGCACAGGAGCTCGCAACCGTTATGGAAAAAGTGCGCGCCCATGTGGAAGCGAATGCCGAATATGTGGGTGACAGCTTTGCCGAGGAAGCACGTGCCATCCACAACAAGGAAGCCGAGATACGCCAGATCTACGGTGAGGCGACGCTTGAAGAAGCCCGAGACCTGATAGATGACGGTGTGGCGGTTGCACCTCTTCCGGCGCCGCGCCGCAAGCGCAACTAAGCGGGTCTGGTCGCTGTCATCATGTAGTTGACGGCGGTATCTCCGGATACGGACCATTTGTCAGACAGTGGGTTGAAGCTGACGCCCGTCAATTGACCGGGCAGCAGATCAGCATTTTCCATCATGGTGCGCATCTCATCGAGCGTAATGAACTTGTTCCATTCATGGGTGCCGCGTGGCAGCCAGCCGAGGACATATTCAGCGCCTACGATAGCCAGCGCAAAGGCCTTTGCCGTTCGGTTCAGTGTGGCGACGATCATCAAGCCGCCGGGCCTGAGGCAACCGGCACATGACGTCATGAAGGCCTGTGTGTCCGCCACGTGCTCGATGACTTCCATGTTCAAGATGACGTCAAACTGTTCACCGGCTTGGGCAAGTGCTTCAGCCGTAGTGTGCCGGTAGTCAATTTTGAGGCCCTGCTCAGCGGCGTGGACGGAGGCTGTCTTGATGTTCTTCTCGCCCGCATCCGCACCAGTGACCTTTGCGCCCAGCCGTGGCATCGGCTCCGACAGCAGTCCGCCGCCGCATCCAATATCGAGCAACCGCAGTCCTTCCAAAGGCTTTTGGACCTGTTCATCGCGGCTAAAATGGGTGGAGACCTGTTCGCGTATGTATTTCAGCCGTGTGGGGTTGAATTTATGCAGGGGACGGAACTTGCCGTGGGGATCCCACCATTCGGCTGCCATAGCCGAGAATTTGGCTATTTCCTGCGTATCAACAGTCTCATTTGAGGTTTCCACCTGTGCCTCGGGCATGGCTGCCATCGGGGTATCCTTGCGTTTAAAGGCCTTCAGATGCGGCTGGTTGCAGGTCTGGGGCGCTGCCTGTATGTGTACGCCGCGTTTTGCGGGTTCATGCAGTCCGTTTCCCTGGTCGCCCAGGGAGCGTGTATCTATCAGTTTCTAAAGAGGATATGGCGCACCGTGCCAATTGGTCCAGCACTTGCTGGCTGGTGTGCTCACAGGTCACATGGCGCGACTGGTGCTTAAATTTGGCGGGACGTCTGTAGCTGATCTCGAGCGGATTCAGGTTGTGGCGGCGCATGTCAAACGTGAAGTAGAGGCGGGCAATGAAGTCGCGGTTGTGGTTTCGGCGATGGCCGGCACAACCAACCAACTTGTGGATTGGTGCAAAGACGCCGCTCCGCTGCACGATGCACGTGAATATGATGCCGTGGTGTCGGCGGGTGAACAGATCACGTCGGGCCTTCTTGCGATTACGCTCAGCGACATGGGCGTTCCCGCCCGCTCCTGGCTTGGGTGGCAGATACCCATCCGCACGAGCGGTGTCCACGGTGCTGCCCGTATCGACTCTATTGAGACGGAAGCACTGGAGGAGGCGTTCGGTGAAGGCCGCGTTGCTGTCGTCGCTGGTTTTCAGGGACTAGGTGACAACAACCGCATCGCGACCCTTGGGCGCGGCGGGTCGGATACCAGCGCGGTTGCGCTTGCGGCTGCATTGAATGCGGACCGGTGCGACATCTATACGGATGTGGATGGTGTCTATACGACGGACCCGCGCATGACGCCGCGGGCCCGGAAGCTTTCAAAGATCACCTACGAAGAAATGCTGGAGATGGCCAGCCAGGGCGCCAAGGTATTGCAGACGCGCTCGGTCGGCATGGCGATGACCCACCAGGTGCGGGTGCTTGTGCGGTCATCGTTTGACGAGCCCGGTGCGCCGGACCTTGTGGCTGCTGCAAACGGCAACTCGGAGTTGCCTGGAACGCTCGTCTGTGACGAGGAGGAAATTATGGAACAGGAACTTGTGACCGGAATCGCGTATTCGCGTGATGAGGCAAAGATCACGCTGGTGAAAGTGGCTGACAAGCCAGGCGTGTCGGCAGCCATCTTCGGTCCGCTTGCGGATGCGGGCATAAAAGTGGACATGATCGTTCAGAACGTTTCCGAAGACGGCTCCATGACAGACCTCACCTTTACGGTCAGTCATGCAGAGCTTGAAAAGGCCCGCGCGGTGATTGAAGGCGCCAATGACGAGATTGGGTATCAGTATCTTGTGGCAGACGGTGATGTGTCGAAGATTTCAGTCATCGGTGTTGGCATGCGAAGCCACACAGGCGTTGCTCAAAAGATGTTCAAGGCACTTGCTGACCGCAATATCAACATCCACGTTATTTCAACATCTGAGATCAAGGTCAGCGTGTTGATCGACGCCGAGTATACTGAACTCGCAGTACGCGCACTGCACACGGCCTATGGCCTTGACGGGGAAGCTGCGTAGCACAGGTAAAAACAAGTACATGACCTAGTAAGGTCAATAGCGAGTCGGGCATGTCTGTCCGTGCTATAAGGGCTGCATTCTTCTGATCTGCCAAAAGATCAAATTTGAGCCACATATTTTATGGCAATTGCACATTTGTGCACTCTGGGGGCGTACACAACGCTTCCGACTTAACGACACACAACTTACGAGGTTGACTGCCGGTGGTAGAGACCGCGCATGGTCCGCGCACATTGTTGAGAAGCCTTCGGGAGGTGATGGCACAGTCCGGGTCAGCTGATGACCGGCTGCAAACCGTCGTGCGCCTGATCGCCTCCAACATGGTTGCGGAAGTGTGCTCGCTCTATCTGCTGCAGCCAGACAACCGGCTTGAGCTTTTCGCAACTGAAGGCCTACGCGAAGAAGCCGTCCACAACACCTTCCTGGCTTTGGGCGAAGGGCTGGTTGGTACAGTGGCGCAGACAGCACGGCCCTTGGCCCTGTCTCACGCACAGCGCCACCCCGCCTTTGCTTACAGGCCGGAGACCGGCGAAGATCCGTATCTCTCATATCTTGGTGTGCCGCTTTTGCGGTCCGGTCGCGTGCTGGGTGTGCTCGCCGTTCAAAATGTCACGACCCGTGCCTACAAGCTGGAAGAAATGGAGGCGTTGGAAACCGTTGCCATGGTGCTTGCTGAGATGGTGGCATCTGGTGACCTGGTCAATCTCGCAGCCCTTCATCAGGCCGAGTTGGTCGATGACAGGGCAATGCACCATCACGGTGTTGCCATCTCTGAAGGCATTGCTCTTGGGCATGCCGTTCTGCATCAACCACGTTTTCACGTAACGCGCATCATTGCCGAGGATAGCAGCGATGAACTTCAGCGCATTGAAGAGGCGGTCAGTCAGCTACGGGCGCAGGTTGATGCAATGCTATCCGGCGACAATCTGGGGCGCGCCGGCGAACATCGCGAAATCCTTGAGACCTACCGGATGTTCGCCAATGACCGCGGCTGGCTGGCCCGGTTGCGCGAAGCCATTGAAAGCGGGTTGACGGCCGAAGCTGCCGTTGAGCGTGTGCAGAACGAAACCCGGGCACGCCTCATGCGGCAGACGGACCCTTATCTGCGTGAACGCCTGCACGACCTTGATGATCTGGCCAACCGCCTGTTGAGCCATCTCGCCGGTGTGCCGCTCACAGCAGCCGGTGATGACTTGCCGACGGACGCCATTGTTGTTGCGCGCAACATGGGACCGGCCGAACTGCTGGACTATGACAGCGAGAAGCTGCGCGCGCTGGTGCTGGAAGAAGGGTCGGCAACGGCGCATGTGTCCATTGTGGCGCGGGCATTGGGTATCCCGATGATCGGTCGGGTCGCAGGTATTACGGACCTGCTGGAGTCCGGTGATGCGGTCATCGCGGACGGGGATACGGGCGAGGTCTATGCCCTTCCGTCATCGGAAATCGTTGATGCTTATTCTGAGAAGGCTCGGTTTCGTGCGCGCAGGCAGGCCCAGTTCCGCGAGCTACATGGCAAGCCCGCCGTCACGCAGGATGGTATCGACGTATCACTCACGATCAATGCGGGATTGATGGTGGATCTGCCGCATCTGCACGAAGCGGGGGCGGACGGTATCGGCCTGTTCCGGACCGAACTTCAGTTCCTTATTGCGTCGGCGATGCCCAAATTGTCCGAGCAGAGGACTTTGTATTCTGATGTCCTGGATGCTGCGCAAGGCAAGCCGGTTACATTCCGCACGCTGGATGTAGGCGGCGACAAGGTGTTGCCGTATCTGGCTCATGCCAAGGAAGAGAACCCGGCACTGGGGTGGCGCGCCATTCGGATTGCTCTCGATCGCCCGGGTCTGCTGCGCTATCAGTTGCGGGCACTCCTGCAGGCGGCCACGGGACGTGATTTGCGCTTGATGTTCCCAATGGTTGCGGAAGTCAGCGAGTTTCAGGCGGCCCGCGCGCTGCTGGACAAGGAGATCGCGCGGTTGGACAGGCTGAGGCTCGACAAGCCTGCCAGCATCAAGGTCGGCTCGATGCTGGAAGTGCCATCCCTGGCATGGCAACTGGACGCTCTCTTGCCATTGGTGGACTTCATATCAATTGGGTCGAATGACCTTTTGCAATTCTTCTTTGCCAGTGACCGGGGCAATACCCGTGTTGGGGATCGATATGACCTTCTAAGTCCCGCAGTTCTGTCGTTTTTGAAGCATGTGGTGGCTGAATGTAATGCGCAGAGTGTGCCCGTTTCCTTGTGTGGGGAGATGGCCGGCCGGCCGCTGGAAGCCATGACGCTTGTCGGGCTGGGTTTCCGGACACTCTCTATTCCGCCCGCTGCGGTGGGGCCAGTAAAGGCGATGATCCTTGAGCTGATTGGGGGCGAGTTGGCAGGCTTCATTGAGCAGCGGCTAAAACTTCCCGACCGGAGCCTGCGCGAACAGCTTGCTGCTTATGCGCGTGACCATAAGATTCCGATCTAAATCCGTGTAAACCATTGCAGTTGCGAGCGGTTTTTAGTTTAGTAACCACCTTCTGACATTCTGTGCGCAACATTTTACAGGCTGCGCGACCCTGAGGTCGTATTTGAATGTGCACTGACGGCGCGCAGGATCGATGCGTATTTAATTTCGGTCGCTCTGGACGCTCTGGTAGGGCAGATGTTCAGGCGCAAAAGGGGATACACGGGCCGCACCATGGGCAAAGTGACCAAACTTAATCTGGAAGACGCGTCTGTTGGTCCTACCCGACGCCTGCACTTGCGTGATATTCAGGATGATAACCCTGAGCCGCGCGGAACCACCGGTGCACAGATGCATGCGGCGCGGCTGTCGCTGGGCGAAGACATTTCCGATGTTGCCGGCCAGTTGCGCATTCGACGTGACCAGATTGAAGCCATCGAAGGTGGCGACTTTGATGCGCTACCTGGCCGGGCCTACTCAATCGGATTTGTTCGTTCGTATGCAGAGTATCTTGGGCTTGATCAAGTCGAGATGGTGGCGGCATTCAAGTCGGAGTTTGACGCAGCGAAGAGTGCTGGGCCGGAATTGGTCTTTCCGGACGCGGAGGAAGAATCACGTATGCCGCGCGGCGCTTTTGTCGTTGTCGGCATCCTCGCTATTGCTGCTCTCTATGGCATCTGGTCTCTGACGGTTTCAGCGGACCGCACCGTTGAACAGCGGGTGTCTGGTGCGCCAAGCGTCATCCCTGAAACACGTGTTGTGCCGATTGTTC